>NZ_JAAMOZ010000001.1:1935312-2257864 GCF_011758645.1 Brooklawnia cerclae | reverse complement strand
GATCCGCGACACCCCGGCGCCGACGGCAGCGTCGATCACGGCCTTGTGCTGGGCGAACCGCCTGCCGACCTGGTTGGAGGAGATCAGCAGGAGCCGGTCCACGCTGTCCAGTGCAGGGGCGAGGGTATCGGAGCGGTCGTAGTCGAACTCACGGACCGTTACGCCCCGGGCGGCCAGCGGTGCCGCCTTGCCGAGGTCGCGGACGAGCGCGACGATCTGGTCGGCCGGGACGCGGTCGGCAAGGGCGTTGATGACCAGGGTTCCGAGCGCACCAGTGGCGCCGGTGACAGCGAACGACATGGACTCCTCCATTCGGGTAAACTTACTTGGCGTAAGAACTATATATCAGTAAGTAAGTCCGTCAACCGGAAGTCGCCATGAAACCGATGCCCTTCAATGTCTTCGATGCTCGATGTACCTCCCGCGAGGTGCTCGACCATGTGATGAGCCGCTGGGGTGCGCTCACCCTGGTGGCCCTTCGTCCCGGAGAGCTCCGGTTCGCCGAGATCGCCAGGGCGGTCGGCGGTATCAGCGACCGGATGCTCTCCCAGACCCTCAAGATCCTCGAGGCCGACGGGTTCGTCACCCGTACGGCTCCGGGCGTCCGCCACGTCGAGTACGGGGTCACGGCAGACGGCGCGCGGGTGGCTGATGCTCTGGCGGGACTCATTGACGCCGTCTACGGGGTCATGCCTCATGTCATGGAGGGCCGTCCCGGTGCGGCGAGCTCCGTCGGTGCGGGCGGTCACGGCCGGGCCGAGCACCGTGAAATGGGGCCGGAGTAGGAACGCTCCTGGTCGGCCGTGTGCCTGGACGAGCGGCATCGGTGCCGCCTTGTGCACGGAACGCCCTGAGCACCGCATGACCACAACTGCTGCCACGCGCGGGCCCGTCGGTGGACCAACGAAGACGCCGTGGTGGTTGTCGGGTGGGTGGCATTGGGGTCTTGACGTGGCAGGACCACGCGGGAGAACCTATCTGGGTAGTCGTTGTGGACTTTTCCCCCAGGAGTTCTGATGCGTCGGAGCATCTGTGTTGTCGGCCGGATCTGCCTTACTGCTGTGCTTGTGACGGGGCTCGGAGTGTTTGGCGCGTGCGCACCTGCGGGAAACACGTTGTCTGTGCTTGATCGGCCGAGGCAAGATTTTGACGATCCGCCTCTCGAGATGGCTAAGAAAGGCGGCGTGCCTCTTCCTGATGAGTGGCGGTGGTTCGGAAATGTGGCTCATCCGAATCCAGGGTGTAGTCGGGGTCTGAATCCGCCGGCCTCGAGGAGCGATCTGGCGATGTAGTTGGTGAGGTTGCGGAAGCCGAGGGCGGAGCCGCGTAGGTGTTCGAGTCGGCCGTTCATGGCCTCGGTAGGCCCATTCGAGGTGCCGGGGCGGTCGAAGTAGGCCAGGACGTCGGCAGCGCGTCGGTTGAGAGTACGGCCCAGGGTCCGCAGCTCGGTCAGCGTGGCCGGGACTCCCTGTGCGAGGGAGGCGATCAGGTGGGTCATGAGGTCTCGTCCCCGGGTCCGGTCGGGTTCGCGGTAGGCGGTGACCATGCGCTGGTAGACGGCCCAGGTGGCCTCGACCTCGACGTGGTCGTCCCCGGTGAACAGCCGATCGAGCCGTTGCTTCTGCTTGTCGGTGAGCAGGTCGGCGCCGGTGTGCAGGGTGCGGCGGGCGGTGTAGAGCGGGTCGCCCTTGCGGCCGCGGTGGCCACGGGTGTGCTGCTGGACGCGGCGGCGGCACTCATCGAGCGCGTCACCGGCCAGGCGGACGACGTGGAAGGGATCCATGACCGCGACCGCGTCGGGCAGTTCCTCGGTGGTGGCGGTCTTGAAGCCGGAGAAGCCGTCCATAGCGACGACCTCGACGCCGTCTCGCCAGGCCTGGGGGCGTTCGGCGAGCCAGGTCTTGAACGTCTGCTTGGAGCGTCCCTCGACCATGTCGAGCAGCCGCGAGGGCCCGGTCCCGTCCCGGACGCCGGTGAGGTCGATGATGACGGTGACGTACTTGTCCCCGCGGCGGGTGTGGCGCCACACGTGTTCGTCCACGCCGACGGCCGTGACGCCGTCGAAGCGGGTCGGGTCGTCGATCAGGACGCGGCTTCCTTCGGCCAGGACCGCGGTGTTGGCGGTGTTCCACGAGACACCGAGCCCTTCTGCGACGCGGGCGACGGTGAGGTGCTGGACGACGATGCCCTCCAGGGCCCAGCGCAGGCCCCGGCGGGAGAGCTTGGCCCGCGGCTCGGCCGCGGCGGTGGTGTCCTGGCGCCACACGTGCCCGCATCCGGTGCACCGGTAGCGGCGCACCGTGACCTCCAGCGTGGTGGGGCGCCACCCCAGCGGCTCGTGCGCGAGCTCGCGGGTGACGGTGTCGCGTGGCGTGCCCTCGCAGCCGCACCGACGGCACCACCCGTCGGGCTCGACGACCCGGCAGGCCAGGACCGCCCGGTCGGGCTCGAGGCGCTGCCCGACGACCTGAAGGCCGAGCTCGTCGAGGCGGGCGAATGTGGTCAGGTCAGGGCGAGCGAAGGTAGCGTCGGGCACGTCGAGGTCTTCCGGATGGGTGGCGTGAGAACCTCCATCTTCGGAAGACCTCGACCCCTATCCGGTGACCGACGCGCCGCCCCGCACTACACCCTCAACTGCGAAGAGCCGGAAATGTTCCTGATGGCCACCTTTATCTTGGTGTGAACCGTGATGATGTCGTCTGTACGATAGCCAGTTATGCGGGGCGTCATGCGTTTTTTAACTGTGGCGCACCCGTGAGCTATCTGCCACAGTTCGCCTTCTTCTATGCTGATGAGAACCATGCGCCCATCAGCTACATAGTAGTTCAGGATGGATACGATTATCTGACCACCGATGACGGCTTGTACTGCCTCATCAATAACAACCTGGTTGTCATCGTGAACCCGACGGGGCAGGAGCAAATGATGATTCACTCCTATGACGGTCGGAAGTCCATGGATGTGGCCGCTCCGGCCGCAACTGCCCCGACTGTGCCTCTTGGGGAGCGTTATTGCGCCTAATCGGTTGAGACAAGAGGGAATAATCACGAGTAAGAAAAGTCGTATCATTAATGCCGTGCTAGCGACAGTAGTGGTTGGGTCGTTGTCTTTGTCGCCCGCTTATGCCGACGGTGAAATCGGCGATGATACGACCTCGCCGCAAGGATACTGGTGCGGAACAGCCCACATTTCGAGTCGGTACTTTTGAGACGCTGTCGGCGCTTATGCGATTAAGGGCTCCGGTACGCGAGTCGGCTCCTCGAAGGTTGTAGGACGAGCGTCCAACGCAACTGTTGAAACGTGGGCCTTGACTTCCAGCAGAATGAGAGTTTCTTGGAGCGTCGGCACAGGCGCGGCAGTTGGGGCGTATACCGCCAATTCCTACCCGCGTTACTGCCAGAGCTATTCGTCGAACGCGATCGATTGCGGAGTTGAATGAACCTGTAGGACCCGCGTCTGAATCGTGGTCTTTCCGTGTGCTTGCGATAGCAAAGTGATCTTCCGGATGAGTGCGCAGGGAAGCCTTGTTGGTGCATGAAGCCCACATGCAGGCCGCCCGGTACGATGGGCGACGTCGGCGGGACGCCCGCTCGACAAGGGCCTGGTGGCCCTGGCCGGGGATGACGGACGATAAGGAGCAGCCGTGGAGGCAGTCGTGACGATCGTGGCCGGCATGCTCCTGCTCGTCGGGGCGCTCGGGGTCATCTTCCCCGTGCTGCCCGGCAGCATTCTGGTGATCGTCGGGTTGCTCGTGTGGGCCATCGGCATCGGTGGGCCGGTCGGCTGGGTCGTCTTCGGTATCGGTGCCGCCTGCGCCCTGGCGGGCATGAGTGCGTCCTGGCTGCTCACAGGGAAACGCCTCAAGGAACGCCAGATCCCCAACCGCACGATTCTCGTGGCCACGGTGGTGGGAGTGATCGGGGCCTTCGTGATCCCGGTCGTCGGTCTGATCATCGGATTCATCGCCGGTCTGTACGCATGTGAGTGGCTCCGGTTGCGGGACGCGGGCGCGGCATGGGAATCGTCGTTGGTGGCCCTGAAGTCGACAGGGATCGGCATGCTCATCGAGTTCGGTTGCGCGGGGCTGGCGATCACGGTCTGGGTGATCGGTGTGTTCGTTCATTTCTGAGGCGGTGGACGCCCGGGCATACGACACCCGACGCCACGTCGCGATCCGCCGGGGCGTGCCCGGCTGCGCCGGGCGGCTGGGCCCGCTATCGTCGGGGGCGGTGGTCCGCTTCCCCGAGGGCCCGAGGAAGGCAAGGTCATGGTTGCAGTAGCCGAGTTGGCCGGGGTCAGCGTTCGACGCGGACAGGCGCTCCTGCTCGACAATGTCGATTTTGTTGTGGACGAGGGACAGCGCTGGGTCGTCATCGGCCCCAACGGCGCGGGCAAGACCACCCTGCTGCAGTTGCTCAGCGCCCAGATGCACCCGACGACCGGCGTGGTGGAACTGCTCGGCGAATATCTCGGTGCCGTGGACGTGTTCGAACTGAGGCCCCGCATCGGTGTGTCGTCGTCCGCGATCGCTGTGCGAATTCCTGGGCACGAACTGGTGCGTGACGTGGTGGTCTCCGCGTCCTACGGCGTGGTGGGACGCTGGAACGAGCGCTACGACGAACAGGACTACGGGCGTGCGGATGCCCTGATGCGCGAATTCCACGTGTCGGAGCTTGCCGATCGCACCTTCGGCACGCTGAGCGAGGGCGAGCGCAAGCGTGTCGAGATCGCTCGTGCGCTGATGACCGATCCCGAGCTTCTGCTGCTGGACGAGCCCGGTGCTGGGCTCGACCTGGCGGGCCGCGAGATCCTTGTCGCGACGCTGTCGGAGCTGTGCCTCGATCCGGACGCGCCCACCACCGTGCTGGTCACCCACCACGTGGAGGAGATTCCCGCCGGGGTGAGCCACGCGCTGCTGCTCTCGCACGGCAAGGTGGTGGCCGCCGGCCCAATCGATCAGGTGCTGACCAGCGACAACATGACGTCGGCTTTCGGTCTGCCGTTGAAGGTGGGGATCGCCGACGGACGCTGGTCGGCGCGGATGGACATCGAGCACGTGCCGACCGCGTAGTTCGCAGGCGGCATGCACTGCTCAACTCAACTGGAGTGATGGCGCGGCCCGGGGAGGCCGTCGTGATCGGCCCGGTCGGTTTGGTGCTTGTCCTGCTAGTGCGCAGAACGCAGGTGAATCGGTGCGGCTACTCGTTCGCATCATTGCCAGGACGATTGTCCTCGTCCAACCAGGCTTCGTCGTTCTTGGAATAGCGGGACGCCAGGGTGCTGCAGATCATGAGCTGCATCTGGTGGAAGATCATCAGGGGCAGCACCATCAGGCCGACCTGGGCTGCAGGGAACATGACGGCGGCCATGGGCACGCCCGTGGCGAGCGACTTCTTCGTCCCGCAGAACTGGATGGCGATCTGGTCGCGGCGGTTGAAACGCAGCCAGCCGGCCACGTGCCAGGTGAGCCACAGCATGAGGGCGAGTATCACCGCGTTCACGACGAGGATGATCGCGATGTCGGCGAGACCGGTGCGCTGCCAGATACCGTTGCGCACGCCCTGGCCGAAGGCCTTGTAGACCACCAGCACGATCGATGCCTGGTCGAACAGCTTGAGACGCGGGTGCCGGGCGACGAAATCGGCGGTCCAGCGGCGTGAGAGCTGGCCGAGGATGAACGGCGCCAGGATCTGCAACGAGATGTCGAGGATCGAGCTGGGGTCGATGTGCAGGCCGGTGGTGCTCATCAGCGCGATGGCCAGAAGCGGGGTGATGAAGACTCCCAGCAGATTCGACATGGAAGCGCTGACGATCGCCGCGGCGACGTTGCCGCGTGCGATCGAGGTGAAGTTGATCGAGCTCTGCACCGTAGACGGCAGCAGACACACCCACAGCAGCCCGCGGTAGAGCTCCTCGCTGATGACCGATGGGACGAGCAGCCTCAGCGCCAGGCCGATGATCGGGAAGGCCACGTAGGTGAACGAGAGGATGACGGTGTGCAGTCGCCAGTGACGCAGACCTGTGAGCGTCTCGGCCGGTTTCAGGCGCACCCCGTAGAGAAAGAACAGGATCGCAATCGTGATGGTGGACGCCCAGTCGACCACGGGGACGGCGGCGCCCCCCGCGGGTAGGACTGTGGCGGTGACCGCCGCCAGGACGATGGCTATCAGGAACCAGTCGAGGCGCTTCCACCACGGTTTGGCCTGATGAGGGGCTTGACTCACCCGTCCAACGATACGGGTTCGCCGGGTGGCCGGTTTCGCGGCCGACAGGTGACAACAATGACCCGAGCCCACCGAACGCGGGCCCGGGTCATCGCCTCTGGGAATTCCATGCGGTAAGTTTTCGTGTTCTTCTTGTCTCCTCTCGTCGGGTGTGTTTGTCTCTTCCTCTCTGGGTGCGGAAGGATCAGTGGGCGTGGGTCGGCCAGACCTCCTCGTAGCTGGCCGGGTGAACGTCCCACCACAACACCACTGACCGGGTCGTGACGAGGAACGTCACGCTCCCGTCCGGATTCGTGGTGGTGAAGTGGTCGACGTTCGTGCGGAATGCGGCCTCCGCCTGTGCGCCCGGCAGCATGGGCCGCAGGACGCGAAGGTAGTCGTATTCCTCCTCGGGAGTGGCGAAAGTGCGGGTGAACCCGTCGGGGACGACGACGACATTCGGCTCGAAGCCGAGGTCGTAGACGATGTTGTAGAGCACGTTGTACGCCAGGCGACGATCAGGGGAGCCGTGTCCTCGCATCGAGTTCTGAGGGTCCTGTGCGCCCTCGAAGATGCGATCGAGGATCGGCGGGATGCTCGGCGCGTTCGCCCACATCACCACTGCGACGCGTTTGCGGGCGAACTCGCTCAGCCGCTCGAGTTGACTGAGAGCGACCGTGCGTGAGCAGATCACGATGTCGTGGAGCGGGACGTTCTCACCGGCCACGGCCTCGTGCCAGTCGAGCTGGAGGTAGTCGACATTGTCGAGCCCCGCGGCCGCCACGTTGGCGCGGCAGGCGTCGAGCATGCCGGACGCCGAGTCCATCGCCGTGACCCTCGCGGCCCGCCGTGCCATGGGAATGCTGATCCGCCCCGGACCACAACCGATGTCCAGCACCGTGTCGGCCGCGTCTGTGGGGAATGCGTCCACCTGGTAGGTGGTGTGCTCGGCTTCCATCTCGGCCATACGGGCGTACATGGCAGCCATGGCGCTCCAGTCGACCGCACCGCCCGGCCCGCCCGCTGGGCGTCCCAGACGAGCGAACTGCAGTTCCTTCCAGTTGATGAGCGGTTCCATGGCTACTTGCTCCCCGCCATGATGGCTGCGAGCTCGTCGTCGGTCAGCGTGCGTCGGACCGTCGGGACTGTCCCGGCGGTCTGCATGATTCTCTCCGCAAATGCGGTATGAGCGTGCCAATTGATCCGCATATGCGGGGAGGCTAGTCGAACAAGGTGTTACGTTGATGTGACGCCGCATTTCGGAACGCGGGACGCCTGCGCTCGCTCGCCTGGTCGTCTCGCGTCTCACGGGGCCTTGCGATCGTCGGCCCGGGCTATGATCACCGCCCGTGGCCCACATGATCTCGATCGACGACCCGCACGACGAGCGGCTGCACGACTACGTCGACCTGCGGGACGTCTCGTTGAGGCGAAGCCTGGAGGCCGACGAAGGACTGTTCATTGCCGAGGGTGAGAAGGTGATCCGCCGCGCGGTCGAGGCGGGGTATCGTCCTCGGTCGTTCCTGCTCGCCGAGCGGTGGCTGAACGGCCTGGCCGACATTCTGCAACGCAGTGAGGCGCCGGTGTACGTCGTGGACGAGGCGCTCGCCGAGCGGGTCACCGGATTCCATGTGCACAGAGGAGCGCTGGCCTCATTGGAGCGGGTCACGCGCTGGCGGATGGACGATCTGCTGGATGCCCAGCGTCTGGTGGTCTGCGAGGACATCGTCGATCACACGAATGTCGGGGCGATCCTCCGCAGCGTGGCCGGGCTCGGCTGGGACGGTGCGCTGCTCGCCCCGCGCGCTGCTGACCCGCTCTACCGCCGGGCGATCAAGACGTCCATGGGTGCGGTGTTCTCACTTCCGTGGGCACGATTGGACGACTGGCGCGGGGGCCTGCAGCGTCTGCGCGAACAGGGGTTCATGATCGCGGCCATGGCTTTGCGGGACGATTCGGTGACCCTGGACGACCTGGCCGCGGATCTCGTCGCCAGGCACCGCAAGCTCGCCCTGCTGCTGGGGACCGAAGGCGACGGGCTCAGCGCGCACTGGCTGAGCCAGGCCGACGTCGTCGTGCGCATACCCATGGGGCACGGCATCGACTCGCTGAACGTTGCCGCCGCGGCGGCCGTGGCCTGCTACGAGTTGCGCATCCGCTGAGCCGGCAGCTGGCCACGTCCCGAGTCGGAAGACCTCAGATGACCTCGACCTCGGGGTACACCGGCTGCCACATGTTGTCGTAGACCTCCTGGATCGGCGTGGTGAGTTCGCGTCCCGCAAGGCCCTCCTTCTCCGCGACCTCCGCGACGGCGACCGCGACGCGGGCCGAGATGCTGCGCAGCTGGGTCATGGTCGGAAGCAGCGAGGCACCCGGACGCCGATCGGTGACCGCCGAGGCGACGGCGGCAGCGGCAGCGGCGATCATGGTGTCGGTGACCCGGGAGGCCAGCGAGGTGATCACGCCGAGCCCGATGCCCGGGAAGATCAGCGCGTTGTTCGCCTGTGCGATGTTGTAGGTCACATCGTTGTGGACGACGGGTTCGAACGGCGAGCCGGTCGCGATCAGGGCTGCCCCGTCCGTCCAGTCGAGAAGGTCGGAGGGGAGAGCTTCCGCGCGGGCCGTCGGGTTCGACAAAGGCATGATGATCGGGCGTTCACAGTGCGCGGCCATGTCGGTGACGATCGGCCGGGTGAACGCGCCCGCCTGGGCGGACGTGCCGATCAGGATCGTGGGCTGCACGTTGCGGATGACATCCGCCAGGCGGTATTCGCCGGGCACGTCCAGCTTCCAGTTGTCCACCTCGTTGCGGGGCCGGGCGAACGGGGCCTGGAAATCGCGCTGCCGACCGCCTTCGATCAGCAGGCCGTGGCTCGACAGTCCCCAGAAGTGGCGGGTGGCTTCAGCCCGCGTCATGCCCTCGCTCACCATCACGTCCACAAGCAGGTTCGCGATGCCGACCCCCGCGGTGCCCGCCCCGTGGATGACGATGCGATGGTCCTCCAGCCGACTCCGGGTGGTTCTGACCGCGGACAGCAGCGCTGCCACCACGACCCCCGCCGTTCCCTGGATGTCGTCGTTGAACGTGCAGATCTCGTCGCGATACCGGGCGAGAATGCGATGCGCGTTGCCGGCCGCGAAATCCTCCCAGTGGAGCAGAGCATGGGGGAAGCACTCGGTGACCGCGTCCACGAAGCTGCGCACGAACTGGTCGTACTCCTCACCGCGCACCCGGGCGTGGCGTATGCCCAGATAACCGGGGTCGTTGAGCAGGTCCAGGTTGTCGGTGCCGGTGTCGAGGACGACGGGCAGCACCCTGTGGGGGTGGATCCCCGCCGCGGCCGTGTAGACGCTCAGCTTGCCGACCGTGATCGCGACTCCGCCGACTCCCTGGTCCCCGATGCCCAGGATGCCTTCCGAGTCGGTGACGACGATGAGGTCGATGTCGTCCGCGCCGCGGCCGTCGGCCTGCAGCGAATTCACGATGTCCTCGGGATGATCGATGTTGAGGTAGACCCCGCGCGGCTTGTGATACCAGTGGCTGTACTCCTGGATCGCCTTGCCGATCGTCGGGGTGTAGACGATCGGCAGCATCTCCTCGATGTTCTCGGTGAGCAGGCGATAGAACAGCGTCTCGTTGCGGTCCTGCATCGTGCTGAGGTAGATGTACTTGGCCAGATCGGTGGGCTCGTGGGAGTACTGCCGATAGACGCGGCGGAGCTGGGCCTCCATGCCCACGACTGCGCTCGGCATCAGACCCGTGAGTCCCAGGGACTCCCGCTGTTCGGTGGTGAAGGCGGTTCCAAAGTTGATCATCGGGTTGTTGAGCACATCGCGGCCTCTGGCGGCGACACGGACGACCCTGCGGCCATTGCGACGGACGAATTCGAAATCCCTGGACACGTGTGGGAGCCTATCGTCCCGCCGGGGGGCGGGAGGCCCATTCGGCGTGCCGTGGAATCCTCGGGATTCCGGCGGACTCCTACAGCGACTTGCCTTTGGGGTTGACCGGCCAGTTCTCCGGGTACAGGTGCGCCTGTTGCTCCTTCTGCTTGTCGAGCAGGCGCCGCGACCGGTTCGACAGGCGGTCGCCGAACACCGTGCCGTGCAGGTGGTCGGTCTCGTGCTGGACGCACCGGGCCAGCAGCCCCGTCGCTTCGATCCGTACCGGTTCCCCGTGCTCGTCGGCGCCCTCGCAGACCGCATGATCGGGGCGTGCCAAGGGCTGATAGGCTCCCGGCCAGCTGAGGCAGCCCTCCTCGGTGGCGTCCAGGCGCCGGTCCTTCCCCTCGGGAAGAGTGACGACCGGGTTGCACACCACTCCGTGGCGCAGATGGTTGTCGGCGTCGGGGCAGTGGTAGACGAAGATCGCCAGATCGATCCCGATCTGTGGGGCCGCCAGTCCCACGCCGTCCGCGGCCTCCATCGTGGCGAACATGTCGGCGACCAGACTCTGCAGGTCGTCCCCGAACTCGGTGACGGGCCGGGTCGGCGTTCGCATGACGGTCTCGTCCCATCGAGTGATCCGCCGTATCGTGCCCCGTTCGGCCCATTCCCGTGGAGTTGGCATTCTCGCCCACCTTCTGTCCAGCTGTCTGCGCGGCCCGTAGCGGGGCCTGACCAACCCAACTTATACGACCTCCCGTGCGGCTCCGCCAGCCGTGGGGCGCGAAGGGGGATGCTGGATCGAGGAGGTGCGTAGTGGACGAACCGACGCCCCGCGAGCTGCCGGCCGGCTTCCAGGAGGTGCTGGACGAGTTCGCCGAGCATCTGACCTGGCAGGAGAACCGCTCGGAGCACACGGTGCGCGCCTATCGCGGCGACGTGGACGATCTCATGCGTCATCTGCTCGCCAACGGCGTCGAGAGACTCGATCAGGTCGGTCTCGCCGATCTGCGGGGTTGGCTCGCAGGTGAGCAGTCGGCAGGGCTGTCGGCGGCCACGCTGCAGCGGCGCAGTGGCGCGTGCAGGGTGTTCTTCCGCTGGGCGCGGTCCCGGGGATTCGTCGTCGACGACCCGGCGGCTGCGCTCAAGTCGCCCAAAGTGCCCCGTCGCCTTCCACGAACGCTGACCCGGGACGATGCCGAGACGCTCATGAAAGCGGTGATGGACGCGGCGCAACTGGACGACACCCCGGCCGCCGTTCGCAATGTCGCGATCCTGGAGGTGCTCTACAGCTCCGGGCTGCGCGTCTCGGAACTCTGCGGGCTCGACCTTTCCGACATCGACCTCGACCGCGGGGTGCTGCGTGTGCTCGGCAAAGGTGACAAGGAGCGCACCGTGCCCGTCGGCGTGCCCGCCCTGCGTGCCCTGGACGCGTGGCTCGCCCGGCGTCCCGAATGGATCGGTCCTGCCTCGCGGCAGGCGGTGTTCCTCGGTCACCGTGGAGGACGCCTCGATCCGAGGGTCGCCAGGCGTGTCGTCCACGAGGCGATGCGCGCCATACCGGATGCCCCCGACATCGGGCCGCACGGCCTGCGCCATGCGATGGCCACGCATCTGCTGGAGGGAGGCGCCGATCTGCGGAGCGTCCAGGAGATGCTCGGGCACGCCTCGCCCGCGACCACGCAGATCTACACCCATGTCAGCGGGGAACGCCTGCGCCAGGCGTTCCAGCTGGCCCATCCGCGGGCCTGACCGTCCGTCCGCCCCGGTTCGTCCGCGGGCCCGGTTTTTCGCGAGCATCCGATGCCTCAGCCCACGCCCAGGGGATCGACCGTGGAACCGTCGACGGTGACCGAATAATGAAGGTGGCAGCCGGTCGAGTACCCCGTCGTCCCCACCAGACCGACGATCTCGCCGGCCCGCACCTGCTGGCCGGCGCTCACGTCGATCCTCGACAGATGCGAGTAGGACGACCCTCGTTGTGCGCCGCCGACCGTGCCATGATCCAGCTCCACCCGTAGCCCGAAGCCTCCGGCCGTTCCTGCCGCGAGGACGACGCCAGGCGCGGACGCGACCACCGGCGTCCCGCACGGGACTCCGATGTCGATGCCGTCGTGGAACTCGGTCGCGCCGCTGATCGGATTGACGCGTGACCCGAACGGGGACGTCACGGGCCCAGCGACGGGCAGGCCACCCGCGAGCGCGGTCACCGCGTCAGCCGATTCGATCGCTCCTTCCGGTGGCTGTTGGCGCGGTACGGCCGATCTGGGCAGCAGCCGCACCTCGCCTGCTGCACCGCCGCCGAGCCAGACCATCGGGTCGAGGTAACGCTCGCCCTGGCGCACGCCCCAGTGCAGGCAGGCGCCGGTCGTGCAATGCCCCGGGAGCAGCGTGCCCAGCATCTGACCCGCACGGACGGCCTCGCCCCGCGAGACTGCGGGATCCACGGGCTGGTAGGTGGTGCGGATACCGTCGGGGTGCTGAACG
Organism: Brooklawnia cerclae; assembly: GCF_011758645.1. Classification (NCBI taxonomy): domain Bacteria; kingdom Bacillati; phylum Actinomycetota; class Actinomycetes; order Propionibacteriales; family Propionibacteriaceae; genus Brooklawnia; species Brooklawnia cerclae. The sequence continues at coordinate 2,245,289 of NZ_JAAMOZ010000001.1, read as the reverse complement.
CTCACCATGGAGACCCCGTTGATCGTCCCGACCCAGGCGACCGTGCCGTCGGCGGCCGCCATCACCTGGGCGCCCGCGTCGCCGCCGAGGTCGACACCACGATGCCCCCGCAACCAGTCGGGCTCGGCGGCCTCGAAGTCCCGCAGCACCGGGCCGGGCAGGGGAACGACCCGCGACGTGGGGGACGCGGCAGACAGTTGCGTCCCCGCGCCGACAAGGCCGAGCATGCACGTGATCAGGAGCAGCACGAGGCCCAGGATCGCCGCGCCTCTTGTGACGGCGAGAGGACAGAAAGGCGAGGTGCGGCGTCGTCTTCCATCGGGCGCCGCAGGTGCCGGGTGAATCCGGGATGGTTGCATGCTTAGGTTGTTGGTGAGTCCGGGGTCCGTGCGCCAGAATCGTCGTCCCTGTGGACAAGTTCGGTGCGGCCGCGGCCTACGCGGAGCATCGTGGTTGGCGCCCTTCAACTCGACTGCGTAAGATGGTTCCCGCAGTTCGCATATGCGGGCTGACTTCGCATGTGCCAAACCGGGGCGAGCCCCCGGACCGGGCTCCCGAGGTCTCGGCACCACACGGTGATCGGGCGGGGTGCGGTGGCACGTCAGGCGGTGGCGACCAGTCACCGGAAGAACCCAGTGGGCTGCGTGCCCACACGATCGGGCGCCCGCAGCAGGCCTAGCGGCAGGCGGGTGCCCCGGAAAGGAATGACCATGGCCGTGGTCACCACTCGTCAGCTGCTTGAGAACGGCGTCCACTTCGGGCACCAGACGCGGCGTTGGAACCCGAAGATGAAGCGGTTCATCTTCAACGAGCGAAACGGCATCTACATCATCGACTTGCGTCAGTCGCTGACTTACATCGACAAGTCGTACACCTTCGTCAGCGGCGTCGTTGCCCGCGGAGGCCAGGTGCTGTTCGTCGGCACCAAGAAGCAGGCGCAGGAGGCCATCGCCGAGCAGGCCACCCGCGTCGGCATGCCGTTCGTCAACCAGCGTTGGCTGGGCGGTATGCTCACGAACTTCTCCACCATCAGCAAGCGCATCGCGCGGCTCAAGGAACTCGAGTCGATGGACCTCGAGAACGTGGTTCCCGGCGGTCTGACCAAGAAGGAGCTCCTGGGCCTGCGTCGCGAGAAGGACAAGCTCGAGAAGTCCCTCGGCGGCATCCGCGACATGACCCGCGTTCCGCAGGCCGTGTGGATCGTGGACACCAAGAAGGAACACCTGGCCATCGACGAGGCACGCAAGCTGCACATTCCGGTGGTCGCGATCCTCGACACCAACTGCGATCCGGACGAGGTCGACTACCCGATCCCGGGCAACGACGACGCGATCCGCTCCGTCTCGCTGCTCACCAGGATCGTCGCCGACGCCGTGGCCGACGGCCTCGTGAACCGTTCGCAGGGCGGATCCGGCGATCAGGCCGAGGTCGAGCCGATGCCCGATTGGGAGCGTGAACTGCTGGCCACGTCCGAGGAGGGTAAGGCCGAGGAGAGCAAGGCCGAGGAGGGTAAGGCCGAGGAAGGCAAGACCGAGGAGCCTGCAGCGGAGGGTGAGGCAGCCGCCGAGCAGCCGAAGGCCGACGAGCCCGCAGAGCCGGAGCCTGCAGCCGCGGACGCCGCCGAGGCCAAGTGACAACAGCCCGTCCACAACGCGAAAAGGACACCAGGAGAACATGGCAATTACCGCCGCTGATGTGAAGAAGCTGCGCGACCAGACCGGCGCCGGCATGATGGACGCCAAGAAGGCGCTGACCGAGGCCGAGGGCGACTTCGAGCGCGCGATCGAACTGCTGCGCGTGTCGGGTGCCGCGAAGGTGGCCAAGCGCAGCGACCGTTCCGCCAACAACGGCCTCGTGGCCGCCACTGGCAGTTCGCTGATCCAACTCGGCTCCGAGACCGACTTCGTCGCGAAGAACCAGGAGTTCATCGATCTCGCCGAGCGGGTCGTGGCCGCTGTCGAGCAGGGTGGGGCGACCGACGCGGCGACCGCGTTGGCGCTTCCGCTCGGCGAGGGCACCGTCGCGGACGCGGTGGGCGCTCTTGAGGCCACGATCGGCGAGAAGCTCGAACTCGCCAACGTGGCGCACTTCGATGGTTCGGTGCACACCTATCTCCACCGGCGCAGCCAGGACCTCCCGCCGCAGGTCGGCGTCCTGGTCGAGTACGAGGGGGATGACGAGGAGTTCGTCCATCAGGTCACCCTGCAGATCGCTTCGATGCGGCCCGACTACGTGACGCCCGCAGACGTGCCCGCCGAGGTGATCGAGCGCGAGAAGCGCATCGCCACCGAGGCCGCTCTGGAGGAGGGCAAGCCCGAGAAGATCATCCCGCGGATCGTCGAGGGGCGCGTCAACGCCTTCTACAAGGAGACCTGCCTGTACGAGCAGCAGTCGATCACCGATGACAAGAAGTCGGTCGGCCAGCTGGCCAAGGATGCCGGCGTGACGATCAAGCGCTTCGTTCGCTTCGTCGTCGGCGCCTGATCCAACCGAGAACAACGACAGAGGCGGCGGCCCCCATGGGGGCCGCCGCCTCTGTCGTTCGGTGTGTTCGGTGCGTTCTGCGTGAGAACGGCGCCGGGCGCTCCGGTCAGACGGGCGTTGAGCCTGTCGAAACGGTGGGTGTGGTCCTTTCGACAGGCTCAAGGACCGGCCGACAGGCTCAAGGACCCGCCGACAGGCTCGAGGACCGGCCGTTGAGCTTGTCGAAACGGTGGGTGTGGTCCTTTCGACAGGCTCAAGGACCCGCCGACAGGCTCAAGGACCGGCCGTTGAGCTTGTCGAAACGGTGGGTGTGGTCCTTTCGACAGGCTCAAGGACCCGCCGCCAGGCTCAAGGACCGGCCGTTGAGCCTGTCGAAACGGGGGTGTGGTCCTTTCGACAGGCTCGAGGACCGGCGCGGCGCACCTCGGCTCACAGCAGGCGGCTGGCCTCCTGCCGAGCCGTGCCCTCGTCCGCGATATGGGCGAGCTCGGGTGGAATCGACCTGCCCAGCTTGTTCATGACGCGCGCCCAGAGCCGGCCTGACCGGTAGGAGGAACGAACCATCGGCCCGGCCATCACACCCAGGAATCCGAGCTCGTTCGCCAGCTTCGCGTACTCGATGAACTTCTTCGGGGGAACCCACCTGTCGATCGGGTGGTGCAGTGCAGAAGGCCGCAGGTACTGCGTCAATGTGAGGATGTCACAGCCCGAGTCGACCAGGTCGCACATGGCCTCGTACACCTCGTCGTCGGTCTCACCCATACCCAGGATGAGGTTCGACTTGGTGATGAGCCCGTGTTCCTTGCCGAAGGCGAGTACGTCGAGTGAGCCCTCGTAGCTGAAGGCGGGCCGGATCTTCTTGAAGATGCGTGGCACGGTCTCGAGGTTGTGCGCGAACACCTCGGGTCGTGCGGCAGCGACCTGGCCGAGCGCATCGCGGTCGCCGCGGAAGTCCGGTATCAAGATCTCGACGCCGGTTCCCGGGCTCATGGTGTGGATGGCACGGATCGTCTCCGCGTACAGCCAGGCTGCGCCGTCCGGCTCGTCATCGCGCGCGACTCCGGTGACCGTCGCGTATCGCAAGCCCAACTCGCGCACCGATTCGGCGACCTTGCGGGGCTCGGCCACGTCGATCATCATCGGGCGCCCGGTTGCGATGTCGCAGAAGTCGCAACGGCGCGTGCACACCGAGCCGCCGATGAGGAAGGATGCCTCGCGGTCTTCCCAGCATTCGTAGATGTTGGGGCATCCGGCCTCCTCACACACCGTGTGCAGCCCGCGCGAGCGCGCCATGTCCTTGAGGTGGAGGTAGTTGGGGCCCAGGCTGGCGGTGTTGCGCAGCCATTCGGGCTTCTCCTCGATGGGCACGGAGGCGTTGCGCAACTCCAGCCTGAGGAGCTTGCGGGTGCCGGTCTCGGTCGTCATCTCAGGCCACCTTCTCGGGTCGGGGTTGCTCGGGCCGGGATTGCGCGAGCAACTCGTGCAGTGCTGCGCTCGATCGGAAACCGAGTTGCAGGCGCTCGATCACATCGGCGGGAGTGATCTCGCGCCCGAGTTCCTGACTGATGGAGGTCACGCCCGCGTCCTCGATGCCGCAGGGGATGATGCGTCCGAAGGGCCGCAGGTCGTTGTTGCAGTTGAGCGCCAGGCCGTGCATGGTGATCCACTTCGAGATGTGGATGCCGATGGCCGCGATCTTTCGTTCCGGGCCGCGGTCGTCGGCGGGCAGCCAGACACCGGTGCGCCCTTCAACCCGCGTGGAGTGGACGCCGAGGTCCGACAGGACGTCCATGATGATGCCTTCCAGAGCGCGCACGTATTTCACCGCGTTGAGGGGAATCGCCAGCCGGACGATGGGGTAGGCGACGAGTTGACCCGGGCCGTGCCAGGTGACCTTGCCCCCACGGGGTATCTCCACGACGGGGGTACCGTCCCAGGGGTACTCATCGGGGCGTGCCTGGCGTCCTGCGGTGTAGACCGGCTCGTGCTCACAGAACAGCACCGTGTCGTCCCGCGCGCCCCGCTGCACCTCGTTGTGGACGCGTTCCTGCGCGCGGAGGCCGACCTGGTAGTCGACATACGTTGGGGCCAGTCCCAGGGACTCCATCATCAACGCCACGTCCCAACCTTACGCACCTGCGGCAATCCGTGCGTGCCTCGGTGTGGCGACGCGGCGGGGCAGGTCGAACGACTACGGACGAAGCGCTCGTACCATTGACCCGTGAGGATTGGTGGCATGGGCGAGTCGCCCTGGAGGGACGAGGCCGAGGGTGCGCTGCCGGATGTCAGCTCCGTTGTCGTCGGCAACTCGCCATCGGCCCGGACCGCACAGATGGTGCTCGCAGCGATCTCCTCGGGTCAGCTCGGGGTGGGGGAACGGCTGCCATCGGAGCGCCAGCTCGCGGAGACACTCAATGTGGGACGTTCCGCTGTGCGAGAGGCGCTCGCGACCCTCGAGATCCTCGGTGTCGTCGAGGTGCTCCCCGGATCAGGTACGTACGTTCGTTCGCCGACCTCCGAGGTGCTGCCCCGGACGCTCGCCTGGGGGTTGCTGCTCGAGCGGGACTCACTGGGTGAACTGTTCGACGTGCGCGACGCGCTCGAGGTGAAGTGCGCGACCATCGTCGCTGGCCTTGACCCGGCCCCCGACCTGACCGCCCTGAGTGAGACGGTCGACGATCAGGCAGCAGCTGTCGTGAGTGGGGACGTCGACGCCTACGTGTCTGCCGACCAGCGCTTCCACATCGAACTCAGCCGACTTGCCGACAACACGATCCTGTCGTACCTCGGCTCCACGGTCAGGGCGCTGCTCCGTGTGTGGATCGAACGGCAGGTGCGGACGGTCACCGAGATGCAGACCGCGCAGGAGGAGCACGCGGCAGTGCTGCGTGCGATTCGGGCAGCCGATCCGGATGGGGCCGCGAAGGCAATGGCCGAGCACATGCGGACGGCAGCTGAGCGGCTCGCCCAGTTCACGGAGGCGAGTCTCGCGGAAACCCGGGAAGAAGCGGAACCGTCTCGGCGCGGTGCGTCTGCCTGATAGTCCCATAGCCACAACCGACAGCAACTCAACTGAACACAGTCACTGGGGAGAGCCTGTCGCCACAAATACAGGTCAACCGGTTGACCACTCTGAACGATCGTTCTACGCTGACACACGCAACGGTGCTTGGACATGGGGGCTGCGAGGTCGCAGCGGTGTCCTGATTGCTCGAAAGGGGTCAACGTGGATTCGCAGGCAGGAATCTCCCGGGCAGCGGCTCTGGCTGCCGACGAGGGGCAGGACTCGGGCAACTCCGAGGAAAAACAAGAACGGCACTACATCATCTATCTCATCATCGTCGCGCTCTTCGGCTGGGCTCTCGCGGCGTACGACACGAACCTGTTCAACCTCACGATCGCCGACATCACGGCGGATCTGAGCATCTCTTCCTCGATGCTCGGGGTGATGGGGATGTTCGTGTATGCCGCCGAGTTCTTGATCGCGCTCTACATGGGGCACGTCATGGACAGGCGCGGACGCAAGTATGCCTGGATGTTCTGCCTCATCATCGCAGGCATCTTCACCGGTCTTACCTTCTTCGTGCAGGGATTCTGGACGCTGGTCCTGGTCCGATCGATCGCATCCGGCTTTGCGAACGCTGAGTTGGCCGTCTCAGTGACCCTCGTGAACGAAGAAGTGCCGGCCAAACGGCGCGGCATGCTTTACTCCATCGTCCAGTCGGGCTACACGGTCGGTGTCTTCATGGCCTCGGGCATGTACCTTCTCGTCTCCGGCCTTGGGTGGAGATCGGTCTTCCTGTTCGGTGTATTGCCGTTGATCCTGGTGGCTGTCGCCCGCGGCAAGGTTCGGGAGTCCCCGAGGTTCCTGCACATGAAGGCGCTACGAGAGGCCCTAGCGAGCGGCGACGAGGAAACGGTGACCCGGCTTCAGGGCGAGCGGAACGTCAATGTCGAGGAACTGGCCAAAGGCAAGTTCTACCAGCTCTTCGACAAGGAGGGCGGTGTGAAGCGCACGGCAGTGACGATGTCTGTCACGTGGCTGCTCTATGGGATGTCCTACGTCGCCACGAACATCTATCTGGCCTACTGGATGACCGAGGTCAAGGGCTGGTCGTCGGCGCGGGTGGCGTCGCTGCTGCTCGTGGGCGGAGCGGCGGGCGTCCTCTTCTACATCGTGGGTGGGTTGCTCGGTGAGAAGTACGGCCGTCGGAACGTGCTGATCGGCTCAGCTGTGTGTATTCCTCCGTTGGCGTTGTTGATCCTTCTCAGCGGAAGCGACAGTGTGCTGCTGGTGGCTATTTTCTTGCTGTACCAGGCGACGAACGGTACATGGTCGGGGGTCGGCTACACCTACCAGGCGGAGGTTTACCCAACGCGCGTGCGAGCACTCGGGGTTGGTTGGATGAGCGCCATGCTGGTCGGTGGGTTCATGCTCGGTAGCCTGATCTGGGCATGTCTGACCGCGGTAGTCAGCCTTGAGACGACGTGGCTCGTGATCGCTGTCGGGTTGGGGGCGGCTCAGGCTGCGTCGACGTTCTTCCTCCCCAGAGTGGAGCCCGGGATGGAACTCGAGGAGATAGCTGCCTGACATGAATTCGGTTGGGGTGACACGTCAGATCGGGCAAGAAGGCGCGATTGATTCCGGCGGAGCATCTGGAGCCTCGACGGGTGCAAGGACGGACGACGGTCCCTTGGCGTGGGGGCCATGGTCTGCCAAGCTGGCCGATCGCGAGTTGTTCGGCATCGAGTTCGATGGCAGCCGGGTGCTGGACGGGGTGCGTCTGGCCGTGCGCGACCCGGATTGGTACACATTGCGCGGTGTCGTCGAGACTGAAGATCAGGTGTGGACCGACGACGGTCTGTCGGTAACCGTCGTCGAGCGTCTCACGAGTGACGATGCTGATCTGACGGCCGAGATCCGCTTTGCGATCGAAAACCAGGGGGCGTCCGTTGGTCTCCGCCTGCGCGCATTGCGGGATTCGGCGGTGAACCGCGCTGGCCTCGTGGCTCTGTTGCCGGGAACCTTGGCGGGATCCGATCTGACGGTGGATACCGTCGACGGCTATTCGCACCCGCTTCGTCTTCCTGTCCAGGTCTCGCCCTATCAACCGTGTCTAGGTATCAAAGGGTTGCGATGGACACGTGACGGAGTGGACGTTGAGGTGGACTTCGCGGGCGACACCTTCGAAATGGAAGATCAGCGCAATTGGTGCGATTTCTCCTTCAAGGTCTACAACCGCCCCTTGGGTCTGCCCTTCCCGTACATGCTCCGGAAAGATGCGGTGATCTCCCAATCTGTCGTGGCGCGTGCGAGGCATGCCCCACAGAGCGAAGGGCGTCGGATATCGGCCGCCTCACCGCGCTCTTGGAGGTCCGTGGATGGGGGTAGGGGAGGACTGCCGACTTTCGATCTAGGAGCGAGTACACGATTCCTGGACTCCCCGCCTTCGGCCGACCTCGGCTGTGAGGTTCCGGATGCCCTCGTGTTGGAGGTCACCGACCGGGACCCGCTTGGCCGCATCGCGGAGCAAGCGCGCCGGGAGACGAGAGGTGCTGGAATCCCGCTGGACCTGCGGGTGCGGGCTGGCTCCGAGGCCGGGCTCGAAAGCGTTCTCGACTTCTTCGGGCAGACGGACTTGCGGATCGCCCGGTTGGCGGCTTTCGACGCCTCGACTTTGGTGACTGAGAGCGACGTGTGGCGATCCCTGGTGCGGCTCAACCGAAGTTTTGGAGCGGAACTCGTGGCGGGCACATGCGGGCACTTCGCGGAGTTCAACAGGAACGTGCATAGATTTCCCTCTGATGCCGACGGGTATTGCTTCTCTCTGAGCCCCCAGATGCACGTACAGGAGCAGAGGCATATTCGGGAGGTCGTCGACGCGATACCGGGAGTGATCGCAAGTGCTCGCGAACTGGTGGAAGGGCGTCCCCTGTTGATCGGCCCGATCACCCTGCGTCCGAGGTTGAACGCGGTCGCGACTCGCGAGGGTGGACCCGGCCCATCTGATCTCGCTGGCTTCGGGCCGGAGTATGTGTCGGAGAGCACGGATGCTCGCCAGGGAACTCCGTTCGCGGGTGCCTGGACTGCAGCGTGCCTCGCTCAGCTCATTGGGTCGGAAGTAGCGGAGGTCTGCCTGTACGAGAGCTCAGGGCCGAGGGGAATCCGCGAGCCCGATGGCCATTTGTCTGCCTGTGGTGAGGCAATCGAATGGTTCCTGGGGCATCGAAGAGGGACGATCCACGAGTTAGGAGCGTTTCTGCCGACCGGAGCCTACGGCGTTGTGGCCGCTCGCGATGGGACGGGCGAGATCCTGTTGACAAACCCGGGGTGCGATGAGATCGACGTACCTGAGATCGTCGTCGGGGGGTTCCGGTTCCCTGGGATTGTCGTTCCTGCTTGTCGCGTACGCATCGTGAAAGGCGAGGGAGCTATGGGGTAGCGCTGTACGGGAATCGCGTCATGGGTAGGTAAACCCCGGAGTAAGCCAGACACGCGATTTCGAGAGATCGCTCTCGCAACTATCGGTCAACCGGTTGACCAATCTGGGAAACGTGACCATACTGGTTCGCGTCGGGCATTGAGGTCCGTCAGCCGTCCCGCTCGTCGATGAGACGGGGCATCACACCTGCAGTTTTGAGGAGTCAACGTGGATTCTGGCGTCAAGGAGCCGAGATCGGATGTTGAGAGATCGGCGATCGGAAAGGTCTCGCGCCGCCTTGTGCCCTTCGTGGCACTGATGTTCTTCATCAACTTCCTCGACCGAACGGCGATCTCGTTCGCGGCACCCCATGGGCTGAGAGACGATCTGGGGCTGTCCGCTGCGCAGTTCGGGTTCGCATCCGGGGTGTTCTTCATCGGTTACATCATCTTGGAGATCCCCTCCAACCTCGCCCTGCACAAGTTCGGGGCCCGCAAGTGGTTGGCCCGCATCATGGTCACCTGGGGAATCGTGGCCGTGCTCTTCACGTGGGTTCAAAGCGCGGTGCAGTTGTACTGGTTGCGTTTCCTCCTGGGCGTCATGGAGGCCGGGTTCTTCCCTGGTGCGATCTTGTTCTTGTCGATGTGGGTTCCCGCGCGTCACAGGGCGAAGATCCTCGGGCTCTTCTACATCGCGCAGCCGCTGACCACTGCCATCGGAGCGCCCCTGGCGGGTTTGCTGATCCAGTTGCACGGCCTCTTCGGCCTCGACGGGTGGCGGGTCATGTTCCTCGGCGTCGGCCTTCCGGCGATCGTCGTCGGCATCCTGGCGCTCGTCATCCTTAAGGATCACCCGGGTGAGGCCCACTGGCTGACCTCCGAGGAGCAGGGCTGGTTGACCAGCGAGTTGGCCCGGGAGGCTGCCCAGACAGAGGCGGTGCACAAGGTCGGGCTCGCCGAGACCTTCCGGAACGGGCGCGTGTGGGCGCTGTCGTTCGTCTACTTCGGTTTCATCTACGGGTTGTACGCGTTGAGCTTCTTCCTTCCCACCATCGTCAACGGGTTCCGGGAGCAGCTGGGTGATCTGTCGGCCACTCAGGAGGGGCTGATCACCGGTGCGCCCTACGTCGTCGCCGCGGTCGTCCTCTATCTGTGGTCGCGCAAGGTCCAGAAGGACGGACTCAAGGTGTGGCACATCGTGCTCCCGGCCTTCGTCGGGGCCGTGTCGATTCCCACAGCCCTGTTCGTCCAGGGGAACCCCTTGGTGACAATGGTCTTCGTCGCGCTGACGGCGTGCTCGATCTTCGCGGTGCTCCCGAACTTCTGGACCTTGCCGACCCAGTTCCTGACCGGTGCCGCCGCGGCGGCTGGCACCGCGCTCATCAACACCGTGGGCAACATCGCAGGGTTCTCCGCCGGGTACATCACGGGTTGGCTCAAGGATCTGACCGGCGGGTACATCGTGCCGATGTTCGTCGTCGGGGGAGTCATGGCGATATCGGGCCTGATCCTGGTCAGTCTCAGGGGCGTGGACGCCCGGCGCGGCGGGCGAAAGGGCACGACCACCGACTCGGCGGACGAGGTGGCCATCGCATGAGCGTCGCACCGCGGATCGGCATCAGCACTTACGCGCTCTTCTGGGAGTGCTCGGAACGCAATCCCGAACCCATCGGGCCTGGCGGGATGCTCGATCGGGCCGCCGAACTCGGGTGCAACGTGCTCCAGATCTGCGACTACCGGCCCATCGAGCACCTGGAGGCCCGGGAACTGGCCGGGTTGCGCAGGCAGGCCGCCGACCTGGGCGTCGAGATCGAGTTGGGCACCCGAGGGGTTGAGGTCGAGCACCTTCGTGCGTATCTCGATCTGTGTGAGGCGCTCGACGCACACATGCTGCGCTCGATGGTCATCCCGGACGCCGGGTCGCATCCCACGGGGAGAGCGCTTGCCGCACTCGGCTCGCTCGCTTCGGAACTGGAGTCGCGCGGGGTGAGCATCGCCCTGGAGACCTATGAGCAACTCGCGGTGATCGACCTGGTCGGGTTGGTGCACGCGCTCGCCAGCCCGAGGATCGGGGTCGCGCTTGACCCGGCCAACTCGGTCGCCCGTCTGGAAGACCCCATCGACGTGATCCGCCGATGCGCGCCGATCACCCTCAACCTCCATGTCAAGGATTTCGGGTTCTCCCGCAAGGACGGCTGGGTGGGATTCACCTACGCGGGTGCCCCGATGGGTACCGGACTGCTCGACTACGCGTTCGAAGCGGCCATGGTGCGCCCCGTGCAGAGGGGCATCAGCCAGGTGGTCGAGCACTGGCTCGGTTGGCAGGGAGACATCACGACAACCGTCGACACGGAAAAACGGTGGACGAAGAGTGCCATCGAGTACATCAAGGAGAGGATCGACAATGACTGACAACCTTAAGCTCGCGGTGATCGGCGCGGGCGGCAAGATGGGGATGCGCGTCTCCGCGAACCTCCAGAAGACCGACTGGGACGTGAAGTACGCGGAGAAGAGCCCCGCCGGCGTTGCCCGCAACGAGGAACTCGGGCGTCATGTCGTCTCCAACGACGAGGCGGTCAAGGACGCGGACATCGTAGTCTTCGCGGTTCCGGACGTCGCACTGAACGCGGTGACGACCGAAGTGGTGCCCTTGATGAAGGACGGGTCGGTGGTGCTGACGCTCGACCCAGCCGCGGCCTACGCGAACCAGCTGTTCATGCGCGAGGGCCTCACCTACGTGGTCGCACATCCCACCCACCCGTCGGTCTTCCTGGAGCGGCACACTCCCGAGGAGTGGGCCGACACCTTCGGAGGGGTCGCGGCGCCGCAGAACGCCGTGGCGGCCATGTTCACGCCGTCGGACCACTGGAAGCCGATCGCCGAGAAGGTCATCGAGGTCATCTACGGCCCGGTCATCAAGGTCTACTGGGCCTCGGTCCACGACCTTGCGGTGCTGGAGCCGACGCTCAACGAGACCATCGGGTGCATGATCGGGCAGTTCCTCAAGGACGTCCTCGACTACACGGTCGAGGTGACCGACATGGACGAGGACACCGTCAAGGCGATGTTCTACGGGCACATCTACATCGCGCTGACCAACGCGCTGCGTGGTTCGAACCCGTTCTCCGACGCCTGCCTGCTCGCCATGGACTACGGTCGCGAGGCGATCATCAAGGAGGACTGGAAGCGGATCTACGACGACGCGGACCTCGACGTCGTCGTGGCGAAGATGCTGAAGCTCGACAAGATCGAGCGCTGACCCGTTCGGTCGCCGTCCCTCTCACGATCCCTGTGGATCCGGTCCTCGCGGGCCTGATCGTCGTGGAATCGTTCCGTGGGGCGGCGACCGCGCACTCGATCGAGGCGGAACCCGATCCGATGGAGCAGAGACGATGACGTACCTGGTGAACGATCCCAAGGAATTCGCGGCCGATGCCGTCAGGGGAATGGTCGCGGCGTTCGGCGACCATGTCGCGCCCGTGCACGGTGGCATCGTGCGGGCGACGACGAGCCCGGACGGGCAGGTGTCGGTGGTCGTCGGCGGTGGCTCCGGGCACTATCCGGCGTTTCCCGGCTGGGTCGGTCCCGGCATGGCCCATGGCGCGGTATGCGGGAACGTCTTCGCATCCCCCTCGGCCTCGCAGGTCGAGTCCGTGGTACGAGCGGCGGACAACGGGGGAGGCACCCTGCTCCTCTTCGGCAACTACGCGGGTGACTGTCTTCATTTCGGCGAGGCGGCGTCGTCGCTCGGGGCTGATGGCCTCGATGTGCGTGTCGTCACGATCTCGGACGACGTCGCGTCCAACACTCCTGATCACCACGGCGACCGGCGCGGCATCGCGGGCGACCTGCTCGTCGTGAAGGTTGCCGGCGCGGCCGCGGAGGCGGGCTTGCGGATCGACGATGTCGAGCGGGTGGCCCGCCGAGCCGGTGGCCTGACCCGGTCGCTGGGCGTCGCCTTCACCGGGTGCACGCTGCCGGGGGCGGACGAGCCGCTGTTCACGGTGCCGGCTGGGCAGTTCGCCCTGGGGCTCGGCATCCATGGCGAGCCCGGTATCTCCTTGCATCCCATGGCCACCGCTGCGGACATCGCGTCCCTGCTCGTCGACCGAGTGCTGGCGGAGGAACCCGACCGTACCGAGGACGGCTACCGGGGACGTGTCGCCGTGCTCGTGAACGGCCTGGGGGCCACGAAGTACGAGGAGTTGTTCGTACTGTTCGGTTCGGTCGCCGAACTCCTGGAACGGCGTGGACTGACGATCGTCCACCCGGTCGTCGGCGAGCAGGTGACGTCGCTCGACATGGCGGGTGCGTCCCTGTCGGTCATGTTCCTGGACGACGAGTTGGAGCGTCTCTGGCTGGCTCCCGCAGACACCCCCGCCTTCAAGACCGGGAGCGTCGATGTGCGCGAGCGCCGGCATGTGCGAACTGACGAGGTAGCAGGAAGCATCGTCCCCGGGTCGCCGGAATCGTCCGACCAGGCGCGGCGTGCCCTCGGGCTGATCGAGGTCTTGGCGGACGTCGCCACGCGGGCGGAGGCCGACCTGGGCAGGCTCGACTCGGTGGCCGGCGACGGCGACCACGGGCAGGGCATGGTGCTGGGTGCGACGGCAGCTGTGCGCGCCGCCCAAGATGCCGTCCGCGCCGGTGCGGGCATGCGCACCCTGTTCCGGACGGCTGGTGCGGCGTGGTCCGAAGGAGCCGGCGGTACATCCGGCGCGCTGTGGGGCGCCGCGTTGCGCGCGCTCGGGCAGACGTTGTCGGACGCGGAGTCGGCCGACGAGGAGAGAATCGGTGAGGCCGTCGTGACCGCTGCCTGGACCTTTGAGGAAGTGGGAGGCGCCAAGCCGGGTGACAAGACGATGGTGGACGCCACTCGCCCCTTCGCGGAGGTGTTCGATGCCCATCTGCGCGATGGCTCCACGCTGGCATGCGCATGGGGTGAGGCTGCCGAAGCCGCCACGTCAGCCGCCCAGCGGACCGCGGAGATCCCGGCGCGCAAGGGCCGGGCGCGCACGCACGGGGACGCGTCCCTAGGCCATCCCGACCCCGGAGCGGTGTCGTTCGCGCTGCTCATGACGGGGGTGGCGCAAGCACTGGGCCGCTGAGGAGCGGGCTGCCTATCCGCCGCATATGGGGCCGTATCCCGCCGGGAAATAGGTTACCCAGCTGCCGAGGAAGGTACTGCCGTAGAAGAGTGCGACGACCGTGATGGAGAGCAATGTGGACACCCATCTGTCTGGTTGCCGGACTGCTCGCACGACCAGCAGCACAATCAGTGCTCCGATAATGGGCGCAGCAATACGCCAGACAGTGATGTCGGGAAGCAAAGCATCGCCCGGCCTGATGCTGAGGACCATCGAATGGGCCAACACTGCTGCTACCACCACGACGGCAATCACATCTCGGCTTCGGATCAGGATGATCAGGACCACGACGATTGCTGCGACCTGGGTGGCCAGCCAACTGCACAGTCCGGCGATGAAAAGGACGAGGTCACCGCAGACGTATGCCGCGGCTACCGTGATCAGCCGGCGCGCGTTCATTGACCCACTCGGCCGAGGGTCGTCACGATGAGGTCCCGCCCAGGCAGCCTCCGCGTATTGGTCTTGCCAGTTGTCGGCCAGCGGTCTGGTTCCCCGGCGGTAGATATCCTCAGCGGCCTGTTGAAGCGCATCGGCTTGCTTGACGCACGTTGTGAGCAACTCTTCGAAGGGCGACGCATCAAATCCGAGCAACTGGCTCACCAGCATCCGGGATGCCTCCTTCCGGGCGGCGTGCGGACGGCCGCTCCCGATGCCAGGAACCCCCGGGGGCTATGAGGGATCTCAACCATCCCGCAGCCTACCGATGCGCAGGCTGACGTGGCGTCGTCCGCGGGCGGCTGCGCGGGGCGGAGGACACTCGCTGGCCTAGGGCACTAGGGTTATGGGGAACATTTTCCCTGCTCTGGAGGATCCAATGACCGAACCCTTCCGTCGAGTCCTGCTCAAACTGTCCGGAGAGGCATTCGGGGGAGGCAGACTCGGGGTCGACCCTGTCATCGTCCGTTCGGTGGCGCGGCAGATCGCGGCAGTGGTCGCGACGGGCACGCAGGTGGCCGTGGTCGTCGGTGGGGGCAACTATTTTCGTGGCGAGGAACTCCAGCAGGGCGGTATGGACCGCGACCGGGCCGACTACATGGGCATGCTCGGCACCGTCATGAATTCCCTCGCCCTCCAGGACTTCCTCGAGAAGGAGGGCACCGCGACCCGCGTGCAGACCGCGATCACGATGGGCCAGGTCGCCGAGCCCTACATCCCGCGCCGGGCCGAGCGGCACATGGAGAAGGGACGCGTCGTCATCTTCGGTGCGGGCTCGGGCATGCCCTATTTCTCCACGGACACGGTCGCGGCGCAGCGGGCGCTGGAGATCAAGGCCGAGGTGCTGCTGATGGGTAAGAACGGCGTCGACGGGGTGTACGACTCCGATCCGCGCACCAACCCCGACGCCAAGCGCTACGACGAACTCACCTACGACGAGTTCCTCGCCAAGGACCTGAAGGTGGCCGACGCGACCGCCATCAGCCTGGCCCGCGACAACCGCCTCGACATGGTCTTCTTCGCTCTCGACGACGAGTCGAACATCGGACGCGCGGTCGCCGGCGAGAAGATCGGCACCTGGGTGCACGCATGAGCCGTCCCGGCTTCGGCGACGGACGGGACCGCGGGGTTTCCCACTGGTCGCGGCAAGCCGCTAACCTCTCAAGTAACGCATTCTGGAAGGACGAATCGTGATCGATGACATCATCAAAGAGGCCGTCAGGAAGATGGCCGGTGCCCTCGACTTCGCGAAGGAGGACTTCGCCACGGTGCGAACCGGCCGGGCGAACCCGGCGATGTTCAACAAGATCGAGGCCGAGTACTACGGCACACCGACGCCGCTGCAGCAGTTGGCCTCGTTCCAGTCGCCCGAGCCACGCATCATGCTGATAACCCCGTTCGACCGGGGCTCCCTGAACGCGATCGAGAAGGCGATCCGCAACTCCGATCTGGGCGTCAACCCGGCCAGTGACGGGGTGGCGCTTCGTGTCGTCCTGCCTGAACTCACCGAGGAGCGGCGCAAGGAGTTCATCAAGGTCGTGCGCCACAAGGCCGAGGACGCGCGGGTCGCGGTTCGCAACACCCGCCGCCACGCCATCGACTCGGTGAAGAAGGCCGAGAAGGACAAGGAGATCAGCGAGGACGACGCCAAGCGCGCCGAGAAGCGCCTCGATGACGAGACCAAGAAGTCCGTCGAGGCCATCGACGAGCTCTTGAAGGCCAAAGAGGCCGAGCTGATGGCGGTCTGACGTGTCGGACGAGGACGCAGGGTCGCAGGCGGCGGCGTCCGAGCCCTCCCGGCCGCCGCGCAGCCCCGGCCGGAACCTGGTGGCGGCCATCGCCAGTGGCGTCGTGCTGGCCGCCTGGATCGTCGGCACCCTGTTGTGGTGGAACTGGGGATTCATCATCTTCCTGATGGCCTGTGTCGTGGTGGGCGTGTTCGAGCTCGTCCGCGCCCTCGGGCGGGTCGGCATGTACGCCAGCTACCCACCCGCCGGGATCGGCGGCTCGCTCACGATCGCCCTGTCCTTCTGGCTCGCCGACGCCTGGGGCCAGCTCGCGGGGGTCTCGGCATTGTTCGGTGGGTTGGCGATGATGGTCATCGCCGCTCTCCTGTGGCGCCTGCGCGGCCCGGTGTCCGGCTACATCCGTGATGCGGCGGGCTCGGTGTTCACCGTCGGATACGTGCCGCTGCTGCTGGGGACCCTCGGCCTGCTCCTGGCCCAGCCCAAGGGCAACTTGCGCGTCATCGTCTACTTCGTCCTCGTGGTGTGCCTCGACACGGGTGCGTACGCCACCGGCTCGCTCATCGGGCGCCACAAGATGGCTCCCCACATCAGTCCCGGCAAGACCTGGGAGGGATTCGGCGCCGGTGTCCTCCTCGCCGCGGTGGCGGGGGCGATCGCCACACCGCTCATGCTCGGCGGCGCCTGGTGGGCCGGGTTCGTCATCGGGCTGCTCGTGGCCGTCGCCGCCGTGACCGGCGACTTGGTGGAGTCGTCGATCAAGCGGGACGCCGGCCTCAAGGACATGGGCAGGATCATTCCCGGGCACGGCGGAGCCCTCGACCGGCTGGACTCGTTGCTGGTCGCGGCCCCCGTGGCCTGGCTGTCCATGCTGGCACTCGTGCGCTGAGCGGCAGGGCCTGTGTGTGGTCGCGTCGTGCACACTTGAACCATGACCATCACCGCGTCCGGGCCCATCGACCTCACAGACAAGTTCCTCGGTCCGGGACGCAAGCCGCCCGTCCACTGGATGGACCTCACCCCCGGCCAGCGCATCGAAGCGGTTGCGGAACTGGGTCTGCCCCGTTTCCGGGCGAAGCAGATCTCGACCCAGTGGTTCTCCAGGCTCTCGAACGACCCGTCGTCGTGGACCGATCTGCCGGTCGCCGTGCGGGAGCAGGTGGCTGACGCGCTCTTCCCGACTTTGCTCGGCGTCGCCCAGGAGCAGGTGGCCGACGGCGGGGCGACGACCAAGATCGCCTGGCGTGCGCTCGACGGGGCGATCATCGAGTCGGTCATCATGCGCTACCCCGACCGCATCACCATCTGCATTTCCTCGGAGGCCGGCTGCGGCATGGACTGCCCGTTCTGTGCCACGGGCCAGGGCGGCCTGCAGCGCAACCTGTCGACCGCCGAGATCGTGTGGCAGGTGTACGAGGCCGACCGGCGCCTGGCGGCCGGTGAGATCGCCGGTGGTCCCGGGCGCATCAGCAACGTCCTGTTCATGGGCATGGGCGAGCCGATGGCCAACTACAAGGCCGTCATGGCCGCCGTGCGGCAGATGCACGACCCTGCCCCCGACGGCCTCGGTATCGGTGCTCGGGGGATCACGGTCTCGACGGTGGGCATGGTGCCGCGCATGCGGCAACTGGTCGCTCAGGACCTGCCCTTCACCCTGGCCGTCTCGCTGCACGCCCCCGACGACGAACTGCGCGACGAGATCATCCCGCTGAACAAGCACTTCAACGTGGACGCGGTGCTGGACGCGGCCTGGGAATACGCGGCTGCCACCAAGCGGCGAGTGACCATTCAGTACATCCTGATCAAGGATGTCAACGACCAGACGTGGCGGGCCGACCTGCTGGCACGGCGCCTGAAGGCGCGTGGTGACTGGGGCTGGTTCCACGTCAACCTGATCCCGCTTAACCCGACACCCGGCAGCAAGTGGACCGCGTCACGTCCGGCCGACGAGCAGGCGTTCCGGGAGCACCTGGAGCGCGCCGGCGTCCCGGTCTCGATCCGCGTGGCTCGCGGCCGTGAGATCGACGGCGCCTGCGGGCAGCTGGCGTCCAACCTCGACGCGAGTCGCGGCAGTCGCCGCGGCACCGTCAACCCCGCTCGATGAGATAGTCCGCGGCCTCGTCCACGTCGTCCACGAGCAGCAGCCGCTCGCCCATCGTCCTGCCCGAGCCCAGGGCCTCGATCAACGGCCACACGGGCAGTTCCGTGGTCCAGTGCCGGGCGCCGACGAAGATCATCGGGAACACCTGCTCCGGGTCGGGGGAGTAGTAGTTGCTCGTCGCTGCCTGGAACACCTCCTGCACGGTGCCGGCCGCTCCCGGAAGGTAGATCAACCCGCCCCGGCAGCGCTGGAGCAAGGTGTCCTCGCGCAGGGCGTTGCTGAAGTACTTCGCGATCTGCATCGGGAAGACGTTGGTGGGTTCGTGACCGTAGTACCAGGTGGGAACCCCGATGGACCGTCCGGTGGCACGTGTGCTGCCCCGGATCTCGAGCGCGGTCGCCGCCCACATGGTCTCGTTGCCGGCGTAGGTGGGCGTCGCGGACAAGGTGTCGATGGCGTGGCTGAGCACGGCGTACTGGCCCGCCAGGTGCGCTCCGAGGTTGGCCGCCTCCATGGCGCCCGGTCCGCCTCCGGTCATCACCGTGTAACCGGCCAACGACAGCCGGGAGGCCAGACGTGCTGCGCCCACGTAGGCGTCGCTTCCCCTGGGCACGGCGTGGCCTCCCATGATGCCGACCGTGCGGCGGGCATCGAGGTCGGCGCACAACTCGTCCAGAGCGTCGGAGATGGCGTGGTCGTGCAGGCTCATCGCCAAAGTGGCGTGCAGCGGGGTGGGATCAGGCATCGAGGTGGCCCAGGCGTAGATGCGGGCGTCGCTGGTGCGCGCGTACTGCTCACCCCCGAGCAGGGCGTCGTAGAGGTCCGCGGGGCGGTAGAGCAGTGGACGATAGGCGTTGAACGGCAAGGCGGGAAGCTGCGGGAAGACCAGGGCGCCGCGGTCGCGGAGATCGTCCACCGTGTCGTCGGGCAGGACGCAGCCCAGGAACAGTGCCCCCCGCGGGTCGACGCGCTCGAGATCGGTCAGGCGCGAGCCGAGGTCGACGGACTGCATGACCCAACCGGTGATGCTGGTGGCGGTCGCGATGTTCGTGTCCCATGCCTCCAGGGTTTCGATCTCCATGGTCGGGACGTGGGCGTGGTACATGGGCCTCCTCGGCTCCGCTGGTTCGTCCCCGATGGTACGGGCAGCCCCCGGTGGCGTGCCAGACTGGAGCGATGCAGAGCGTGGTCATCGTCGGGGCGGAGGAGCCCCTCGGCAAGCGAGTGCTGGAGTTGATCGGGTCGCACAGGGACGAGTTCATGGTCGACGGCCTGGTCTCCCAGGGATCCCAGCCCCGGGAGCTGGCCGAGCTCGTCTGGGAGTTCACCCCGTTGCTCGTGGGTATCGCCGACGAGTACGCCGAGGGTGCCTTCCGTGATCAGCTGGAGGACATCGCCCTCGACAAGGGAATGGTCGACTGGGAACTGCCCGAGTTCGACGTGGTCGCGGGGGAGGGCGCCGCCGAGCGTGTGGCCGCCCTCGGGTGCGACGTCCTCGTGGACGCCGCCGCGGGTCGGCTGCGGTATCGGGACGGGACGGTCGTCGAGGCCCCGGGCGCCGACCAGCTGCTGGCGATGCTGGCGTATCGTCCTGGAAGCTAGGCTGGGTGTCAGACCCAACCCCGCAGGACGCGGGCCGGCCACGCGACTGCGGGCCGGCGCATGCAGGAAGCGAGCCATGAGCATCAACCTCGGGATTCCCATCCCAAAGACCGCCCCGGTGTTGGCGGAGCGTCGACCCACACGCAAGGTGCCTGTCGGCAAGCTCTTCGTGGGCGGTGACGCGCCGATCAGCGTCCAGTCCATGACCACGACGCCGACCAGCAACATCAACGCCACATTGCAGCAGATCGCCGAACTGACAGCCGCGGGCTGCGACATCGTCCGGGTCGCCGTGCCCAGCCAGGACGACGCCGACGCGCTGCCCGCCATCGCCGCGAAGTCGCAGATTCCCGTCGTGGCCGACATCCACTTCCAACCCCGCTACGTCTTCGACGCCATCGAGGCCGGGTGCGCCGGTGTGCGCGTCAATCCCGGCAACATCAAGGCGTTCGACGACAAGATCGCCGACATCGCCAAGGCCGCGACCGACCACGGCACCGGTCTGCGCATCGGGGTGAACGCCGGGTCGCTGGACAAGCGGCTCCGCGCCCTCTACGAGACCGACCCGGCCGGTGCCCTGGTGCAGTCGGCACTCGGCGAGGCGTCCCTGTTCGAGGAGGTCGGCTTCCACGATTTCGCGATCTCGGTGAAGCACCACGACCCGGTGATCATGGTTCAGGCCTATCGCCGCTTGTCGCAGGCTTGTGACTATCCGCTGCATCTCGGGGTGACCGAGGCCGGTCCGAGTTTCCAGGGCACGATCAAGTCGTCGGTGGCCTTCGGGGCGCTGCTGGCCGAGGGAATCGGCGACACCATCCGGGTGTCGTTGTCGGCGCCCCCGGTCGAAGAAGTCCGGGTCGGCATCAAGATCCTCGAGTCGCTCAACCTGCGACCCCGCCAGTTCGAGATCGTCAGCTGCCCGAGCTGTGGGCGCGCCCAGGTGGACGTCTACAAGCTCGCCAACGATGTCACCGAGGGGCTCAAGGACATGACCGTTCCGATCCGCGTCGCGGTGATGGGCTGCGTGGTGAACGGGCCCGGTGAAGCGCGTGAGGCCGATCTGGGCGTCGCGTCGGGCAACGGACGCGGGCAGATCTTCGTTCGCGGCGAGGTGATCAAGACGGTGCCCGAGGACGAGATCGTGCCCACCCTGATCGCGGAGGCGAACAGGCTCGCCGAGGAACTCGGCGAAGCCACGGGCACCCCCGAAGTAGTGGTCCGTTGACGGGTGCCCTGCGCGTCCTCGAGCAGGACGACCTGCCCGCCCTGCTCGAACTCCTCGAACGCGATCCGTTGGTCAACCTCTTCGTGGCATCCAGGGTGTCGACGCTCGGCCTCGCTCCCGAGTTCCTCGGCTGCCCGGTCTACGGGTTCGAGCGGGGCGGTGAACTCGTGGCCGCCTGCCACGTCGGTTCCAACCTGGTGCCGGTCGGCGACGATGACGAGGCCGTGGACGCGTTCGTCCAGGCGATCGGGCGCAGAGGTTCCATCGCCTCGATCATGGGACGAGCCGACGTCGTCGTCCGCCTGCACGACGAGTTGTCTCGCCGGTGGGGAGGCGGCTGGAAGCGTCCCCGCGACATCCGGGCCCACCAGCCGCTCATGGTCATCGACACAGACCCCGTGGTCGCGCCCGATCCGCGGGTGACGCGGATGACCGAGGACTACTACGACGCCTACTTCCGGGCGGCGGTCGCCATGTATTCCGAAGAGGTCGGCGTCAGCCCGCTGGACGCCATGGGCAGTTACGGGCGCTATGTGCGCTCGCTCATCCAGATGGGACGTGCCTTCGGCGGGATCCAGGACGGGCGGGTCTGGTTCAAGTCGGACGTGGGATCGGCCTGGCGGGGACGCTGCCAGGTGCAGGGGGTGTGGCTCGACCCCAGGCTTCGCGGACGAGGCATGTCCCGTGGGGCGATGGCCCAGGTTGTCGTCCTGTGCCAGCAACGGTTCCCGACGGTCTCGCTGTACGTCAACGACTTCAACGTGCGGGCGCGGCGTCTGTACGAGGCGGTCGGGTTCCGCACCGTGGGGGAACTCGCCACCGTCCTGTTCTGAGATGACCGCCGCCCCGCGCGGCAGACTCGCCGAACACCGATGTGTGGCGAATTGACACCCTGTCTTGTCAGACTTGGGGCATGGAGATCAGCCTGCGGCACAACCCATCGTTCGCGGTGGCCCGTGTATTCCTCGCTCCCAACGAGCCCATGAAGGTGCAGAGCGGGGCGATGATGGCCCACAGCAACGGCATCCAGGTCGACGCGAAGATGGAGGGCGGCCTGATGGCCGGCCTCAAACGGTCGATGCTGGCGGGTGAGAGCCTCTTCATCACCACCATGACGGCTCCTCCCCAGGGCGGATGGGTCGACGTGGCAGGCACCCTGCCCGGCGACATCATGCCTTTGGAGATACAGCCCAACCGCCCCTTCTTCATCACTCGCGGGTGCTGGATCGCGAACTCGCATGCCGTCGTCACCGATTCCCGCTGGGGCGGCGCGAGCAACTTCTTCGGCGGGGAGGGCGGCTTCGGTCTGCAGGCCAGCGGTCAGGGTCTCGTCCTGCTGAGCGTCTACGGGGCGCTCGACGTCATCGACCTGCAGCCGGGCGAGCAGGTCGTCATCGACAGCGGCCATGTCGTGGCCTACGACCTGGGCACCAGGTTCCAGCTACGCCAAGCGGCGCGTGGGCAGGTCTGGAAGACCCTCAAGTCGGGCGAGGGCTTCGTCTTCGACTTCTACGGCCCGGGGCGGATCTTCCTGCAGACACGCAACCCGTCGGCGCTCGAGCAGTACATCCGCGCGGCGGCTCCGTCGTCCAGCTAGGCGGGACGACGGAATCGGTCGGCCAGGGGGACGGCCGGGGCGCTACGGGAGATGGAATGAGCGATTCCCTCCGCCGCTCCTGCTGCGCAGGACTGCGAGTAACGCGGCTCGCGTGAACGGATGAGGTCAGTTCACGCGGGCCGCGTGATTTTCGCGCGGGTGGCGTGACTTCCGGCGGGTGTTGTACGGCCCGCGGGAGATCACGGCGCCCGCGTGAAGTCAGGCGGCCCGCCGGAACGGGCCGGGGCAGCGTCCGGAAGCCCCCTGATCGACGTGGATGCCCGCCCGCGAAAACCGCTAGCCTTGTCGGAGCACCTGAGTCGAGGAGTAAACCCGTGATCACCCGGATGAGCAAGCTGTTCGTGCGCACCCTACGCGAGGACCCGGCGGACGCCGAGGTCCCCAGCCACCGTTGGCTGGTTCGCGCGGGCTACATCCGGCGTGTCGCGCCCGGCATCTACTCCTGGCTGCCGCTCGGGCTGGCCGTTCTGCACAAGGTCGAGGCGATCGTCCGGGAAGAGATGAACGCGATCGGGGCCCAGGAAGTGCTGTTCCCGGCGCTGCTCCCGCGCGAGCCCTACGAGCAGTCCAATCGTTGGACCGAGTACGGCGACAACTTGTTCCGGCTGGTCGACCGCAAGGGTGCCGACATGCTGCTCGGCCCGACTCATGAGGAGATGTTCACCCTCATGGTCAAGGACGTCACCAAGTCGTACAAGGATCTGCCGCTGTACCTGTACCAGATTCAGACCAAGTACCGGGACGAGGCCCGCCCCCGCGCCGGGCTGTTGCGTGGCCGTGAGTTCACGATGAAGGACTCGTACTCCTTCGACGTCGATCAGGCGGGGCTGGACGCGTCCTACCAGGCTCATCGTGCCGCCTACATCAAGGTCTTCGACCGGCTCGGCTTCGAGTACGTGATCGTCGACGCCCACTCGGGCCCGATGGGTGGCTCGGCGTCCGAGGAGTTCCTGGCGGTCGCTTCCAACGGCGAGGACACCTTCGTGCGCTCGCCGGGTGGTTTTGCCGCCAACGTCGAGGCCGTGCAGCGTCCCCTGTCGCCCGAGCAGGACGCCTCGGGTGTCCCCGCGGCGGTCGTCCACGACACGCCCGATTCAGGCACCATCGACACGCTGGTGGCCCAGGCCAACACGTTGTTCCCGAGGGACGACCGGCCGTGGGAGGCCGGGGACACGTTGAAGAACGTCTTGTTCAAGCTCACCTATCCCGACGGACGCACCGAGGCGCTCGCCATCGGCCTGCCCGGCGATCGCGAGGTCGACACCAAGCGTCTGGAGGCGGCGGTCTCGCCGGCCGAGGTGACCACTTTCAACGAGGAAGACTTCGCCAGGTATCCGGGACTCGTGAAGGGCTACATCGGCCCCCGCGCGCTCGGGTACGGGCCGCTGCCCGAGGGTGCGGAGCCCCCGGCGGACGCGGTCCACTACCTCGTCGACCCGGCGGTGGTGCCCGGTACCCGCTGGCTGACCGGGGCGGACGAGCCGGGTCGTCACGTTGCCGACCTCGTCTGCGGACGCGACTTCACCCCCGACGGGCACCTCGATGTCGCCGAGCTTCGCGAGGGGGACGAGGCTCCTGACGGCTCCGGGCCGCTACATCTTGCCCGGGGAATCGAGATGGGGCACATCTTCCAGCTCGGCACGAAGTATGCCAAGGCCCTGGGTCTGCGGGTGCTGGACGCCAACGGCAAGCTCCAGGTCGTCACCATGGGTTCATACGGCATCGGCGTCTCCCGCGCGGTCGCCGTGGTGGCCGAGGCCACCTGCGATGACAAGGGTCTGTGCTGGCCACGGGAGCTCGCGCCCTACGACGTGATGGTGCTGGCGACGGGCAAGGGGGACGAGATCGCCCAGGCGGCCGAGCAGATCGCCTCCGAACTCAGCGCGCGTGGCGTCGCGGTGCTGCTGGACGATCGCAAGGCGAGCCCGGGTGTGAAGTTCGCGGACGCCGAGGTGCTCGGCATGCCGACCGCTGTCGTGGTCGGCCGGCGACTGGCAGACGGGTTCGTCGAGATCCGTGACCGCAAGTCGGGCACGGCGCGTGAGGTGTCCGTGGCGCAGGCGGCCGACGAGGTACTCGCCGAGATCGGCCCGGCTGTCTGACGAGCCCGGCAGGCCTCCGGGACGGTTCTGTACTCCCGGGGACGCGGGTCACACCCAGCCGGGCCAGTGTGGCAGCGCCACCCCGTGAGAACGGGCGCGTCCGGCCTGCGTGACCATCTGGTCCAGCGCGTCGGCGCGTCCGTCGGCATCCGCTGCGGCGAGCCGTGCCCAGCCCGCCATCACGGCGAGTTCCAGTTCGCCCCAGATCCGCTCGATCTGCGCGGAGTCCGTCGCGTCGCCGGGAAGCGTGAATTCGGGGGGTGGCGCCGAGGCGGTGGCGCCCGTTGCGGTGATCGCGGCGGAGGTGTCGTCCCGCTCGCGCATGGCCTCGCCGAGCCGTTGGGTGACGGCATCGACGCGTGCGTCGCCGTATCCCAGTCGTCCGAGCAGAGTCTGCAGGCCGAAGACCAGTGCCCGCTGGTGGCTGAGCAGCACCTGCCGGGCGTCGGCGGGTGTGCCGGCGTCCACTTCGGCGGGCACCGCGGTGCCCTCCACGGGTGCCGGGCCGAGGGCGTCGATGCTCCCGCCGGCCAGAGCAGCGGCGTAGACCCGGGTCGCCAGCGCCTGGGACAGCCACAGCAAGGCCCAGGCGGACGACGTCGCAGACCCCACCGCGATCGGGGCGAGCAGGTCGGCCAGCGCCGTCTCCTGCGCGGCCAGTACGGTCAGTGCCTCCTCCGGGGAGCCGGGGACGCCCACTCCGCGTGAGGCCACGTCGTCGATCGGTGAGTGATCGGCCTGCACGCCACCCAGCGGATCGGCCTGCGCGAGCACCGTCAGATGTGCCGTGTGGGTGTCGGCCAGAGCCGTGCACCATGCCGCGAACGTGGGGTCAGCTCCCGGGATCCCCGCGCATCCGGAGGCGAGATCGGCGAGCGTGGCGGCGCCGACGGCCGCGGCCCGGCGCTTGTCGTCGAGGGTCGGGGTCGCCGACGCGCTGCGCTCGCCTCCGGCGGTGATGAGGGGGCTGGGCGAGCAGGCGGTGAGGACGCCAGCGGCACCCATGCCGAGCAGCGCCAAGAACCGTCGGCGCGTCCAGTCCGCGTCCGGCAACTGCACACCCATGGCCCGCACGATACCCGGAGTGCGTCCCCGACCGCGCGCTCACCCGCCCCGCCCGCTGCGATGGCCTAGACTGTGGGGATGACTGCGGTTGCCAGGCCACTGGTGAGGCAGTCGCGAGACATAACCCATCCGACAAGAGGACCACGCATGAACCAGTCGAGGCTCAGCGAGCTGTTGGCTCCCGTGTTGTCCACCCAGGGGCTCGAGTTGGATGACCTCGAGGTCGTCCCCGCCGGCAAGCGGCGTGTGGTCCGGGTCGTCGTCGACGGCGACGGCCCGCAGGGCCAGGGGCCTGATCTCGACCAGATCTCCACGGCGACGCGCGCGGTGTCGGACGCGCTGGACGCCTCGGACGCGATGGGGGACCGCCCCTACACCCTGGAGGTGAGCAGCCGCGGTGTGTCGCGTCCCCTGACCAGACCGGCCCACTACCGGCGCAACATCGGCCGCCTGCTGACCGTGACGCTCGCGGGCGGCGAACAGATCACCGGACGCGTCGTCGCCGCCGACGAGGAGTCGGTCAGTCTCGCCGACGGCGAAGCAGTCGCGTCCTACCTTCTGACCGACGTGCACAAGGCCGTCGTCCAGGTGGAGATGAACCGACGACTCGCGGACGATCCCGGCGAGACCGATGAAGAGGACTCAGGGCTCGACGCCACTGAGCCTGATGGTAAGGAGTGACGCGATGGACATCGATCTGGCTGCCCTGCGGATGATCGAGCGGGACAAGGAGATCCCCTTCGACTACCTCATCAAGGCCCTGGAGGACGCGCTGCTCAACGCCTACGAGAAGACCGACGAGGCCAAGCACGGCGCGCGGGTGGTCATCGATCGCCGAGCGGGCACGGTGGCCGTGACGGTGCCGGAGTTGGACGCCGAGGGCGAGGTGGTCGGCTGGTACGACGACACGCCGAAGGACTTCGGACGGGTTGCGGCGTCCACCGCCAGGCAGGTGATCTTCCAGCGCCTGCGTGAGGCCGAGGACGAGCAGAAGTACGGCCGGTTCGCCGCGTCGGAGGGCGACATCCTCACCGGCGTGATCCAGCAGGACCGCGACTCGCGCACGGTGCGGGTCGACCTGGGCCAGATCGAGGCGTTGATGCCGCTGGCGGAGCAGTCCCCCGGCGAGGAGTACACCCACGGCAAGCGCCTGCGGGTCTACGTCGTGAGCGTGCGCAAGGAACTGCGCGGTCCGCAGGTGATCGTCAGTCGCACGCACCCCAATCTCGTCAGGAAGCTGTTCGCCCTCGAGGTGCCCGAGATCGAGCAGGGCATCGTCGAGATCAAGGAGATCGCCCGCGAGGCCGGTCACCGCACCAAGATCGCGGTGCACTCGAACAGTCCCGAGGTGAACGCGAAGGGTGCGTGCATCGGCCCCATGGGCCAGCGCGTGCGTGCGGTCATGCACGAACTCAACGAGGAGAAGATCGACATCGTCGACTGGGACGCCGACCCGGCACGCTTCGTCGCGAACGCGCTGAGCCCGGCCAAGGTCACCGGCGTCACGGTCGTCGATGCGACGGCGCGCACCGCCCGGGTCGTCGTCCCGGACTACCAACTGAGCCTCGCGATCGGTCGCGAGGGCCAGAACGCACGGCTGGCCGCCCGGCTCACCGGGTGGCGCATCGACATCAAGCCCGACACGGCTCCCGAGGGCTGATGGACGATACGGCGCCCTCGGCGTCCGGTCCGCTTCGTACGTGCGTGGGCTGCAGAAAGGTCGTGCCGGCCGCCGCGCTCGTGAGGTTCGTGTGCCGGGGAACTGAACTGGTGCCCGATCCCTCCCGCGTCGCGCCGGGCCGGGGGGCCTGGTTGCATCCCGACCCGGCCTGCATCGACCTGGCCCGTCGACGCGGCGGATTCGCGCGCAGCCTTCACCGGAAGGTGGACGATGCCGTGCTCGGCGAGTTCGCGTCCGCGGTGGTCTCGGGCGATTGGCCGGGTTGGTCAATGGGCTTGCCCAAGGGCTAGACTATTTACCGCGTGTCTTCCGGGACGACCCCGGAGAACTCCAGCCCTGCCACTCCCGCCGCTGGACCACCGAGTGCGAGCGGCTCTGGTGGCGTGCGGGAGTATCGCCCTGATCACGCACAACCAGAAGGTGGGCAATCGCTCATGACCACTCGATGAGTACGCCGAGATGAGCACCATCACCAACTAGTGGTCCTGGCCCCGGGCCTGGACCTGAAGGAGATCAGTGGCCAAGGTCCGTGTCTACGAGCTCGCGAAGGAGCTCGGACTGGAGAGCAAGGAGCTTCTCAACACCCTGAACGAGATGGGCGAGTTCGTCCGCTCGGCGTCGTCGACCATCGAGGCGCCGGTTGTCCGCAGGGTGACCGAGAGAGTGAAGGGTGGCGCCGGTGGCGGCGCCCAGGCGCAGGGGTCCGCCTCATCGGCCCCGAAGGGCGGCAGGCCCGCCGGCGGCACCCCGCGCGCCGCTGCGACACCCGCCAACACCAGACCAGCATCCCCCGCGAAGCCGCAGGCGCCCGCGGCGAGCCAGGGAGCCCAGGTCGGCCCGCGGCCGACCCCGGCGCCCCGTCCGGGCCCCGCGCCCCGTCCTGCCCCGCAACAGCCGGGCAACCGCTCGTCGTCGGGATCGCGTCCCGCGCCCGCGTCGGGGTCGCGTCCGACGCCCGGCCCGCGTCCCGGCGTCCCGCACCCCGGCCCACGGCAGGGCTCCGGGCAGCAGGGCCCCCGACCGGCGACGCCTGGGAACCACACGGGCCAGGGTGGCCATTCCTCGGGTCAGGGCAATCGGCCCGCCTCGGGCAATCGAGCCACTCCCGGTAACCGTGCGACCCCCGGTCCGCGTCCCACGCCGGGTCCGAAGCCTTCGGTTCCCGGAGCGGGAGCGCGTCCGGGCTCGTCCGGGGCCCAGAACGGGCAGGGCGGAGGCGGACGTCCCACGCCTGCCAGCGTGCGCAGGCCCGGCACCCCGCGTCCCGGGAACAACCCGTTCTCGTCCTCGCAGGGCATGGGGCAGTCCCGTCGCTCGCAGGGCCAGAACTCCGCGCGCCCAGGTCGCGACGGTGCCCGCTCTGGCGACAACCGTGCGCCGCGCTCCGGTGGTGGCGATCGCATGCCCCGTCCCGGCGGCACCGGCGGGCTGCCACGCCCCAACCCGGCGATGATGCCCAAGCACGCCAATCCCAACCTCGGTAGCGGGCAGACGAACACCCGCGGCGGTCGTTCCGGTGGTCCCGGTCGCGGCCGTGGGTCGGGCGGTCCCTCGTTCGGTGGCGGCGCCGGTGGTCCCAGCGGTGGTGGCGCCGGTCGCGGCGGCCGTGGCGGGCGCGGTGGCACCCAGGGTGCCTTCGGGCGTCAGGGCGCCAACCGGCGCGGGCGCAAGTCGAAGAAGCAGCGCAGGCAAGAGTTCGACGAGATGCAGGCACCCACGATCGGTGGCGTGCGCATCCGTCAGGGCGACGGTCAGATCGTCCGCCTTCGCAGGGGCGCCTCGCTGACCGATCTGGCGGAGAAGATCCGTGTGGAGCCCGCGCAACTGGTCCAGGTGCTGTTCAACCTGGGCGAGATGATCACGGCGACCCAGTCCGTTCCCGACGAGACCCTCGAGGTTCTCGGCGCCGAACTGAACTACTCCATCCAGGTCGTCAGCCCGGAGGACGAGGACCGCGAGCTCCTGGAGAGCTTCGACCTCGAGTACGGCGAGGACGAGGGCGATGAGAGCGACCTTGCCGCGCGTCCCCCGGTCGTGACGGTCATGGGCCACGTCGACCACGGCAAGACGAAGCTGCTGGACGCCCTGCGCCACACCAACGTGCAGGCCAAGGAGGCCGGCGGCATCACCCAGTCGATCGGCGCCTATCAGATCGAGACCGAGGTCGGCGGCGACGAACGCAAGATCACGTTCATCGACACCCCTGGCCACGAGGCGTTCACCGCCATGCGAGCCCGGGGTGCGAAGTCCACGGACATCGCGGTGCTCGTGGTGGCCGCTGACGACGGCGTGATGCCGCAGACCATCGAGGCGTTGAACCATGCCAAGGCCGCCGATGTACCGGTCGTGGTGGCGGTCAACAAGATCGACAAGCCCGGGGCGGACCCCACCAAGGTGCGTGGCCAACTGATGGAGTTCGGGCTGACGCCCGAGGAATACGGTGGCGACACCATGTTCGTCGACGTCTCCGCGGTCACCCATCAGGGCTTGGACTCTCTGCTGGAAGCGATCATCCTGACCGCCGATGCCGCTCTCGATCTGCGGGCCAACCCCGAGATGGCCGCTCAGGGCGTGGCGATCGAGGCACACCTCGATCAGGGCCGCGGCCCTGTCGCCACGGTTCTCATCCAGCGCGGGACTCTGCACAAGGGCGATTCCATCGTCGCGGGCAGCGCCCACGGGCGCGTCCGTGCGATGATCGACGATCACGGCGACACCGTGGACGAGGCTCCGCCCTCGATGCCGGTGCAGGTGCTCGGCCTGACGAGCGTGCCCGGCGCGGGTGACAACTTCCTGGTCGTCGAGGACGACCGGATCGCTCGCCAGATCGCCGCGAAGCGCGAGGCCCGCATGCGGGCCGCACAGCAGGCCGCGGGTTCCCGCCGCAAGACGCTGGAAGAGTTGTTCGAGCAGATGGAGAAGGGCGAGACCAGCGAGCTCACCCTCATCCTCAAGGGCGACGGCGCTGGTTCGGTCGAGGCCCTGGAGGATGCTCTGGCGAAGATCGATGTCAGCGACGAGGTCAGCCTGCGCGTGATCGACCGCGGTGTCGGTGCCATCACCGAGACCAACGTGTCGCTGGCCGCGGCGTCAACGCCTCACGCGGTGATCATCGGCTTCAACGTTCGTCCCACCGCCCAGGCCGCACGCCTGGCCGATCAGGAGAACGTCGACATCCGCTACTACTCGGTGATCTACGACGCGATCGACGAGATCGAGGCGGCGCTCAAGGGCATGCTCAAGCCGATCTTCGAGGAGAAGACGCTCGGCCGTGCCGAGATCCGCGAGATCTTCCGCAGTTCGAAGTTCGGCAACATCGCGGGCTGCATGGTGCTCGACGGCGTCATCCGCCGCAACGCGAAGGTTCGCCTGCTGCGCGACGGGGTGGTGGTGACCGAGACGACGGTGGCCTCCCTGCGCCGCGAGAAGGACGACGTCACCGAGGTGCGCGAGGGCTTCGAGTGCGGCATGACACTCGCCAGCTACTCCGACATCCAGACCGGCGATGTCATCGAGACCTACGAGATGGTCGAGAAGCCGCGTAGCTGACGTTCGAGATCGACGGGACGGGTGGGGGCGGCTTCCGCCCCCACCCGTCACCCTTTTCACATCATCGGAGGACCACATGAGTAACCCACGAATCGCGAAGCTGGAGGACCAGATCCGCAAGATCGTGGCCCAGATGCTCGATCGGCGCGTCAAGGATCCGCGGTTGGGCTACGTCACCATCACCGACGTCCGGCTGACGGGCGACGGCCGCGAGGCGACGATCTTCTACACCGACCTGGGCCGCTCCCTCGACGGCCGCGAGGCCGACGCCCCCGAGGGGAAGGTCGACACCCCGGCGGCGTTGGAGGCGGCCAAGGGCCTCTTGCGCACCACGGTGGGGCAGCGCCTCGGGCTCAAGTTCACCCCGAGCCTGACCTTCGTCCAGGACGCGACCGCCGAGTCGGCCCAGGACATGGAGGACCTCCTCGCCCGGGTGCAGGCCAGTGACGCCGACCTGGCGAACCGCAGGGCCACAGCGAGCTACGCCGGCGATCCCGACCCCTACCGCAAGCGTGAGGACGATGCCGCGGACGACGATGCCGACGACGACGCGGACGACGCTCCCGCGTCTCAGGACTGAGTGCCCGTGGACTCCGCGGGGATCCTCGTCATCGACAAGCCGGCGGGCCTGACCTCCCATCAGGTCGTCGGACGCGTCCGACGAGTACTGGGGACGCGCAAGGTCGGCCATGCGGGCACTCTGGACCCGATGGCGACCGGGGTCCTCATCGTCGGGGTGAATCGCGCAACCCGTCTGCTGGGCCACCTGGCGCTGCACGACAAGGAATATCGCGCCACCATCCGGTTGGGCCGGTCGACCTCCACGGACGATGCCGAGGGCGAGCCGACCGGAGGGGCCCCGGCCGGCACCCTCGGCGCCGACGAGATCGAGCGTGCGATGGCACCCCTGCGTGGTGAGATCATGCAGGTGCCGAGCACGGTCTCGGCGATCAAGGTCGACGGCAGGCGCGCCTATGCCCGGGCGCGTGCCGGCGAGGAGGTGCAGCTGGCGGCCAGGCCCGTGCGCGTGACCCGCTTCGAGGCGACCGCCGTCGCGTCTTCGGGTGACTTCTGCGATGTGGACGTCGAGGTCGAGTGCTCGTCCGGCACCTATGTGCGCGCGCTCGCCCGCGACCTCGGGGCGACGCTGGGAGTGGGGGGCCATCTCACACGGCTGCGGCGTACCCGCATCGGAGGCTACGGGCTGAACTCCGCGATCGAACTGGATGCGCTGGAGCCCACCACGCCGCTCATGACCATGGCCGCCGCGGCGCGCCTGAGCTTCCCCGTCGTCGAGGTCGGGCCGGACGAGGCCCGGGACATCGGGTTCGGACGTTCCCTGGCCATCGACATCCCCTCGTCGCCGACCGGCGTCGTCGGCCCGGAGGGTGATCTCCTCGCCCTCTACGGGGTCGGCGGGCGCCCCATCGCCGTCCTCGCCTGAGACCCCGCCGGGGCGCTGGTTCCGTCGGTTTCGGCTAGCGTCTCCGTGTTCGGCCTTCGAGCCCGTCGAGCGTCTCGTGGTGCCCTGAATGCGACCCACTCGGGGCTGAGGATGCGCACATGCGCGGGGCTTGCCCGTATCGTGTCAACCATGGAGCTCACCTGGATCGACTATTCGGTGCGCGACCACGTGGCACACATCGTTCTCAACCGTCCCGAGCGCCTCAACGCGCTCGACACCGTGGTGGCCGACGACCTCCTGGACGCTCTGGGAGCAGCGGCCGCAGACGACGAGGTGCGTGTCATCGTCCTCGCGGGGGCGGGGCGGGCGTTCTGTGCCGGTGGCGACATGGCCCAGTTCGAGGCCGATCTCGCGCACGATCGTGGCAACGTACGAGCGCTCGTCCGGGCCCTGGGACGCGTCGTCTGGCTGATGCGGGCGATCCCGAAGCCCGTGGTCGCGTCGGTGCAGCGTGTGGCGGCGGGAGCGGGGCTGGGTCTCGTGCTCGCCGCCGACTTCGTCCTGGCGAGCGACGACGTCACTTTGTCCACCGCTTTCGTACGTCTGGGGCTCGCCTCCGACACGGGAGTGGGTTTCGTCCTCACCAGGACGCTGGGCCATCTGCGGGCCTCCGACCTGCTCATGAGGAGCCGTCCTGTGCCGGCCTCCGAGGCCGTGACGCTGGGGTTGGTCACGCGAGTCGTGCCCGCGACGGATCTCGTGCGTCAGACGGCCGAACTCGCGGCCGAACTCGCGGCCGGTCCGGCGGACGCGCTGGCAGCCATCAAGCAGCAGGTCTGGGCGTCCACGTTCACAGGCTTCGAGCGATATCTGGAGGACGAACCCGCCGTCCAGACGCTCCTGTCGCGGAGTCCTGACTTCGCCGAGGGTCTGGCGGCCTTCCGGGAGCGGCGACAGCCGGGTTTCGGCCAGGCGCTTCGGGTCGCCCCGGCACAGACCGGGGTCCGAAGCGCAGCCGGGCAGATCCGGACGGCCCCGAATCGGATGGTCCCGAATCGAGAGCTCCCAAGCGGGCTCAGCGGTGAGCGGCTCTCGCGCCTGCCCGCGGTGCACCAGACCTCCCGCGTGGTCGATTCGACCCTGGGGGAGTGGACCGACATCGGCCCGAGATGCCTTGTCAGCGAGTCGACGATCGGTGACTACAGCTATCTGGCGGGCGATGTGGACTGTGTGTACGCAACGGTCGGCAAGTACTGCTCCATCGCGTCCCATGTGCGGATCAACCCGGGAAACCACCCGATGTGGCGGGTCACCCAGCATCACATGACCTATCGCCGATCCGCCTTCGGTCTCGGAGACGACGACGAGCGGTTCTTCGAATGGCGGCGCTCGCATCCCGTCACGATCGGCAACGACGTGTGGGTGGGCCACGGCGCGACGATCATGCCGGGGGTGTCGATCGGCGACGGCGCGGTCGTGGGGGCTTCCGCGGTGGTGACCCACGACGTCGAGCCCTACACCGTCGTGGCGGGCGTCCCGGCGCACGTTCTGCGTGAACGGTTCCCCCGCGACGTCGCCGAGGCAATCCGGGCCACCCGTTGGTGGGACTGGAGTCGTGAGGAGCTGGAGGAACGCATCGACGACCTCGGGGACGTGGACACGTTCCTCACCCGTCACGGCCACAGGCAGGGGGCTGCCCGGCGCGGCGACACCTCATGGGGGTAGTCAACGGCGCGCACTATGCTGGTCTGCGGCCCGGCGACCGCCGGCGCGGACGAACGGCTGGACCAGGAGCGGGAATGCGACCGGAGAGACGGCACAGCGTGGTGGTCATCGGGAACTTCGATGGCGTCCACACTGGACACCAGAAGCTCCTCGCCCGGGCTCGTGAACAGGCCGTGCAGTGGGCGGACGACCAGGGCCCGCTCCCCGTCGTCGTCGTGACCTTCTGGCCTCATCCTCTGCGCGTCGTGGCGCCCGACAAGGCGCCGAGGCTTCTCACCGACCTGTCCGATCGCATCGACCTGCTGCGGCGTTACGGAGCCGACCAGGTGAGGGTCGTCCAGTTCACCCGCGAGATCGCGGGCTGGTCGCCCGAGCGGTTCGTCGAGACGATCCTCACGCCGCTGAATCCTGTCGCCGTCGAGGTCGGTGAGAATTTCACGTTCGGCAAGGGGGCGGCGGGCACGGGCGAGACGATGCGCGAACTCGCCCGTGGACGCTTCGAGGTGGACGTCATGCATCTGTGGGAGGTCGACGACGTCCGCACGTGCTCGACGCTGGTACGTCAGGCCATCGCCCGCGGCGACGTCGAACAGGCTGCCCGGCACCTGGGCCGGAGCTTCCGGGTGCGCGGCGTGGTGGTCATGGGCGACCAGCGTGGCCGTGACCTGGGCTTTCCGACCGCCAACCTGGTGATCCCCGACGACATGGCGATCCCCGCCGACGGTGTCTACGCGGGTTGGCTCCGACGGCTGGACGAGCGTGACGCCCTTCTCCTGCCGTCCGCGATCAGCGTGGGCACCAACCCGACCTTCGACGGCCTGGAACGCAGGGTCGAGTCCTACGTCCTCGATCGCACCGACCTCGAGCTCTACGGAGTCGAGATCGGTGTCGAGTTCGTGGCGCACCTGCGTGGGCAGGTGAGGTTCTCGTCGGTGGACGAGCTCATAGCCCAGATGGAAGTCGACGTGGCGGACACGCGTTCCGCCCTGGGTGTCGCCTGACCGTCGTCTGTCCTCGTCGGCGGACGAAAGGCCCGTGATCAGCGGGTTCGCCTGGTCGGGGGCGACATGGTAGGCTCGTGGGGTTGCCGTTCGATCGGCCGCGGCCCCGTAAGAGTCCCCATCGCGATCCAGCACCGGGGGCGCCGCGCAGCGAGTCCGAAAGGTTGGTTCGTCATGGACACTGACACCAAGAAGAAGATCATCGAGGAATACGCCACGCGTCCCGGCGATACCGGCTCCCCGGACGTGCAGATCGCGCTGCTCACCAAGCGCATCGCTCACCTGACCGAGCATCTCAAGCAGCACAAGGGCGATCATCACTCCCGTCGCGGCCTCATGCTGATGGTCGGCCATCGCCGCCGCCTGCTCAACTACGTGGCCAAGGAAGACATCGACCACTACCGCAAGCTCATCGAGCGGTTGGGCCTGCGCCGGTGATCCTGAGTCCGGTTCAGGGGGATTCGATTCTGTCGGTTTGATTCGTCAAGGGGAGCGCCCTCCACGGGGCGCCCCCCTTGACGTGTTTTCCGGAGCAATCGCCGTGTGGCGTGCATGAGCTTTCGTCCCACGGCATGATTGAGGCACATAACAACTTCATCACGAAGCCGCCCCGCGATGGGGTGGTCGTGGGCGCGGGGAGCATCACGGTTGTTGGTCCTCGGTAGTGGCCAGCGGGCCGGCGGGTGCGAATCCCCGCGTCCCGATGGCCTCGATCGAAGACCATCATTCGAGGTCGACGACCTTCCTGATCCTCCCGGCGCCGCACCCGGCGCGCACGATGCGCGGCCGGGCATCCGCGGGCCAACGGGTCCGCACGCAGAGAGGACAATTCATGGAGGGTGAAAACCTCAAGTTCAGCGAGGCCATCATCGACAACGGATCGCGCGGCAAACATGTCGTCCGGTTCGAGGCCGGTGTGCTCGCGCAACAGGCGGATGGCTCCGCCGCCGTCTACCTCGACGGCGACACCATGTTGCTGTCGGCCACCACGGCGCAGAAGTCGCCGCGCGAGTCGATCGACTTCTTCCCGCTCACCGTCGATGTCGACGAGAAGATGTACGCGGTCGGCCGCATCCCCGGGTCGTTCTTCCGTCGCGAGGGGCGTCCGTCCGACAATGCGATCCTCGCCTGCCGCCTGATCGACCGCCCGATCCGCCCCGCCTTCGTCAAGGGACTGCGGAACGAGGTGCAGATCGTCGTCACGGTGCTGGCACTGAACCCGCAGGTCGAGTACGACGTGCTCGCGATCAACGCGGCCTCGATGTCGACCCAGATCGCCGGGCTGCCGTTCCACGGCCCCATCGGGGGCGTTCGCCTGTCGCTCCTCGGCGACTCGTGGGTGTGTTTCCCGACGGTCGAGCAGGAGAAGAAGGCCGTCTTCTCGATGGTCGTGGCCGGGCGCGTGCTCGCCGACGGTGACGTCGCGATCATGATGGTCGAGGCCGGTGGCACCGAGAGCACGTGGAACATCGTCCGCTCCGGGCAGACCGCTCCCACCGAGGACGTCGTCGCCGGGGGGCTGGAGGCCGCGAAGCCTTTCATCAAGGCGCTGTGCGACGCACAGGTCGAACTCGCGAGCCAGATCAGCAAGGAGACCTACCCCTTCCCCGTGTTCAAGGAGTACGAGGACGACATCTACGCCGAGGTCTCGTCGCTGGCCGCGGCCAGGCTCGACGAGATCGAGCAGATCGCCGACAAGCTCGACCGGCAGGAGGCCGAGAAGGCCCTGAAGGCGTCGATCTACGAGAAGCTGGCCGACAACGAGGCGTTCGCGGGACGCGAGGGCGAGATCGCGGGCGCGTTCAAGGCGCTCCAGAAGAAGATCGTGCGCGGACGCGTCCTGAGCCAGGGGCGTCGCATCGACGGCCGTGGTCCCAAGGACATCCGGCCGCTGTCGGCGCAGGTGGGCCTGATCCCGCGTGTGCACGGCTCGTCGCTGTTCCAGCGCGGGGAGACCCAGGTGCTCGGTATCACGACGCTCAACATGCTCGAGATGGAGCAGAAGCTCGACACCGTGAGCGCGACCACGGCCAAGCGCTACATGCACCAGTACGAGATGCCGCCGTACTCCACCGGTGAGACTGGCCGTGTCGGCTCGCCCAAGCGGCGTGAGGTCGGCCACGGCGCGCTGGCCGAGCGGGCCATCGTCCCGGTGCTGCCGACTCGTGAGGAGTTCCCCTACGCCATCCGTGAGGTGTCGGAGGCCATCGGTTCCAACGGCTCGACGTCGATGGGTTCGGTGTGCGCCTCCAGCCTGGCGCTGATGAACGCGGGCGTTCCGCTGAAGGCACCCGTCGCCGGCATCGCCATGGGCCTGATGAGCGAGAAGGACGAGTCGGGCCAGACCCGCTACCTCGCGCTCACCGACATCCTGGGCGCCGAGGACGCGCTCGGTGACATGGACTTCAAGGTCGCCGGCACCAGCGAGTTCATCACCGCGCTGCAGCTCGACACCAAGCTGGACGGGATCCCCTCCGATGTGCTGGCGGCCGCGCTGCTGCAGGCGAAGGACGCCCGGACGACGATCCTCGGCATCATGAACGAGGCCATCGACCAGCCCGACGAGATGAGCCCCTTCGCTCCGCGGATCATCACGGTGCACATCCCCGTCGACAAGATCGGCGAGGTCATCGGGCCCAAGGGCAAGGTCATCAACCAGATCCAGGACGACACCGGCGCCAACATCTCCATCGAGGAGGACGGCACGATCTTCATCGGCGCGACCGACGGCACCTCGGCCGAGGCGGCCCGCCAGATGGTCAACGCGATCGCCAACCCGACGATGCCCGAGAAGGGCGAGCGCTACCTCGGCACGGTTGTGAAGCTGACCACCTTCGGAGCGTTCATCTCGCTGCTTCCCGGCAAGGACGGGCTGCTGCACATCTCGAAGATGCGCGCCCTCAACGAGGGGCATCGCGTCGAGAACGTCGAGGACGTGGTGAGCGTCGGCCAGAAGATCCAGGTCGAGATCAGCGACGTCGATGACCGCGGCAAGCTGTCGCTCGTGCCGGTCATCGAGGAGGACGAGAAGGCGGAGGTCGCCGCCGCCGAGTGAATCCGGTCGGCATGACGCTGACGGCCCGTGGAGATTCGTTCTCCGCGGGCCGTTTCCCTGTCCGGAAGCGGAGTGCACGCCGTCGGCCGTGACCATGTTCCTTCAAACTGGTGCCTGGACGGCCTGGGGTCGGTATAAGGCGTAGCCAGAATCGCGGGTGCGGAGATTTGAAGGAACTGGGTCACGCTACCGACCGTCGACCACCGTGGCGAGGCCCGTATACCGCGGCGCTGACCGGCGCCACGGGGAACCCGGCGACCCCGGTAGGCTTGCGGAGACGCGAGAAGGGGTGGTCGACGTGCTCAAGGTGGCGGTCTTCGGAGCCAGGGGGCGCATGGGGCAAGAGGTCGTC
Organism: Brooklawnia cerclae; assembly: GCF_011758645.1. Taxonomy (NCBI): domain Bacteria; kingdom Bacillati; phylum Actinomycetota; class Actinomycetes; order Propionibacteriales; family Propionibacteriaceae; genus Brooklawnia; species Brooklawnia cerclae. The sequence continues at coordinate 2,206,576 of NZ_JAAMOZ010000001.1, read as the reverse complement.
GGGGCGGTCGAGGGGGCAGCCGATCTCGAACTGGTCGCCGCTGTCGACTCGGGGGACGATCGCGGCGCGGTCGAGCAGGCCGACGTCGTGGTCGACTTCACCACTCCCGACGCCGTGATGAGCAACATCTCCTGGTGCATCGACCACGGTCTCGATGTCGTGGTGGGGACGACGGGGTTCACCCCCGTCCGCCTCGACGAGGTGCGGGAACTGCTGGACGCCAAACCCGGCAGCAATGTGCTGATCGCCCCGAACTTCTCCATAGCCGCGGTGCTCATGATGCATTTCGCGACGAAGGCCGCACCGTTCTTCGAGTCGGTCGAGGTCATCGAGCTGCATCACCCGCGCAAGGTGGACGCCCCCTCGGGTACGGCGGCATCGACCGCGCGAGCGATCGCGGCGGCGCGGGCGGATGCGGGCAGCCCCCCGATGCCCGATGCGACCACCCTCGAGGAGGACGGTGCCCGTGGGGCGAGTATCGACGGTGTGCACGTGCATTCTGTGCGGCTGCAGGGCCTGTTCGCTCACCAGGAGGTCGTCCTGGGCAATCCTGGCGAGATGCTGACCATCCGGGACGACTCCTTCCAGCGTTCCAGCTACATGCCGGGCGTGCTGGCGGCGGTTCGAGCGGTCGGTGACCGGCCGGGTCTGACGGTCGGCATCAACAGCCTGCTCGGGATCGGCGAGGACTGACCCCATGGCCGTTCGCCGGGCACGGTCGTGGCTGGCCGTTCTCCTGGTGGTCGTCGTACTCGTGGCCGGGTTGATGCTGGTGGACGCGCACGTCCGCGATCAGGCGGAACAGCGCACCAGCGCCCAGGTGGCCGAGCAACTCGGCGGTGCACGGGTGACGACCGAACTGGGTGGTTGGCCGATCCTGCTGGCCGGGGTGACCAAACGCGTCGAGCGCGTTCACGTGACGGCGGACGACGCCGTGGTCACCATCGAGGGCCGCACGGGGACGGTGGAGTCGATCGACATCACTGCCGAGGGATTGTCGCCGTGGGACGACCTTCCTCAGGCGACCGCGGAGGATCTGGATGCCGACATCGCCTTTCGGTGGAGCGATCTGGAGGCGATGACCGGCTTCCCCTTGTCGTACGTGTCCGGCAACCGGGTGTCGGCGTCCCTGACGGTCGAGTACTTCGGGGCGACCATCGCGATCCAGGTCGAGGGCGATCTGGATCTGGCAGCCGACGGCAGCCTGACGATCGCCGACCCCACTGCGGAGGTGGCCGGCATCGACGTGCCGGAGTCCATCGTCACCGGCGCCCTCGACGCACTGGCGGCCGAGATGAGGCTGCCCCAGCCCGCGGGGCTGGTCTACGAGGGGCTCGACATCGACGCCGACGGTGTGGTCGCCCACCTCCACGGGACGGGCGTCGCGGTAGGGGAACTCATCTGATATCGCGTGCCCTGCGGAGAACGGGCCGACTGGTCTCCGCGCGTGGTGGATCGGGCTCGCTACCGGCGGATTGGCACCTCGGTCAGGAGGTCTGCGGCGCTTCGTCGTCCGTCACGAATCCAGCCTGGTCGACCAGGCTGGTGTGCAGGCGCACCTGCTTGACGCGCAGGTGGTCGTCCTCGTCACCGATCTCCTGGTGCCCGCCGTCGGGGGCCCACCCGGAGGCGGTCAGGAACGCACGGGTGCGGTCGTCGTCCGCGAGCACCCACCACGTCGCCCGGACGAACCCGTCGGCGCGCAGGGTGTCTGCAATCGCGTGCATGAGGCGGTCCTCGTGGCCCGCGTCCTGATGATCGGGTTGGACGCAGAACTCCGCCACCAGGGCGTCGGTCTCGTCCGCGTCGATGTCGTCCGAGGGGCCGATGGCCGCGAAACCGACGATGCCGTCGTTGTGGTCGAGGGCGACCAGGACTCGATAGGTGGCCAGTGGCGGCCGCGTGATCGCCTCGAACCAGGCCCTGGTCATCGTGGCCTCGTCCAGATCGTCGAGCACGGCCGCCAACCCCGGCAGGGATGCCAGGTATGCGCGTTGAACGCCGGTGATGGCGCTGGCTTCGGCGGGCATCGCGAGTCGGACGCTGTCGGTATGGACGGGGCTGGTCACGGGGACGATCCTATGCGTCCGGTCACCTTTCCCCGAACGACGAAGCCGCCGGACGCGAACCGTGCCGACGTCTCGTACGCCCGCGTCAGCGGCCGCAACCAGGCCGCGGCTCGTCCGGTGCGGTGGGCGCTTTCTGCCAACCGGTAGGATTGGTGCCGACATGAATGCACTCCAGACCCCACCCAAACTCGCCCCCGGTACGTTGCGAATCATTCCGCTCGGCGGCCTGGGCGACATCGGCCGAAACATGACCTGCTTCGAGATCAACGGCAAACTGCTGCTGGTCGACTGCGGCGTCCTGTTCCCCGAGGACGACCATCCCGGCGTCGACCTGCTCCTGCCGGGCCTCGACTACCTGAACGAACGGCTCGACGACGTCGTCGGGCTCGTGCTCACCCACGGGCACGAGGACCACATCGGAGCTGTTCCGTATCTGCTGCGCAGGCGTCAGGACATCCCGATGTACGGCAGCAAGCTCACCCTCGCGCTCGTCGACGGCAAACTACGGGAACACCGGTTGCGTGACACGGCGATGTACCACGAGGTCGACGGCGGGACGGTCGTTCCCCTCGACCAGTTCACGCTGGAGTTCTTCGCGGTCAACCACTCGATCCCGGACGCCTTGGCCGTGGCGATCAAGACGTCTGCGGGAACGGTGCTGCACACCGGCGACTTCAAGCTCGATCAGTTGCCGCTGGACGGCCGCATCACCGACCTGCGTGGGTTCGCCCGGCTGTCGCTGGAGGGCATCGACCTTCTGATGGCCGATTCCACGAACGCCGAGGTGCACGGGTTCACTCCTTCGGAGCGGGAGATCGAGCCGGCTCTGGAGCGCGTGTTCGCGGCCGCCACCGGCAAGCTCGTCGTCGCGTGTTTCTCCTCGCACGTCCACCGTGTGCAGCAGGTGATGGATCTCGCGGTCGCCCACGGCCGCAAGGTCGTCTATGTGGGGCGTTCGATGGTGCGCAACATGACCACGGCGCAGGAGCTGGGGTTCCTGCGGGTGCCCGCGGGCACCCTGATCGACCTCAACGACCTGCCCAACTACCCGGACGACAAGGTCGTCGTGGTGTCCACCGGCTCGCAGGGAGAACCCCTGTCGGCGCTGGCACGGATCGCGAACCGCGAGCACCCGGTCATCGAGGTCAGGCGAGGCGACACCGTGCTCCTGGCGTCGTCCCTCATCCCCGGCAACGAGAACGCCGTCTATCGGGTGATCAACGGGCTCACCCGCATCGGTGCGAACGTCGTCCACCGTGGCAACGCCTTCGTCCACGTCTCGGGTCACGCGAGCGCGGGGGAACTCCTGTACACCTACAACGTGGTGCAGCCCAAGAACGCCATGCCCATCCACGGGGAGGCGCGCCACCTGGTCGCCAACGCGCGTCTCGCGCAGTCCACCGGCATCCCGGCCCAGCGGACGATCGTCGCCGAGGACGGTGACGTCATCGACCTGGCGAAGGGGCGGGCCAAGCGCGTCGGCCGTGTGGACGCGTCGTACATCTTCGTGGACGGTTCCACCGTCGGTGACGTCTCCGATTCGGAGCTCACCGACCGGCGCATCCTCGGCGAGGAGGGGTTCATCTCGGTGATCGCCGCCGTCGATCTGCGCGCGGGCACGATCGTGGCCGGCCCGGACGTGAGCGCGCGGGGGTTCCTGGAGCACGCCGGGGTCTTCGAGTCGGTCACCGATGAGATCCGGGTGGCGCTCGAACAGTCGCTGGCCGAGGGCGTGGACGACACGCACCGCCTGCAACAGACGGTGCGGCGCGTGATCGGACGATGGGTGTCGCGGACGTACCGCAGCCGCCCGATGATCGTCCCGGTCGTCATCGCGGTCTGACGGGTCGACTCCTTCTCGGGCCGGGGTCAAGGCCCGGATTTGGGTTGACGGCCCCGGATTGGGTAGGATCGTCAGGTTGCGTCCTCAGGACGCTCACGAACGTGTCTGATTCCACGAGATCGAGGAGAGTTGCCATGGCTGCCGTGTGCGACGTTTGCGGTAAGGGCCCTAGCTTCGGTCACAACGTTCCCTGGTCCAAGAAGAAGACCATCCGGCGCTGGAACCCGAACATTCAGCGGGTCCGTGCGACTGTGAACGGCACCCACAAGCGCCTGAACGTGTGCACCGGCTGCCTGAAGGCTGGTCGCGTCACCCGCTGACGCGAGCGCCGACCTGTCCCGGCCGTCGACCGGGGTGGGGCGGTATTCCTATCGCTGACGACGTCCGTCGCCCATCACGGGTGGCGGACGTCGTGCGTTGCCGTCTAGGTGTACTGATCGGGGACGTTGGTCAATCGGCTGATTGGGGGTTTGCCTCCGATGGCTGAGTGGGGTCGGTGGTGATTGTATTCGTGGAGCCAGCCGGGCAGGGCTTGGCGTCGTTCGGTTTCTGAGTAGTAGTGGCGGGCGTAGGCCCAGCCGTCGGCGAGGGTGCGGTGGAAGCGTTCGATCTTGCCGTTCGTTTGGGGTCGGCGGGGTCGGGTCTTCTTCATGGTGATGCCGAGCGCGGCGCAGGTGTCGCGCCACAAGTGCGACTTGTAGGCCGACCCGTTGTCGGACAGCACGCGTTCGATGGTGATGCCGCGGGCGGCGTACCAGGCGACCGCGCGGGCCAGGACAGCGGTCGCGGTGGCCGCGGTTTCGTCGTCGTGGACCTCGGCGTACGCGACCCGGCTGTGGTCGTCGATCACGGTGTGCACGAACGCGTGGCCCATGAGCGGGTTGTGATACTTGCTCTTCGGCTTGCCAGGGGTCGCCTGCTGGTTCCAGTCGCCTTGCTGGCGGCCGACGAACCGCCACCCGCCACCGTCGGGGATGTTGCCGAGCTTCTTCACATCCACATGGATCAACGACCCGGGATGGTCGTGCTCGTAGCGGCGGACGGGTTCCCCGGTGGCCCGGTCCACATAGGTGAGCCGGTTCAGCCGGTTACGGACCAGGATCTTGTGGACCGTCGACGCCGCGACACCCGTGCGGGAGGCCAGCTGCACCGGGCCGAGACGTTTGCGCCACCTGAGCTCGAGGACCCTGCGCACGGTCGGTGCTGGTGTCCGGGCCGGCTGGTGGTGCGGCCGACTCGACCGGTCGTCCATCGATTCCCCGGCGGCGTACCGATCGGCCCACCGTTTCACGGTCGGCCACGACACCTGGAATCGGGCAGCGACCTCACTGATCGGCCAGCCTTGGTCGACAACGAGCTGGGCGACCTTCAATCGATGTCTCGGGGTCAGGGCTGCGTTAGCGTGGGCCACGAAGGACCTCCTGTTCTGAGTGGATACCATGAGCAATTCCACTCAACCGCGGGAGGTCCTTCCCAGACAATCAATCAGACCGCGTCGTCACACCGACCCGACCAACCTGTCCGATCAGTACATCTAGGCGGACAATTAGTAGAATCCAACCTGTGCTTCCGACCCCGCAAGGCCTTCTTCTGGCGGGTAGCCGCGTGCTGGCAGGGGTGGCCGTTCCTATAGTTGTCGCTTTGGCCGGCCTCGCCATATATAGCGTGAGCAGCGAGGCGACCTTCATGAAAGAGGTCCAGGTAGTTCGCGTGGTCGACGGCGATACGATTGATGTTCTCGACGGTAGCGAGAACGTGCGTGTGCGGCTTTTGAACGTCGACACTCCGGAGAGCGTCGACCCTGACAAGCCAGTGGAATGCGGTGCTGAAGAGGCCAGCAAATTCCTTGCTGGGCGACTTCCTCCGGGAAGTAATGTCAGCCTGGGATACGATCGCGTTCGAGTCGACGGTTATGGACGTGTCCTTGCCGGAGTGATCAGTGAGGGGTCACTTGTCAACGCTGAGATCGCGTTGAAGGGTCTCGGTCGAGCTGTGGTGTTCAGTGGAAACGAAAAATACTATCCCGAGGTTTTGGCAGCTCAAGAGGAGGCCAGGAGGCGTGGTGCTGGGTTGTATTCGACACAGATCGAATGCTCATTGCCGAGTCAGATAGCCAGCCTCCCGGCGCAAGAGCTTTCGACGGTCCTTAGCCCCGAGGCATCGCTCGAGGAACTGGTCGCTACTCTCACTGAGATTGATGCTGCCCTGGTGGGGATTCAGGCGCTGCGCGACCAACTGGCCGGCGATTCTTCGGTGATGCCTCTTGCCTTCTACACGACCTCAGAGCTGGAACATATGCGGTTCAAAGTTGTGAACCGCATGGATTCGCTGCAGTCAGCTCGCGACTATGCCGGTGAGCGGGTCGAAACGATGCGCTCGCAAGCCGCGGCGTTGGAGGCCGAGGAAGCGGCAAAACAGGAGCGCGAGAACCAAGCACGCGAAGCCGGGGCTGCTGCTCAGCCCTCGAATGATATAGAGACCGTATCTGAGAGCGAGTGGGCAGGTTCGCCAGGCTATCAACAGCAGGCGGTCGGCGAGAATGAGACGGTTTCCGGAGGGGGAACCGTAGAGCCAACTGCGCCAGCAACCTCTGCCGGAGTCGCTCAGCAAGAGGACTCGGCGCAGGATCAGGGTTCCACCAGGCCACCCAATGCGGCACCCTGCCGGAGCTATGCGCCCGGAGGAAAGACTTTCGTCTACATAGATTGCGTCACCAAACAACCGATCTGATGGTCTTTCGTCTCGGGTTGCTGGTGGCACCGCGTCACGCGTGGGCCTTCACGGGTCACCAACGGATCGTCGAGGCGAGGGCTTGTAGGTCAACCGATTCGCTTGATAGTGGAGAAATCCGCTACCCGGTAGTGGATAAATCCCTTCCCCACCGTCGCGGGGCCGAGGCGGGATCCTCGAAGATTGGTCGCGTTCCTACGGGCGTCCGCGGGTCTTGAGGCGCAACCGGCGCCCTTCGCGGCGATGACCCGCCGGATCGAGGCAGACTCATCGATTGCCGTGGGCCCCGCAGCTGCGCCGGAACTGTTCGACTTCGCGGCTCGCATGCATCTGGTAGAGGATCAGCCGGCGTGGTCTCCCCAACTGAGATCACGATCGGTGTTGGTACAGACTCCGAAGCGTCATATGGCGGATCCCTCGCTGGCGGCTGCTCTGCTGGGTGCGGGCACATCAAGACTGCTCACGGAACCCAGGACCCTCGGGTTCCTCTACGAAGGGCAAGTGGTTCATGATCTGCGCGTCTATGCACAGGCGATTGGTGCGCGTGGAGTGTTCCACTATCGCGATACCAAGGGCCGTGATGAGATCGATGCCGTGGTCGAGGCCGCCGACGGCCGCTGGATCGCTGTTGAGGCAAAGCTGGGGGAGTCCGCAGTGGATGCTGCCGCTCGGAACCTGTTGCGGGTGACTGCTAAGATCGCCCGTCCTCCTTCGGCATGCGTCGTCGTCGTGCCCACCGGTGTCGCACACCGTCGGGGCGATGGTGTTTTCGTCGTGCCGATAACGGTCCTGGGGGCCTGAGGCAGGGTCGTTGTCGTCCGCGCGGGGACTCCGTCCGATTCGTACAGGGGTTCTCCCGCTACGCGAAGCTGTCGGACGTCGCGGCTAGGCTCGAGCCATGGCGGGCAGCAGACGGACGGGTGATCAGGGGACCACGTCGACGCGGTCCGCGAGAACCGTCCGCTCCCCGGAAGAGGGTACGGGCCCTGTCGCGAGCTTGTGGCGTACGGACGCCTACCGGCGGCTCGCCGAACCGTTGTCCGGCATTCTCGGCGACAAGACCGCCAAGGCGCTCGCAGGGCTCGGGCTGCGCACGGTGTCCGATCTCATGCAGCACGTGCCACGCCGGTACCTGTCGGGTACCGAGACCACCGACCTGGGCAGCATCGGGCCTGGGGAGGACGTCGCCCTGGTCGCCCGGGTGGCACAGATGGAGACCATCGCGCGCCCCGGCCAGCGTCCGCGCCTACAGGTCGTCCTCACCGATGGCCGGGGCCATCTGAACGTCACCTTCTTCGGCGAGCCACGGCACGTGAAGTTCTGGCAACTGCAGTTGAGCAAGGGCGTCAAGGGCATCTTCGTCGGCAAGGTGGGGGAGTTCCGGGGCGAGTTGCAGATGACACACCCCAACTTCGTCATGCTGAGCGAGACGGGCCGGATCGTCGGCTGGGCGGACGAGAAGCGCGTGGCCATGGTATCCCATGTCACCCGCGGCGGCCTCGTGGGAATCTATCCGGCCACATCGAAACTGCCCACCTGGCAGATCGGCGAGTGTGTCGACATCGTCCTGGACGGTCTACGCGGCACACCCGACCCGATGCCGGCCCCGGCTCGCGCCCGTCTGGATGTGATGGGCTTGATGGATGCCTTGGAGCAGGTGCACCATCCCGGGAGCCTGCGCGAGGTCGGCGCGGCGGAGCGCCGACTCAAGGCGGACGAGGCGCTTGCCCTGCAGGTCACCATGGCCTACCGGCGGCTGGACGCGTCGCACTCCCGCGCGCTGCCGGTGACCGTGCACGCGGACGGCCTGCTGGCGAGGTTCGACGCCGCCCTGCCCTTCGACCTGACCGAGGGTCAGCGGCAGGTGTCCGAACAGATCTTGTCCGACATAGGACGCGAGCGGCCCATGCAACGTCTCCTTCAGGGCGAGGTGGGCTCCGGCAAGACGGTCGTCGCGCTGCGCGCCATGCTCGCGGAGGTCGACTCGGGCAGACAGGCGGTGCTGCTCGCACCGACCGAGGTGCTGGCGTCGCAGCACGCCGATTCGATCCGCCGGATGCTCGGCGATCTCGGCGCCGGACGCGTCCTCGGCGCGCCGGACGATGCCACCGAGGTGGTGCTGCTCACCGGTTCGACCCCGGCCGCGAGACGACGTGAGGCGTTGGCGAAGATCGCGGACGGGCAGGCGGGCATCGTCATCGGGACGCATGCGCTGTTCTCGGAGCAGGTGGGTTTTGCCGCTCTCGGGCTCGTCGTCGTCGACGAGCAGCACCGGTTCGGCGTCGAGCAGCGCGCCGTGCTGCAGGAGCGCGCCGATCAGGTGCCGCATCTGCTCGTCCTGACGGCCACGCCCATCCCCCGATCGATCGCGATGACGGTGTTCGGCGACCTCGAGGTATCGACCCTGCGCGAGATCCCCGCGGGCCGGCAGCCCGTGCAGACGACCGTCGTCGACGTGCGGGCCCACCCCGCTTGGCTCGACCGGGCTTGGGAGCGTGCTCGGGAAGAGGTTTCGGCCGGCAGGCAGGTGTTCGTCGTGTGCCCGCGGATCAGCGGATCCGAGCCCGACGAGGGGGCCGGCGATGGGGCATCGCCGAGCGCCTCGGTGACGGAGCTCGCTGAACGGCTCCGAGAGGGTCCGCTCGCGGGGTTGCGGCTCGGGGTGCTTCACGGGCGGTTGCCGGCGAGCGAGAAGGACGAGGTCATGGCGGGGTTCGCGGCGCGAGAGCTGGACGTGCTGGTCGCCACGACCGTGATCGAGGTCGGTGTCGACGTCCCCAATGCCTCGATGATGATCGTCATGGACGCCGACCGGTTCGGCATCAGCCAGCTGCATCAGCTCCGCGGGCGCATCGGGCGGGGTGCGTATCCCGGAGTGTGCCTGCTGGCCACGGCGGTGGACGCCGGGTCGGTGGCGGCCGAGCGACTGGCCGCGGTGGCCTCCACCCGCGACGGATTCGAACTGGCCGATCTCGATCTGGCCCAGCGGCGCGAGGGTGATGTGCTCGGCGCTCAGCAGGCGGGCGGCAAATCGACCCTGCGCCTGTTGCGGGTGCTCGACGATGCTCAGCTCATCGCGGACGCGCGTGAGTTGGCCGAGGAACTGGTGGCGGGCGACCCGGAGCGGTCGTCCGGATATCTCGCCGATCTCGTGACGCTCACCGAGACGAGAGCGGCAGGGGAGTGGCTCGAACGGAGTTGACAGGATGGTGCCGCTAAGGTGTTGACATGGCGCCAATATGGCGCCACCATGGAGTCATGGATCTCAGCCCGTATGTCGATCAGCTTCGTGGCGAACTGGTCTCGGCGGCCCATCTGGGTGGGCAGGAGGCGGTCGCCGCAGCCGAGAGGCTGGTGGCGTCCCTCGACCCCGCCATGCGCCTGACCATGCTCGACGTGCTGACTGCAGCAGCCGATGCGATCACGACAGAGATGGTTCCGGGCTCGGTCGAGGTTCGCCTCCATGGCCGGGACGTGGGGTTCGTCGTGACGCCACCGACCCTGGAACAGTCCCTCCCCCCGACGCCACCCCCACCCCCGGTGGCGTCAACCATGCGCCATGATGAATCGGACGAGGCCTCCGCGCGGGTCAACTTCCGCCCGCCGGAGTCACTCAAGGCCAGGATCGAGCAGGCGGCGAAGGCCGAGGGACTCTCGGTCAACGCCTGGCTCGTTCGGATCTGCACGCAAGCACTCGCCGGCTCGACACGGGCCACGCGAACCTCGGACGAGCTAGGACTCGGCAACCACCTCAGCGGCTGGCTTCGCTGACCGCGCCGGGCGCCGCCCGGTCGACCGTCCGTTTCACCCCGCCATCTCCCATGAAGGGTTCACCCATGCCCGACTACACTTTCGACACTCCGCAACCCATCGACATCGCCATCGACAGCCGTCTCGGCGACATCTTCGTCGACCTGACGGCCGGCGCGGTCACCACGGCTTCCGTGGAGCCCGCAGACCGATCCGACGCGGCAGCCCAGCTGGCGCGCGAGGCGACGGTCTCTCTCGTCGGGGGCATGCTCACGGTCTCGGTCCCACGCAGGCGCCCGAGCCTGTGGTCGTTGCGCCCGTCGTCGACAGTCACCGTGCGGGTGGAAGCCCCCGCCGGCTCACGCATCGACGTCGCCGGCTCGTACGGCGACATCCAGGTCGACGGAAGCGCCGCCTCGATCCGCGTCCGGTCGTCGGCGGGCGACGTCGTCCTCGGAGATGCCAGGGACGTGGACGTGCTGACGAGCCACGGTGATGTGACGATCGCCCACCTGGACGGCCGGGCCGATGTCGTCACCTCCAACGGCGACACCCGCATCGAGTCCGTGGGTGGCTCCGTGGCGGTGAAGTCGGGAAACGGCTCGATCACCTGCGGCAGGCTGGCGGGCGAGTTGAGGGCGACGACCGCGCACGGTGACATCCGGCTCCGCTCGGTCCGCGGGTCGGCGGTGGCCGCCACGTCGGCCGGTGACATCTCGATCGACCGCGCCGAGGCCGGAGTGATCGAGGCCACCACTCGCCTGGGCGACCTGACGTTCGGGGTCCCCTCGTCCACCTCGGTGTGGGTCGACCTGAGGTCGTCGGTGGGCGAGGTCGCCAACCAACTACCACCCGTCGATCAGGCGCAGATGGTCGACAAGGTCGAGCTTCGCGGCTCGACCGCATTCGGAGACATCTGCGTGCGGAGCGCACGATGACCGACGCGGACGTCGCGACGCAGCCGACTGGAACGATGCGCCGACGCGCGGCACTGCCCGTCTACCTGGCGGCCACCGCCGCATCGATGTTCGGCAACGCCTCGATCATGATCGTGCTTCCCTGGCTCGTCCTGGAACGTACCGGGGATCCGGCGCTGGCGGGCACCATCGCGGCGATATCGGCCGTCCCCTCGATCTTCGCGACCATCCTGGGTGGGCAGCTCATCGATCGCGTCGGCCGCCGTGCCATGAGTGTGCTCTCCGACATCGGGAGCGCGGTGTCTGTGGCTGCGTTGGCGATAGTGGACGCGACCGTCGGCCTCGATGTCGCCTGGTTCATCGTGCTGGGCATCCTCGGTGCGCTGTTCGACGTCCCCGGGTCCACGGCTCGCGAAACCCTCATCGCCAACGTCGCGGAGGCCTCGGAAGTGAGCATCGACCAGGCGGCGAGCGGCCGCCAGTCCGTGTTCGGCGTCGCCATGCTCGCCGGGCCCGCAGTGGCAGGATTCCTGCTCGCGGTGATGCCCTCGATCCAGGTCGTATGGATCACCGCGGTCTGCTCCGGGCTGGCCGCGCTGCTGATCGCGGTCATGCCGCTGAAGGCCACCACGCGCGTCCGCGCGGCCGATGACGACTCCTCGGCCTGGGCGGGATGGCACCTCATCCGCGGAAGCCGCCCCCTGATCATCCTCACCGTCATCTACGTCGCGAGCCAGATCGCGGTGGCGCCACTGCTGAGCGTCATCCTCCCGGCACACTTCACGAGCATGGGGCGCTCGGAGTTCCTCGGGCTCAGCCTGTCGGGGTTCGCCGTGGGCACCGTCGCTGGTTCGATCGTCTACGGGGCCGTGCTCGCGCGTCGGCGATGGTCGGCGTGGGTTGCCGCGATCATCCTGCTCACGGTCGGGTTCGGCGTCATCGCCGTCCTACACGGCTTCGTCCTGGTCGCCGTGGGCATGGTCGTGGCAGGGGTCGGCCAAGGCCTCTTCGGGCCCATCGTGTCGGTCATGCTGGTGGTGCGGGTGCCCGATGCCCTCCGGGGGCGCGTCATGGCCCTGCTCACGGCGGCGGCCATGGTCGGTTCCCCGATCGGGCTGGGATTGACGGCGCTCATCGTGGCAGCGGCGGACATCGGCGTGGGCGCGTGGGTCATGGCCGCGCTGTGGGTGCCGGTGGCAGTGCTCAGCGTGTGGGGGCCGGGGCTTCGGACGTTCATCGAGGCCGAGCCCTCGACCGAGGACGAGTCGTCGGAGATCTCCGGGATCGTCACGTCGGAGGCCGTGTCCAAGTGACCGATCACACCGGCAGCACGGACCTGTCGCTCACTCGCGGGTGGGGTAGCGTCCCTCCGCGGCGATCCGGGAGTTGAGCTCCGCCAGGTACTGCGTGGCGTCGAGGTGCGCGAGGTCGACGTCGCGGCCGGTCCATGCGGACAGGTGCATGGCGTTGGCCAGCTTCACCTGGGCCAGGCCGTCGAGGCCGGACGCCAGCAGAGGCGTGCCGTCGAGGACGTGCTCGCCGAAGTTCTGCAGCACGGCCGCGTGTTGCTCGCCCCAGCGGCTCGCGTAGTCACGGGAGTCCGACGACCAGAAGGTCGACAGGTCGAGCGCACCCGAGGGGGCTTTCGCGGCGTCCTCGGGGCTCATCGTGCGGGCGATCGTCCGTTCGTCGTCGTTCAGGAGCCAGGTCGTGATGCGGGACGACCCCTCGACCAGCACCTTCCCGCGGTCGAACAGGAGCTCGAGCCGATCGGTGCCCACGAGATCGTTCGTCCCCGTCATGAAGTGGCCGGTGGCTCCGTGGCCGAAGTCGACGACCGCATTGACTTCGTCCTCGACCGGGATGTCACGGCGGAACCCGAACTGCGCCCGCGCGAACACCCGTTCGGGCGCGCCGCACAGCCACTGCCACAGGTCGAGCTGGTGCGGTGCCTGGTTCACCAGCACCCCGCCTCCCTCGCCTCCCCAGGTCGCGCGCCAGGGGGAGGACGCGTAGTAGGCATCGGGACGCCACCAGCTCGTGATGATCCACGACGAGTGCCGCAGTTCGCCGAACAGCCCGGAATCGATCGCCCGCTTGAGGTCGGAGTAGAGGGGGTTGGCGCGCTGGTTGAACATCATCGCGAGGGTTGCGTCCGGGTGCTCGGCGCCCGCCGCGAGCATGCGTTCCACCTGCAGCGTGTAGACGCCGGCCGGCTTCTCGAGCAGGGTGTGGACGCCGCGCCGGAGGGCTTCGATCGCGAAGGCAGGATGCTCGTAGTGCGGCGTCGTGATGACCACGGCGTCCACCTCACCCGATTCGAGCAGCGCGGTGTAATCGGTGAACAGCGGGACGCCCAACTCCGCGGCGAGCGCCGAGTGACGATCCGTGGCCCGGCTGGCGGGGTTCGAGCCGCACACGGCAGCCAGACGGAGCGCCGGCGCGCGACCCTGGCTCACCAGACGGGCATACAGCGTTCCCTGCGTGCCGAGGCCGACCACGCCGAAGCGGACCGCATCGTCCATGTTTTCTCCTTGTGGAATAGGGGAGTGAGGCTCAGGCCCACTCGGCGTCCTCCGCGCGGAGGACATCGATCAGCGCTTCGTGCGCGGTCCGCCACGGCCCGGAGCCCGACAGGGCCCCGAAAGCGTCGACGGCCCCGAGATGTGGCTCGACCGAGAGATACCCGTCGAACCCGTCGTTGTGGAGCGCGTGCAGGATCTCGGGTATCTGCGCGTCACCCTGGCCTGCCGGGCGCACCGTCCCGTCGGGGAAGGTCGCGTCCTTGATGTGTACGTACACCGTCGCGGACCGGACGAGCGGATAGGCCTCGTCGAAAGGACGCACCCCGCATTGTACGTAGTTGGCGGGATCGAGGATCAGCCGGAACGTATGCGGATCGAGGTGGGCTGCCAGGTCGGCGCACCGCTCAGGAGTGTCGCCGTAGATGCCCTTCTCGTTCTCGTGCAGGTACCGTGCGCCCGCTTGGTCGACGATGGTCGCCATGCGTCCCAGCCGGTCGATGACCTGCTTCCGGTACATCGCGGGGTCCTCGCCGGTCGGCGGATAGAACGAGAAACCACGCACCTCGGAGGTCTCCAGGAACCACGCCACGTCGGCGGCCCGGTGGGCCCGATCGAGGTGGACGGTGAAGTCGTCGTCCATGCGCACCTTGCCGAGATCGGTGCCCAGGGCACTCACGCAGATACCCGCGTCGTCCAGCATCTGCTTGGCCAGCCGAAGCTGAGCGTCCGGCAGGTCGAGAACCCGGACGCCCCAAGCGCTGCGGAACTCGATGAATCGGACGCCCAACTCGGTCATGAGGGCCAACTGCTCCTCGAAGTCGTCCGCGACTTCGTCCGCGAAGCCTGTGATGGTCCACACGATCAATCGACCCCTGCCGCGATCAGCATCCGCTCGCCCGGGAGAATTGGGAGCGTCCTCATTCCTGCTTGGGCTCGGGGCCGAACATGAAGCGGCGGCCGCTGATGCCGATCGTGGGGCTGACGCGGACGAAGATCGACTTCACGGTGGGGATCCACGGCAGCAACGGCGCCTTGCGGGCACGGGCGAGTTCGTCGGCATCGGTGATGCGCTCGGCGACGCCCTTGATCATGACGCTCCAGCCACCTTCCTCCGTCCACCCGTCGACCTCGAAGACCACGTTGTTGTTGATCGCGATCTCGTCCATCTTGCTGCCCTCGGCGCTGCGGAAGATGACCGATTCGCCGTCGACGCAGTAGTTGACCGGGAAGATCTCGGGCACGTCGTTTGTGCTCAAGCCGAGGCGCCCGACCTCCTGGGAAGCCAAATAGCCCCAGCAGGAGTCCTCCGGGATGACCGAGACGGGGCTGTCAGTTGCATCTGCCATGCCTTCCATTCAACCGCACAGGTCCGGGGGCTGTCAGGCGGCATCGAGCGTGTCGGTTTCGCGCATGGAGAAACCATCATCGAGCGGAGGGCGCCACGGGGCCCGTGATCCGGGCATGCGGCCCGGTTCCCGAGGTGGCGAACGCAGGCGTCCGGCGTCGTCGTGGCCCCGTACGCTGGGCGGGTGAGCAGGATCATCGCGGGGCGGGCCGGGGGTGCCAGATTGCGGGTGCCCCAGGGGGGTCGTACGCGTCCCACGACCGACCGGGTGCGTGAAGCACTGTTCTCCTCGCTCGCCGTGTGGGCAGGGGGCGCCGACCGGTCGCCGGACGATCAGCTGTCCGGGCTGCGTGTCCTCGACCTCTACGCGGGGTCGGGCGCGGTCGGGCTGGAGGCTGCCAGCAGGGGTGCGCGCGAGGTGGTGCTCGTCGAACGCGACCGGGCCGCGGCTCGCCTGATCAGGGGAAACGCGGAGGCAGCCGGGCTGGCCGATCGGGTCAGGGTGGTCACCGGCAGCGTGGAGCAGTTCCTCGCGGGTGCCCCGGGAACGGTCGGAAGTGACGAGGCTGCCGTCCCTGCGGCGGCAGCGTCACTCGGTGTGGCACCGTTCTTCGACGTGGTCTGGCTCGATCCGCCCTATGCCGTGCCGTCGGCGGAGGTGGACGAGGTGCTCGGACGCGTGTGCCGGGGATGGCTGGCGGACGACGGCCTGGTCGTGGCCGAGCGATCCCGCCGGGACCCGCCGCCCGGCTGGCCTGCCGGGCTGTCGGACTCGTGGTCTCGCCGCTACGGTGAGACACAACTGCACTTCGGACGCACCGCGTCCCACGACGACCCCGAGGGGGACGAATGACCAGCGATGCCGCGCTGCCGGTGAGGGCGGTGTGCCCGGGATCCTTCGATCCGATCACGCGGGGGCATCTCGACATCATCTGCCGGGCCGCGGAGGTGTTCTCGGAGGTCGTCGTGGCCGTGGGGCGCAACACGACGAAGAACTACATGTTCGACCTCGACGAGCGCATCGACCTGGTGACCGACGCTGTCAGCGAGTTGCCGAATGTGCGGGTGGCCGCCATCGAAGGGTTGCTGGTCGACTTCTGCCGACGCCAGGAGGCACGTGTGATCGTCAAGGGCGTCCGGTTCGGCAGCGACTTCGACTACGAGTTGCAGATGGCACAACTCAACCGGGCGCTGTCGGGGATCGAGACGATGCTGCTCCCCGCGGGCCGCGAGTACGGCACCGTGTCGAGTTCGATGCTGCGCGAGGTCGCCCACAACGGCGCCGACATCAGCCCGTTCGTCACACCGGCGGTCAATCGCGCGGTCTTGGCCAAAGTGGGACGCTGAGTCGCGTTCCCCGTAGCTCCCGGGGGAATCGCCCGGCGGCTCCGGTCTGGGTGGGGCGAGGCCGGACGGGCCGTACCAGGACGGTTCCGGGGTTTCGCGCGCGGGCTAATCTTGGCACGTGGCCGACTTCAAGTCCCTCGATCCGCGTGCACCGTGGGTGACCAGCATCCACGAGCTGGCACGCCGACCGGGCGAGATGAAGCTGTTTCAGCGCAGCATCGAGGCTCCTGTCGGGCTCGGCTCCGAACTGATCGGGGTGCCGGAGGGCAGCCCCGTGCAGGTAGATCTTCGGCTGGAGTCGGTCACCGAGGGGGTCCTCGTGACCGGCACGGTCGAGGCCGAGCTGTCGGGGGAGTGCGCCCGCTGCCTGGGCCCGGTGCACGAGCACCGGACGTTCGACCTGCAGGACCTCTACTACTACCCCGGCAAGGATGCCGACGACGACGCCCTGTTCGTGAAGGACGATCTCATCGACCTCGAGCCGCCGATGCGCGATGCCGTCGTCCTGGAGCTTCCCTTCACCCCGCTGTGCCGGGAGGACTGCCGAGGGCTGTGTCCCGAATGCGGATTCCCCCTGAACGACGACCCCGAGCACACCCACGGTGAGGCCATCGACCCCCGCTGGGAAGCTCTGCGAGGGCTGGCGGACGAGGGCTGAGGCCCGGTCCGGGCCGACGCCCGTGATTTCGCAGAAGCATGGACGGCTGGTAAAGTGAACAGACGTGCGTCCGCTCTGGACGCCGCATGACTTCGCCCGAACCCGGCTCCGGCCGGGCATGACCGGGCTCGGATCGTGAAGGAGAAACCGCCGTGGCTGTTCCGAAGCGGAGGCTGTCCCGCAGCAATACGCGGTCTCGTCGTTCCCAGTGGAAGACGACCGCTGTGCAGACCGTCGTCTGCGCCAACCCGGCGTGCCGCCAGCCACACCTGCCGCACACCGCGTGCCCGTCCTGCGGCCAGTACGGCCCGCGCGGCGATCGCCGCCAGGTCTTCGAGGCCTGACGGGCGTCGTGCCACACGGCACGGGTGACGAGTTCGCACCGTCACCGGGGTTCGTACAACTGGTCGAGGAGCTCGCGATCCATCTGGACGCAGACCTCCTCGACCTGGCTTTGACGCACCGTTCGTACGCCTACGAGAACGGGCAGCTTCCCACCAACGAGCGCCTGGAGTTCCTGGGGGATTCGGTGCTCGGGGTGGTGGTCACCGAGTACCTCTACACCACGTTTCCCGATTTCGCCGAAGGGCAGTTGGCGAAACTGCGCGCCAATGTCGTCAGTGCGGTGAGCCTGGGCGAAGTGGGCCGGGAACTCGGCATCGGCCCGATGATCAAGCTCGGGCGGGGCGAGGTGAGCACCGGGGGAGACAACAAGACCTCCATCCTGGCCGACACCATGGAGGCGATCATCGGGGCGATCTACCTGTCCGGTGGCAAGCCCTCGGCCGAGGCCTGGATCCACCACCTGTTCGATCCGCGGGTGGACAAGGCTGTTCACCTGGGGGCGGGGCTGGACTGGAAGACCTCTCTGCAGGAGGTCGCCGCAGCCCTCGGCCTGCCGCACGTGGCCTACGAGGTCACCGAGTCGGGACCTGACCACGACAAGAGATTCGAGGCATGGGCGGTGACGGGCAGCCGGTCGTTCGGGCCGGGTCATGGCCGCAACAAGAAACAGGCCGAGCAACAGGCGGCGGAGATGGCTTTTGCCGCGTTGGACGTGGAGCGGGACGCTCGCGACGCGGCCGGCGCGGAGGCGAATGCCTGAGCTGCCCGAGGTCGAGGTCGTCCGCGCCGGGCTGGCACCCATCATCACGGGACGGACGCTGTCGCGCGTGCGTGTGCTGCACGACCGGCCCGTGAGAACCCATCCGACCGGACGCGAAGGCTTCGCGTCCGACCTCGTGGGACGGATGATGGCCGAGCCGCGTCGGCGTGGCAAGTTCTTGTGGATCCCCTTCACCGACGGGGACGCGCTGGTCGTCCACCTGGGCATGAGCGGGCAGTTCCGGGTGGACGCACCCGATGCACCCCTGCTGCCCCACACGAGAGTGGTGTTCGACTTCGCCGACGGCGGCGATCAGTTGAGGTTCGTCGATCAGCGGATGTTCGGAGGGCTCCAGTTGGCGCCCGGCGGGGCCGAGCTCCCCGGCCAGGTCGCCCACATCGCCCGGGACCCCTTCGATCCCGAGTTCGACGCCTCCGACGTCGCGCGGCGCATGGTCGCCAGACGGACGACGATCAAGCGAGCCCTGCTCGACCAGCGCCTGGTCAGCGGCATCGGGAACATCTACGCCGATGAGACGCTGTGGCGGGGCCGCGTCCACTTCGAACAGCCGGTCTCGTCCATGACGAGGACGCGGGCCACACGACTGCTGCACACGGCCCGCGATGTGATGGCCGAGGCCCTCGCGCAGGGTGGAACGAGCTTCGACTCCCTGTATGTCAACGTCAACGGGGCCTCGGGCTACTTCGGACGTGCCCTGTCGGTCTACGGACGCCAGGGCGCCCCCTGTCCCCGCTGCGGTACGGCCATCGTCCGCGCCGCTTTCATGAACCGCTCGTCCTTCTTCTGCCCGCGCTGCCAGCGGCTGCTCGGGGCGCCTGGGGGTATTCATGCCCCCGGCACAGGAAGGGACGCTAGGTTGGAGGGTCGTGGGCGGACGCGCTCACCAGGCATCGAGCACGGGAGTACTCCATGAGTGAACAGACCAGGGTCGGCTTGACGGCGACCGTACGGCAGCTCGTGCGGTTCGGCGTCGTCGGCGGGTCGGGTGTGCTGGTCAACCTCGTGGTCACCTACGTCATGACACAGCTGAACGGCGGGGTGTCCAACGACAACCGGATCGTTCTCGAACTGCCGGGGCCCTACGCCTTGCGGTACACGGCGCTCGTATGGATCGGGGGATTCCTCGTCGCGAACCTGTGGAACTTCCAGCTGAACCGCAGCTGGACCTTCAAGAGGGAGCAGACACGGGGATGGTGGGCCGAGTTCTGGCCCTTCTTCATCGTCGGAGCGCTCGCCGCGGCCGCCGGCATCCTCATCAAGGTCGCGCTCACCAATCCGACGTCGCCGATCTACCTGCCCGATCCGCCGTTCAACGATCACCAGGGGTTGCGGGCGCGGGCGTACTGGGCCCAGCTGATCACGATCGTCGCGACCATGCCGATCAATTACGTTGTGAATCGCGTGTGGACCTTCCGGGCGATTCGGCCGGAGGCCACGGTGGACGAGAAGGCCACAGCTGCGATCGACGTCCCCGCGGCCACGCCGGCCGCAACGGCCCCGACCGATGGTGCGAGGGCCGGAACGCCGTCCGGCGACGGGTCACTGATCGGTGTGCTGCCCGCGGACGACTCGCCGATCGATCTGTGCCTGGAGGCCGACCGTGTGGCGCGGGCCTCATCGCCCGAAGTCGGGGCACAATGATCCGAGAGCCGGGCGGCTCGATCCGCCAGCCCCGGCCGTGACCGAGCGACCGGGGAAGGACTGACGGGTGTATCTGAAGAGCTTGACCCTCAGGGGGTTCAAGTCCTTCGCGTCCGCCACGACGCTCGCCTTCGAACCGGGCATCACCGCGATCGTCGGCCCGAACGGGTCGGGGAAGTCCAATGTGGTGGACGCGTTGGCATGGGTGATGGGGGAGCAGGGGGCGAAGAGCCTGCGAGGCGGAAAGATGGAGGACGTCATCTTCGCCGGTACGACGGGCCGGGCGCCCCTCGGCCGCGCCGAGGTGAGTCTGACGATCGACAACTCCGACGGTGTACTGCCGATCGACTACACGGAGGTGACGATCAGCCGCACCCTGTTCCGTGCCGGCGGCAGCGAATACGCGATCAACGGGCATTCGTGCCGGCTGCTCGACGTGCAGGAGTTGCTGAGCGACACGGGCATGGGGCGCGAGATGCACGTCATCGTGGGCCAGGGCCAACTCGATCAGATACTTCAGGCGACTCCGGAGATACGGCGAGGGTTCGTCGAGGAGGCGGCGGGCGTCCTCAAGCATCGCAGGCGCAAGGAGAAGGCCCTGCGCAAGCTCGACACCACCCAGGCGAACCTGGCCCGGCTGACCGACCTCATCGCCGAGATCAGGCGTCAGCTCAAGCCGTTAGGACGCCAGGCCGAGGTCGCGCGCAAGGCGGCCACCGTTCAGGCCGAGCTCAGGGACGCCAGGGCTCGGCTGCTGGCCGACGATCTCACGCAGGCCAAACTGGCGCTGGAATCCGATCGGGCGGCCGAGCGCGCGCTCCGAGAGCGGAGACAGGCCGCCGAGCGTGAACTCGCGGCGGCGCGGGAGGCGGAGACGACCGCCGAGAACGCACTCGCCGAGCTGACGCCTCGGCTGGCAGCCGCCCAGGAGAACTGGTACGCGCTGGCGGCACTCACCGAGCGCGTCGCGGCCACGAGATCGGTGGCCGCCGAGCGGATGCGGCACGCCGATGATCAGCCCGCGGCGCCCAGCGGGCGCGACCCACAGGCTCTGGAACGCGAGGCCGATCAGGTGCGCGCCGAGGAGGCCGCCCTCGCCGAAGAGGTGCGCGGGGCTCAGGCAGCATTGGACGAGGCGTCGGCCCGACGCGCCGAAGCCGAGGCGGCCGAGGCGGAGTCGGCGAAGCAGTACGCCGCACTGATGCGTGCGGTCGCCGACCGCAGGGAGGGCCTCGCTCGTCTCACAGGCAAGGTGAACTCCCTGGAATCGCGGTTGGGGGCGTCGGGAGAGGAAGAGCAGCGCCTCGCCTCGCGTCGCGCCGACGCGCTCGGGCGCGCAGAGGCCGCCGAGCACGAGTTCCGGTTGCTGGAGACCCGGCTGGCGAGCATGTCGGACGGCGAGTCCGGCCTGGACGCCGACTACGAGCGGGCCGAGGAGCAGCTGGCAGCGGTCGAGGCCGAAATAGAGGGACTGCGGGATGCGGGGCGCGCCGGTGAACAGCGGGTGGCAAGTCTTCAGGCCCGGCTGGACGCGCTGCAGGTCGGCCTGCAACGTCGCGACGCCTCCGGGTTGATCCTGGCGGATCCGGATGCCTTCGAGGGGATCGTGGGGCCGGTGTCGAACCTGGTCACCGTGCGGCCTGGCTGGCAGGCAGCGGTGTCCGCGGCTCTGGGCGTCGTGACGGATGCGCTGGCGGTACGCGATCTGGCCAGCGCGCTGGAGACCATCGAACGACTGACCTCCCAGGACCTGGGCCGTGCGGGTCTGGTGGTCGCCGATGCCCCGGTCGACGACGAGCCGTGGCCGTCCCTGCCCGCGGGAGCCCGGTGGGTTGTCGAGGTCATCGATGCCGATCCGTCGATGCGCCCTGGGCTACGGCGTCTGCTGCGCAAGGTCGCCGTGGTCGACGACCTTGAGGCCGCCCGGCGGCTGGCCGCCCAGATACCCGACGTGAGTGCCGTGACCACCGCGGGAGACGTCGTGTCCGCCTGGTTCGCCGCGGGCGGATCGGGTGCCGGGCCCTCGGTCATCGAGGTGCAGGCCACCATCCAGGAGACCGAGGAGTCCCTGGCCGGGGCACGGCACGACGTCGAGGGGGTCAAGTTCGCGCTGGCGCAGGCCGCCACCAGACAGGAGGCCGCCCAGCAGGCGAGCGCGGCAGCTCTCGAGCGGTTGAACGAGTCGGATGCGCAGTTGTCCGCGCTCGCCGAGCGGCTCGGATCGCTGCGCCAGACCGGGCTCGCAGCCCGGGCCGAGGCCGACCGCCTGGAACAGGCGATCGGTGCCGCCGGGCAGAGCCGCGAGAAGGATCGTGCGACGTTGACGGAACTGACGAGTCGCCTCCGACTGGCCCAGCAGGACGGCGACCTGACCGAACCCGATTCGAGCGATCGCGATCGCCACGCCGTGCTCGCCTCCCAGGCTCGCGGCACCGAGATGGAGGCGCGGCTGGCGCTGCGGACCGCTGAGGAACGCGCCCGGCTGCTGGCCGGCCGGGCGGACTCGCTGGCCCGCGCCGCGCAGCGCGAGCGGGAGGCACGGGCGAAGGCCGAGGCGAGGTTCGACCAGTTGCGGCGTGAGGCGCGGGCCGCGGCCGCCGTCCATACCGCGGCGTCGTGGCTGTCCGACCAGGTGGCCAGGGCACGTGCCGCCGCCGCCGAGGAGCGGACGACCGCCGATGAGGCCCGGAGGGCGGCGGAGGCGGCCCTGACCGCGGCCCGGTCGTCCGCCCGGGAGCGGTCACGGGCGCTGGAGGCGATCGTCGAGGGGGAGCACCGCGACCAGATGACCCGGATCGAGCTGACCATGCGGCTGGAGCAGCTCACCGAGAAGGCCATGACCGAACTCGGTCTGGATGCCGACATCCTGACCGACGAGTACGGACCTGATCGGCCGATACCGGTGCTGGTCAGGAAGGACGGCACCGTGGTGCGCCCGGACGACGAGGACATACCCGAGCCCGTGCCCTTCGTCCGCGATCAGCAGGAGGCTCGTCTGCGGACCGCTCGGCGCAACCTGGAGGCGCTGGGGCGTGTCAACCCGCTGGCGCTCGAGGAGTTCGACGCCATGAGCGAGCGTCACGCGTTCCTGGCCGAGCAACTGGACGACCTGAAGAAGACACGCAAGGACCTGCTCGACATCATCGACGAGGTCGACGCCCGGGTCCAGGAGGTGTTCGCCTCCGCCTACGACGACGTCGCGACCACGTTCACCGACGTCTTCGCACGCCTGTTCCCCGGCGGCGAGGGACGGCTCGTCCTGACCGACCCCGGTGACATGCTCACCACGGGCATCGACGTCGAGGCGCGTCCGGCGGGTAAGAAGGTGCGGCGGCTGTCGCTGCTGTCGGGCGGGGAGCGCTCGCTGGTGGCGGTCGCGTTCCTGATCAGCCTGTTCATCGCCCGCCCGAGTCCCTTCTACATCCTGGACGAGGTGGAGGCGGCGCTCGACGACGTCAACCTGGGCCGGCTGCTGGGCATCTACGAGGAACTGCGCAAGAATTCCCAACTGCTGGTCATCACGCATCAGAAGCGCACCATGGAAGTCGCCGACGCACTCTACGGCGTGACCATGCGGGGCGACGGGGTCTCGACCGTGATCTCCCAGCGATTGCACGATCACTGATCGGGACGGCGCCGCACCTGGCTCCTGGCTGTGGTGACCTGCCAGTAGGCTGGCGCCCATGGATTGGGTCTTCTGGGTCATCTTCGGTGGCATTCTGCTGGCGATTCTCGTCACGCTCGGGTCGATCTACCTCGGCAAGAGGCGGAACGAGGCGCAGGCCGCTGCGGCGGCCGCCCCAGCGCAGTAGGTCGGCGCCATGGATTGGATTTTCTGGGTCATCATCGGCGGCATCGTCCTGGCGGTGCTCGTCGCCTTCGGGTCGATCTACCTCGGCAAGCGACGCAACGAGGTGGAGGCGTCTCGTACTCCCGCCGTCGAGTCCGCGGTAGCCGCTGAGCCCGCGCCCGTCGAACAGGCCGCGGACGAACCCGTCGAGACCGACGCGTCCGCAGCTGGGATCGCGGAGGCGGAAGGCGCACCCGAACCCGCGGCAACCGCTCCGCAGGCGCCGGAACTCGAGCGTCCGGAGGCTCCCGAGTCGCGGCTCGTGCGGCTGCGCCGCAGGCTGGCCGGCAGCAACAACTCGCTCGCCCGGGCGCTGGCCGATCTGCTGTCGGCCGACCGCATCGACGACGACACGTGGGACGACTTCGAGGCCACGCTCATCAGTTCCGATCTCGGCGTCGCCCCGACGGGCGAACTCGTCGAGTCACTGCGCCAGAAGCTGCGCGTCGAGGGAATCTCCGACCCTGGTCAGGCCAAGAGCCTGCTGCGCAGCGAACTCCTCGGGTTGGTCGACCCGGGGCTCGACCGCGGGCTGAACCTCGACCACGAGCCGGGGCAGCCCGCCGTGGTGCTCGTGGTGGGCGTCAACGGCACGGGCAAGACGACGACGGTGGGCAAGCTTGGCCGCATGCTGGTGGCCGACGGTCGCTCGGTGCTCTTCGGCGCCGCCGACACGTTCCGCGCGGCTGCTGCCGAGCAGCTGACCACCTGGGGCGATCGCGTGGGCGTCGAGACCGTCCGCGGTGAGGAGGGCGCAGACCCGGCGTCCGTGGCGTTCGCCGCCGTCGACCAGGGCATTCAGCGCGGAGTGGACGTCGTCCTCGTCGACACCGCCGGCCGGCTGCACACGAAGGTCGGGCTGATGGACGAACTCGGCAAGGTCAAACGTGTGGTGGAGAAGAAGGCGCCGGTGGGCGAGGTGCTGCTCGTCCTCGACGCGACCACCGGGCAGAACGGCCTCACCCAGGCGCGCGTCTTCTCCGAGGTCGTCGACATCACCGGAATCGTGCTGACCAAGCTCGACGGATCGGCCAAGGGCGGCATCGTCGTCCAGGTGCAGCGCGACCTGGGCGTCCCCGTGAAGTTCATCGGACTCGGCGAGGGAGTCGACGACCTGGCGCCGTTCGACGCCGACCAGTTCGTGGACGGGATCCTCGGCGACTGAGGCACCGCTCTGGTGGCCATGAGGGTGCACACGGTCGGTATCCTTGGTTCCTGACCTTCCGACGCCCTGACCTGCACGCCGTGACCGGCGGGCCCGGCCCGGGCACACACCCAGAGGACACCCGTGTTCGACACCCTGCAAGACCGACTGGCAGCCACGTTCAAATCCCTGCGTGGCAAGGGTCGGATCACCGATGCCGACATCGACGCGACCACGCGCGAGATCCGCGTGGCGCTTCTCGAGGCCGATGTCAACCTCGCCGTCGTCAAGGACTTCGTCGCCGGTGTCAAGCAGAAGGCCAAGGGATCGGAGCTGTCGAAGGCCCTCAACCCGGCTCAGCAGATCATCAAGATCGTCAACGAGGAACTCATCGACATCCTCGGCGGCGACACCCGGTTCATCCGGTTCGCCAAGCAGCCGCCGACGGTCATCATGCTCGCCGGCCTGCAGGGCGCCGGCAAGACGACGCTCGCCGGGAAGTTGGGTGCCTGGCTGAAGTCGGAGGGCCACTCGCCGCTCCTCGTGGCCGCCGACCTGCAGCGTCCGAACGCGGTGCAGCAGTTGCAGGTGGTGGCCGAGCGCGCGAAGGTGGGCGTGTACGCCCCGCAGCCCGGCAACGGCGTCGGTGATCCGGTCCAGGTCGCCCGCGACTCCATCGACCACGCCCGGCACGGCCTGTTCGACGTCGTGATCATCGACACGGCGGGGCGCCTCGGCGTCGACGAGGAGATGATGCGGCAGGCATCCCGCATCAAGGAGCAGACCCGCCCGGACGAGACGCTGTTCGTCGTCGACGCCATGATCGGCCAGGACGCCGTGAACACGGCCCTGGCATTCGAGCAGGGCGTGGGGATCGACGGCGTCGTCCTGACCAAGCTCGACGGCGACGCCCGTGGTGGTGCCGCGTTGTCGATCGCGAAGGTGATCGGCAGGCCGATCATGTTCGCCTCCAACGGCGAGAAACTCGAGGACTTCGATGTCTTCCATCCCGACCGGATGGCGAGCCGGATCCTCGGCATGGGCGACATGCTCACCCTCATCGAGCAGGCCGAGAAGACGTTCGACGCCGAGCAGTCGCGCAAGGCCGCCGAGAAGCTCCTGGGGGGACGCGGGGAGTTCGGCCTCGACGACTTCCTCTCGCAGATGCAGGCGATCCGCCGTATGGGCCCGCTGTCGAAGGTGTTCGGCATGCTCCCCGGGGCCGGTCAGCTGAAGGCCGTCAGCGAGATCGACGAGAAGCAGGTCGACCGCGTCGAGGCGATCATCTACTCCATGACCCCCGCGGAGCGAGCCGATGTCGGCATCCTCAACGGCTCTCGCCGTTCACGCATCGCCCGCGGCGCGGGTGTCGAGGTGCGCGATGTGAACGACCTCGTCAACCGGTTCACCGAGGCTCGGAAGATGATGCACTCGATGGGCGCGATGATGGGCGGCGGGATGCCCGGCGGCGCCCAGGCGGGTGGCCGCAAGCAGCAGACCAGGCAGCAGGCGAAGAAGGGTAAGGGCGGCAAGCGGGTGTCGGGGAACCCCGCCAAGCGGGCGGCGGCCCTGTCCGGCAAGCCCGCTCCCCAGACCGAGGCGCCCCAGGGGCTGCCGACCGACGAGACCGAGTTGAAGGCCGCGATGGCCGACTTCCGGTTGCCGCCGGAGCTGCAGCAGATGCTCAAGCAGCAGAACCCCGGCGACCGCTGAGCCATGGCAGGCTCCGCACCCGTCGCCGGGCCGGACGAGGCACACCCCGCACCGGTCGTCGCATCCTCGCCGTCTCCCGGCAGCTGGCACCTCAGAGGGACCGTGCTCCCGGGAACCGAACCGGTCGACCTGTGGCTGGCCGGCGGCGTGGTCGCCGACGGGCCGGTGCCGGGCGCCGTGACGATCGCCGAGGACGTCTGGATCCTGCCGGGACTGGTGGACGCCCACTGCCACATCGGGCTCGGTGCGAGCGGCCAGGTCGATCGTGCCACGGCCGAGCGCCAGGCGCTCACCGATCGCGACTCGGGGGTGCTGCTGATCCGCGACGCCGGTGCCCCGGTCGACACGCACTGGGTGGACGATCGCGCAGACCTTCCCCGCGTCATCCGGGCCGGACGCCACATCGCCCGTCCCAGGCGATACCTGCGCAACTTCGCCGTCGAGATCGATCCCGAGGATCTCGTCGGCCAGGTCGAGGCGCAGGCCCGTGCGGGGGACGGCTGGGTGAAGCTCGTCGGGGACTGGATCGATCGGGACGCGGGCGATCTCGCGCCGTTGTGGCCCGCGGCGCTCGCGCGGGATGCGATCGCCCGGGCTCACGAGTTGGGAGCGCGGGTCACCGCACACTGCTTCGCCGAACAGTCGGTCGCCGAACTCGTGGACGCGGGTATCGACTGCATCGAACACGGAACCGGCCTGACCGGCTCGGTGATCGAGCGGATGGCCGCCGGAGGGATCGGGCTCGTCCCCACCATGACGAACCTCGAGAACTTCCCGGTGTTCGCGGACGCGGGGCAGACGAAGTTCCCGGCCTATGCGTCCCATATGCGTCACCTGCATGCCCGTCGGTTCGAGACGCTGGGTGCCGCGCGCGAGGCGGGCGTGCCTGTCTATGCGGGTACTGATGCCGGCGGCACTCTCGGCCACGGGCGCATCGCCCAGGAGGTCGCGCTCCTCGCACAGCTCGGAGGAGTGGAGTTCGCCCTCGGCGCGGCATCCTGGCGTGCCCGCGAGTGGTTGGGGGCCGAGGTGCTGTCGGCAGGCGCATCGGCCGATCTCGTCGTGTACGACGCGGATCCCCGTCGCGATCCCGGCGTCCTGGCTCACCCCGGCCTCGTCGTGCTGCGTGGTCGTCCCGTCGGGAGGTGACCCGAACCGGACGGACCCGGGCTTCGGTACTCTGGGCTGCGTCCCACACGATCGGGCATGGAGAGCCTCATGAGCCACCCAACCTACGGCCAGCCACCGTTCGACCCTGCCCGGGACGCCGCCGAGTGGCAGGCCCGCTACCAACCGGCTGATTCCCAGGTCTGGAATCCGGATGCCGCCACGTCCGGTGGCCTGGTGCCGAACGGCCAGGTGATGGTCGGCATGGGGCACATCGAGGTCACCGACACCGAGGTGCGCACGCCGATGGGCACGATCCCACTGTCACGGGCGTCGTTCACCTTCGTCGATCACACCATGACGACGCAGAAGATACCGACCTGGGCGATCGTCTGCACGGTGGCGGGGTTCTTCGTCGTCACGTTCTTCAGCCTGTTCTTCCTGCTCGCCAAGGAGACAGTGACGATGGGCCAGGTGGTCGTGGGAGTCAGGGGAGGCGGCCTCGACTACTCCGAGCCGATGCAGGTGGTGAGCGCTGTGCAGGTACGCGACCTGCTCGACCGCGTCCAGTACGCCAACAACCTCTCCGCGATGCGCTCAGCCTGACGACGGGGCGGTGGGGACGACAAAAGCCGCCGTCAGGTTTCTCCCGGAGGATTGTTTCTGGCACAATGGGCGATGCGTCTTTCGTCCAGGTGCCCTCTCATCACTGGCGACGCAGGACCAATCGGCCATCCGTCACGTGCCCCACGCGCGCTGGACGGCCACCCGAATGCGCCGGGGCCGACCCGGCTTTCCCACAGGAGACACCACACAAGTGGCCACCAAGATTCGACTGAAGCGGCTCGGCAAGATCCGGGCTCCGCACTACCGCGTCGTCGTCATCGACTCCCGCGCGCCCCGCGACGGGCAGGCGATCGAGGAGATCGGCATCTACCATCCCAAGAGCGATCCCTCGGTGATCCGCCTCGACTCCGAGCGCGTCCAGTACTGGCTGGGCGTCGGCGCCCAGCCCACCGAGGCAGTCGTCGCGCTGCTGAAGCGCACCGGGGACTGGCAGAAGTACAGTGGCGACACCTCTCCGTCCGGTGTCGAGCCGCAGCCCGAGTCGGTCGACAAGCTTGCCCGCTTCAACGCGGCGCTGGCCGAGGCCGACGGCGAGTCGGCCACCGAGGCGATCTCGCGCAGGGGCAAGAAGGCGACCGAGGCGCAGGACGCCGGGGAGCCGGCTGCCGCCGACGAGGCGTGACGATGCTGGCTGAGGCGCTCGAACACCTGGTGCAAGGCATCGTCGGGCATCCGGACGAGGTGCGCATCCGTGACAAGGAGTTGCGTCATGGACGGATGCTCGAGGTGCGTGTGCACCCCGAGGACGTGGGCAAGGTCATCGGGCGGCAGGGCCGCACCGCGACCGCGCTCCGTACCGTCGTCCAGGCCCTGGCCGGCCGCGAGCAGGTGCGCATCGACTTCGTCGACGTGGACCGGAAGAACGGTCGCGGCCGCCGGTAGTCCCTTGCGGCACCGCGGCATCGTGACGCGATAGCGCTGCCCCACCGTCCCCGGACGCGAGTCTGGAAGGATGGTGGGGCGTTCGTTTGCAGGAGGAGACACGTCATGTCCGATCAGGTCGAGGTGATCGTCGGTCGCGTGGCCCGCGCCCACGGCGTCCGGGGTGACGTGACGATCGAGGTCCGAACCGACGAGCCCGCGCGGCGGTTCACTCCTGGTGTGTCCTTGCGCACCCCGACCGGGCGGACGCTGCGGGTCGTGGCCTGTCGTGCCCAGGGCGGGGGACTGCTGGTGAGGTTCGACGGCGTGACCGACCGCGACGGCGCGGAGGCCCTGCGTGGGTTGGAGTTGCTGACCGACGTCGCCGCGGATGAGATGCCCAGTGGGCCCGACGAGTACTTCGACCGCCAACTGGTCGGCCTGCGAGTGCTCGACGCCGCGGGCACGGATTCGGGTCGGGTGGTCGAGGTCACCCACGGATCTGCCCAGGACATCCTGGTGATCGAGACGGCGACGGGACAGCGGATGGTGCCTTTCGTCTCGGCGCTGGTGCCCGAGGTCGACGTGGAGGCCGGCACCCTGCGACTGGCACCCGTGCGCGGTCTGCTCGTCGACGACCAGGACGAACAGTGACGCCCCGGCGCGCCGCGGCGGCGGACGACGCGGACCAGACCGAGGCGCCGGTCGTGGCGGCGACCCCGCTCATGCGGATCGACATCATCTCCATCTTCCCCGGCTACTTCGCCGCGCTGGACCAGAGCCTGATCGGGCGGGCGATCGCCGACGGCCTGCTCGACGTGCGCGTCCACGACCTGCGCGACTGGACGCACGATCGGCACCGGACCGTCGACGACACCCCCTACGGCGGCGGAGCCGGAATGGTCATGAAGCCGGAGCCGTGGGGTGAGGCGCTCGACGCGCTGCTCGCGTCCCGGCGTGATGACGGGCGCCTCCGGCCGTCCGGTCAGGGCACCGTCCGGGCCCAGGAGGACGCCGCGTCGTCGGTGACCGTGCGACGGGAGCAGGCGGACGGTTCGGCCCCCCTCCCGGTGCTCGTCGTGCCCACCCCGGCAGGCATCCGTTTCACGCAGGCGATGGCTGAGGAGTTCGCCTCGGCGTCCGGTCTGGCCTTCGCCTGCGGACGCTACGAGGGCATCGACCATCGCGTCATCGAATGGGCGTCCGATCGGTTCGACGTGCGCGAGGTCAGCCTGGGCGACTACGTGCTCAACGGCGGCGAGGTCGCCACACTGGCCATGATCGAGGCGGTGGCCCGGCTCGTCCCGGGAGTGATCGGGAACCCCGAGTCGCTGCTGGAGGAATCGCACTCCCAGACGGTGGGGGGCCTGCTCGAGGCCCCGGTGTACACCAAACCTGCCGCCTGGAGGGGACTGAGGGTGCCCGAGATCCTGCTGAGCGGCAATCATGCGTTGATCGCGGCCTGGCGCAAAGAACAGTCGGAGACGCTCACACGCAGCCGTCGTCCCGACCTGCTCGACGGGCACTGACTAGGCCGGTGAACCGCCCCGGCTTTTCTCGGGGGCGGTGGTCGCAGCAACATCGCGACCCACTAGACTGCCGAACGTGGCAACCCAATTGACAACTCGCGATGCGAGCACAACGCCTCACCAGCGCGCACTGAGATCCACGGTGGCCCGCAAGGCCCTCATGGCGGTGACCGGGCTGTTCCTGGTGTTGTTCCTGCTCATGCATATGTTCGGCAACCTCAAGCTCCTGATCCCCGACAACGGCGCGGAGTTCGACGAGTACTCGGAGGCGCTGCGGACCTTCCTGTACCCGGTGCTTCCCGAGAAGTTCTTCCTCACCTGCTTCCGTGGAGTACTCGCGGTGGCGATCCTGGTGCACCTTGAGGCCGCCATCCGGCTCACCTTCCGTGACTACGACGCCAAGGGCGGGCTCGGACGCTATTTCAAGCAGCGCTTCCTCGGAGGCAGCTTCGCGGCCCGCACCATGATCTGGGGCGGCGTCATCATCGTGCTCGGTGTGATCGTCCACCTGCTGCAGTTCACCGGACAGATCATCAAGGTGAACTACCCCGCTGGGGCGGCCTCGGTGCTGCCGCACGAGAGGGTGGTCCTCGGCTTCCAGGAATGGTGGCTGGTGCTGCTCTACGCGATCTGGATGCTGGCGGTCTGCTTCCACGTATGGCACGGCTTCTACAGCGCCTTCTGCACCCTCGGTGCCCGGGTGGGCGCGGCCAGCGAGAAGGTCATCAAGTTCTGCGCCTGGGTCGTCGCCATCCTGCTCTACATCGGTTTCATGCTGACGCCGGTGCTCATCTTCCTGGGAGTGATCTTCCCCAATGCCTGACGAAATCAAGACCACAGCCGCCACTGGTGCACCCGTTGCCACGTCCGTTCCCGCGAGTGACGCGGACTACTACACCATCGGCGAAGAAATCAACGACGCCAAGGCGAACACCGATCTTCCGATCGCCGAGGTGTGGCCCGATCGTCAGTTCCACGCGAAGCTGGTGAACCCGGCCAACCGTCGGAAGATGACCATCGTCATCGTCGGCACAGGCCTGGCCGGCGCCGCTGCGGCCGCGTCCCTGGGTGAGGCGGGTTACAACGTCCTCAACTTCTGTTACCAGGACAGCCCCCGCCGCGCCCACTCGATCGCGGCGCAGGGCGGCATCAACGCGGCCAAGAACTACAAGAACGACAACGACTCGACGTTCCGCCTGTTCTACGACACGGTGAAGGGCGGCGACTACCGCGCCCGCGAGACCAACGTGTACCGGCTCGCAGCGGTGTCGGCGAACATCATCGACCAGTGCGTGGCCCAGGGTGTGCCGTTCGCCCGCGAGTACGGCGGTCTGCTCGACACCCGCTCGTTCGGTGGCGTGCAGGTGCAGCGTACGTTCTACGCTCGCGGCCAAACCGGCCAGCAGCTGCTCATCGGCGCTTACCAGGCGCTTGAGCGGCAGATCGCCGCCGGTACCGTGAAGATGTACCCGCGGCACGAGATGCTCGAGGTCATCGTCAAGGACGGCAAGGCCCGCGGCATCGTCGCCCGCGACATGGTCACCGGCGAGGTGACCCCGCACACCGGCGACGCGGTGGTGCTGGCCACCGGCGGATACGGCAACGTGTTCTTCCTGTCGACGAACGCCATGGGCTGCAACGTGACGGCCACCTGGCGTGCGCACCGCAAGGGCGCGTACTTCGGCAACCCGTGCTTCACGCAGATCCACCCGACCTGCATCCCGGTGCACGGCGAGAACCAGTCGAAGCTGACCCTGATGAGCGAGTCGCTGCGCAACGACGGGCGCATCTGGGTGCCGAAGAAGGTCGAGGACTGCGACAAGGATCCGCGCCAGATCCCCGAAGAGGATCGCGACTACTACCTGGAGCGCATCTACCCGTCGTTCGGCAACCTCGTCCCGCGCGACATCGCGTCGCGTCAGGCGAAGAACATGTGCGACGAGGGACGCGGTGTCGGCCCGATGGTCAAGGAGACCGACGAGGACGGCAACACGCGTCAGGTGCGCCGCGGCGTCTACCTCGACTTCTCGGACGCCATCTCGCGGCTCGGGAAGGGCGGCGTCGAGGCGAAGTACGGCAACTTGTTCGACATGTACAAGCAGATCACCTCGGACGACCCGTACGAGGTCCCGATGCGGATCTACCCCGCGGTCCATTACACGATGGGCGGCGTGTGGGTCGACTACGACCTCCAGACCACGATTCCGGGTCTGTTCGTCGCGGGTGAGGCGAACTTCTCCGACCACGGCGCGAACCGCCTGGGTGCTTCGGCGCTCATGCAGGGGCTGGCGGACGGGTACTTCGTCCTGCCGAACACGATCAACGACTACCTCGCAGACAACCATCCCGGGCAGTTGCCGGACGATGATCCGGCGGTGGCCGAGGCCGTGTCCACGACGAACGAGCGCATCCAGAAGCTGCTGTCGATCAAGGGATCTCGCACGGTCGACTCGTTCCACAAGGAACTGGGCAACATCATGTGGGAGTACTGCGGCATGGCCCGTTCCGAGGAGGGGTTGAAGAAGGCGATCGGCCTCATCCGTGAACTGCGTGAGGAGTTCTGGCGCGACGTCAACGTGCTCGGCGAGGCCGAGGACCTCAACCAGACCCTGGAGCGTGCGGGACGCGTGGTCGACTTCTTCGAGCTCGGCGAGTTGATGTGCATCGACGCCCTGCACCGTCGTGAGTCGTGCGGCGGACACTTCCGCGTCGAGCACCAGACCGAGGAGGGCGAGGCACTGCGTCACGACGACGAGTTCACGTACGTGGCGGCCTGGGAGTGGGCCGGTGAGGGCGCCAAGCCGGTCCTCCACAAGGAACCCCTGGTCTACAAGGCAATCGAGCTGAAGCAACGGAGTTACAAGTGAAACTCACACTGAAGATCTGGCGCCAGGCTCGTGGCGCGCAGCAGGGCAAGCTGGTCGACTACGAAGTGGACGGCGTCAGCGAGGACATGAGCTTCCTCGAGATGCTCGACCTGCTGAACGAGGAACTCACGGTCAAGGGTGAGGAGCCGGTCGCGTTCGACTCCGACTGCCGTGAGGGCATCTGCGGCATGTGCGGTGTGGTCATCAACGGCACGCCGCACGGACGGGGCAACTCGCCTGTGCCCACGACCACCTGCCAGCTGCACATGCGGTCGTTCAGCGATGGGGACACCATCACGATCGAGCCCTGGAAGGCCGAGCCGTTCCCGGTGGTCAAGGACCTGGTCGTCGACCGTACCGCGTTCGACCGCATCATCCAGGCCGGCGGGTTCATCTCCGTGAACACGGGGTCGGCTCCTGACGCCCACTCGGTGCCCGCGCCGAAGCTGAAGGCCGACATCGCCTTCGACAACGCCACATGCATCGGTTGTGGTGCATGTGTGGCCGCTTGTCCGAACGCTTCCGCCATGCTGTTCACCTCGGCCAAGGTCACGCACCTGGCGAACCTGCCGCAGGGCCAGCCGGAACGCTACCTGCGCGTCAAGAACATGGTGGGTCAGCACGACGCCGAGGGCTTCGGCAACTGCTCGAACATCGGCGAGTGCGCGGCGGTCTGCCCGAAGGGCATTCCGCTGGAATCGATCAGCCAGCTCAACCGCGATCTGATCTCGTCGCTGTTCCGCAAGGACGGCTTCAAGGGCTGATCTCCAGCAGTGGACGACGTCGGGAGGCTCCGGCGTCGTCCACTGTGTGTCGGCACGATTTCGCCTTTGTGTGAGCGTGTGCGAGAATTGTTCGGTTGTTCTGCGTAGCGGGCCCTGCCACAGGGGGATTGACCGCGAGCAGGGCGTCCAGCCGTATCCACCGCGAGGTGACCTGTGGCACCGACGAGGACTCAATCATGAACCAGCTCATCTCCGCACTCGACAAGGTCTCGATCCGTCAGGACGTCCCGGAGTTCCGTCCCGGTGACTCCGTGCGCGTGCACGTCAAGGTCGTCGAGGGCAACAAGTCCCGTATCCAGGTCTTCGCAGGTGTCGTCATCGCGCGAACCGGGGACGGCGTGCAGGAGGCGTTCACCGTGCGCAAGGTGTCCTACGGCACCGGCGTCGAGCGGACCTTCCCGCTGCACTCGCCGATCATCGACCGGATCGAGGTCGAGCGTCGTGGCGATGTCCGCCGGGCCAAGCTGTACTACCTGCGGGAGCGTCGTGGCAAGGCCGCCAAGATCAAGGAGCGTCGCGACGCCTGATCCCCATCCCGTTGTCCACAGATCCCGGCCGGTGCGCGTGAGCGTACGGCCGGGATCTGTGCGTGCGGAGCGAGGTTCCGGGCGGCACTAGGATGGGACGCGATTGCGATCCCCAGGAGGGCAACAGGTGAGTGTGCGCAAACGCCGGACGGCGGGTACCGCCCGGGGCTCGAGTTCCACGGATCCCGCCACCGGGGCCACGGACACTTCCAGCGAGGATGATCTCGGAGAGACGCGGACTCGTCCGGGCGCCGCACGTCAGGTAGGTGCGTTCCTGATCGAGGCCGCTCTGGCCATCGTCGTCGCCCTGGTGCTCACGGCGCTGTTGCGCGTGTTCGTCTTCCAGGTCTTCGAGGTTCCCAGCGGGTCCATGGAGCACACGCTGGAAGAACAGGACCGCATCGTCGCGGTGCGTGTGGAGGGTTTCTCCCGCGGCGATGTCGTCGTCTTCGAGGACCCGCCGAGCGGGTGGATGGGCAAGCAGCCCGAGGCGACCAACCCCGTACGGCGCGCGATGGAGAATCTCTACCTGCTTCCCGACAGCACGCAGGCCTACCTGGTCAAGCGGGTCATCGGGATGCCCGGTGACCGCGTGACCTGCTGTGACCAGCAGGGCCGGGTCACGGTGAACGGCGTGGCGCTGGACGAGGAGTCCTATCTCTACACCGACGCGTCGGGTCAGACCGTGGAACCGTCCGCGACGACGTTCGACGTCATCGTCCCCGCCGATCACCTGTTCGTCATGGGGGACCACCGCGACCGGTCGGGTGACTCGCGTATCCATCTGTGCGAGCAGACGAGTTCGGGTGTGCCGGCCGGTATGAACGGCTTCGTTCCGATCGAGAACGTGGTGGGTCCGGCGAAGGCGATCGTCCTGCCGCTGAACCGGATGACCGCGTTCTCGACCCCGGCCACGTTCGCCGCGATTCCCGCGGCGGCGCAGTCGCCACCCGCCGATCCCGTGCTCGGGGCGGGCACATGCCAGCAGGGCTGAGTTCCGGGAGCGCGGAACCGCGGTCCCCGGGGCGGACGATCCGCCCGGGCAAGGGCATGTACGGCTACGAGCGCGCGCTGGTGAGGGCAGGGTTCTCGCCTGTCGCCGGTGCGGACGAGGCCGGCCGGGGAGCGTGCGCCGGCCCGTTGGTGGCCGCAGCGGTCATCCTGGACGACACGACCTCCCGGAGGATAGAGGGGCTGCGGGATTCCAAGCTGCTGACCCCTCTTGCGCGGGATCGTCTGTACGACCAGATCACGGACAAGGCCGTGTCATGGGCGGTCGTTGCCGTGGCCCCTGCCGAGTGCGATGAACTCGGCATGCACGAGGCTGACCTGCAGGGTTTGCGTCGAGCGCTGCTGCGTCTCGACGCCTCTCCCGCGTTCGCGCTGACGGACGGCTTCCCGGTGGCGGGCCTCGGGTGCCCCGGGCTGGCGGTGTGGAAGGGCGATCAGGTGGCCGCCTGCGTCGCAGCGGCGTCCATCGTGGCGAAGGTTACCCGTGACCGGATGATGGATGCCCTCGATGAGCGGTTTCCCGGCTATGGATTCGCGGTTCACAAGGGATATTGCACTGCCGACCATCAGCGGCGCCTGGAGGCGCTGGGCCCGTGCCCGATTCATCGGATGCGGTACGACAACGTTCGGCGAGCGGCGGGAACGCGGGCGCACGCAACGGGTCGGACGAGGGACTAGAGTAGCTTCACCATGAGCGCCGACGACCTAGAGGACTACGAGAGCAAGCTTGAGCTCGACTTGTACCGCGAGTACAAGGACGTGGTTGACATCTTCACCTACGCGGTGGAGACCGAGCGACGCTTCTACCTGTGCAACGCCGTAGACCTGAAGGTGCGCACCGAGGGTGGCGACGTGTACTACGAGGTGTCCATGGGGGACGCCTGGGTGTGGGACATGTATCGTCCCGCCCGGTTCGTGAAGTCGGCGAAGGTGCTGACGTTCCGCGACGTGTCGATCGAGGAGATCCAGCACCGCGACCTTGAGATCCCGGACCGCAACTGAACTCTTCCGGTCGTCCGGGACAGTCACCCGGCGTATGACCGTGTGAGAAGTGCCTGTGGACAACGGGCCTGTGGATAGTGAGCCCCACCCCGGAAACTCGCCCACAACCCTCCTGTGAAAGGAGGGGTCTGCATGACCGGAATCGATGACGGCCGCGGTGGCCTGGGTGCTTGGGGTGAACGGCGAGCGGCGGAGCACCTGGAACGGTTGGGGTGGCGGGTGGTGGACCGTAACTGGCGGTGCCCGCTGGGAGAGTTGGACATCCTGGCCCTGGAGCCGAACCCGGATGGCGCGCCGACCGGGGTGGTGGTGGAGGTCAAGTGCCGTGCGGGCACCGGTTTCGGTGATCCCCTGGAGGCCATCACGGAGCAGAAGCTCGCTCGTCTGCGCCGCCTGGCGGCGTCCTGGCGGCAGCAATGCGGGCTGAGGCTCGGTGGGTTGCGGATCGACGCCATCGGCATCGTGAAGGTGCGAGGCGAGGTTTCCCGGTTGCGGCACGTGAGGGGCATCGCATGACCATGGCGAGCGCATGGTCGGTCGCCCTGCTGGGCATGGACGGCACGCTGGTCGAGGTCGAGGCGGCGGTCGGCGCGGGCCTTCCGCGTACCGTCCTGGTCGGTCTTCCGGACGCGGCACTCTACGAGGCGCGTGATCGATGCCGGGCCGCAGTGGCCGGGGCGGGGCTCAGCTGGCCGAACCAGTTGCTGACGATAAACCTGACTCCCGCCAGTCTGCCGAAGGCGGGCAGTCACTACGACCTGGCGATCGTGGCCGCGGTGCTCGGATGCTCCGGAGTCGTTCCCGGCCAGGTCATGTCGACCTCGGTCATGCTGGGAGAACTCGGTCTGGACGGGCGGGTGCGTCCGGTGCGTGGCATCCTGCCGGCCATGATGGCCGCGCGGACGGCGGGGCTGGCGACTGCCATCGTCCCCTCCCGGCAAGTGAACGAGGCACGCCTGGTGACAGGCATGACCGTATGGGGCGTCTCCTGCCTGGACGATCTCGTCGAGGTGCTGCACGGACGGCCCGTCCTCGGACAGGAGACACCGGCGGCGTCCCGGGAATGCGCTGGGCCTGTCGGGCCCGAGCCCGACCTGGCGGATGTCCGTGGGCAGCCGGAGGCGTGCTGGGCGCTCGAGGTCGCCGCCGCGGGCGGACATCACCTTTTCCTGCACGGCTCGCCCGGCGTCGGCAAGTCGATGTTGGCCGAACGGCTGCCGGGCCTGCTTCCCGACCTGACCGACGACCAAGCGCTGGAGGTCTCCGCGGTCCACTCCTTGGCGGGGGCGGTGCTTCATGCGGGTCTGATCCGTCGTCCCCCGTTTGCCAGCCCCCACCACAACGCGTCCATGGCGGCGCTCATCGGGGGAGGGGCGAGGTTGGCCCGACCGGGTGCAATCTCGCTGGCGCATCGCGGGATCCTGTTCCTCGACGAGGCCCCTGAGTTCAGTGCACGGGTGCTGGACGCGTTGCGCACGCCCATGGAGACCGGTGAGGTGACCATCGCCCGGTCGAGTGGGCAGGTGCGGTATCCGGCGCGATTCCAACTCGTCCTGGCGGCCAACCCATGCCCTTGTGGCATGACCGGGGTGCGTGGCGCCTGTTCGTGCACCCCCATGAGCATCCGCCGCTACAACGAGCGGCTGTCGGGCCCGGTGCTCGACCGAATCGACATCCACCATCAGATGCTGCCCGCCATCGCGGCACTGTCGCAGTCGTCCCCGGGGGATCCGACAGCCACGGTGGCGGGCCGGGTCAGCGAGGCCAGGCTCCGCCAGCAGCAACGCCTGGCAGACACTCCCTGGCGGTCGAACGCCGAGGTCCCCGGCTACTTCCTCCGCACACTGCCGGCTCCCCAGGGGATGTCGCTGTTGGACGAAGCGGTGTCGCATGCCAGGCTCAGCGCGCGCGGCGTCGACAAGGTGATGAGGATCGCCTGGACGGTGGCAGACCTTCGCGGCGGCGGGAAGGTGACCCGAACCGACCTCGCCATGGCTCTGGGTCTGCGGCAGGGAGCCTGGGGGTGTGCAGCATGACCAGGTGGGATGATCAGAGACTCGCCCGTGCGGTGCTCGCCCACGTGGTGGGGCCCGGCGATCCGCGTATCGGCCCACTGGTGGCGGCCCATGGGGCCGTGGAGACTCTCGCCGCCATCCGGGCGGTGGCGGAGAGCACCTGGGGCAGACGCGCGACGGGCATCGACGACCACGCGCTGGCCGACCGCTCGGACGCTGTCGGACTGCGCTTCCTCGTCCCGGGCGACGAGGAATGGCCGGGCGTCCTGTCCGACCTCGATGTTTCGGAGCCCGTCGGCGGCATGGGAGGTGCACCCCTGGGGCTGTGGGTGAGGGGGCGGGGTCGCTTGGACGCCTGGGTGGACGTCAGCCTGGCCGTCGTCGGAGCCCGCGCTGCTACCCCGTACGGTGAGGCGGTCGCGACGGACCTGTCCGCCCGGCTCTCGGCCCCGGAGGACGAGGCTGTGACGATCCTGTCCGGAGGAGCCTACGGAATCGATGCGGCAGCCCACCGCGGCGCCCTGGCCGTCGGCGGACGAACCATCGCGGTGTACGCCGGCGGGCTGGACGAGCCCTATCCGCGCGGGAACAGTCGCCTGTTCGAACAACTCGCGTGCGACCAGCTCGTGGTTTCGGAAGTGCCGCCCGATGTCCGCCCGACCCGTGCCGGTTTCCTCGCTCGCAACCGGCTGATCGCCGCGTTGTCCGGAGGGACCCTCGTGGTCGAGGCCGCATTGCGCTCAGGCGCTCGCAACACCGCCTCCTGGGCGGCCTCCTTGGGACGTGTGGTGATGGCGGTGCCGGGGTCGGTGCATTCCGCGATGTCGGCCGGTTGCCATCGGATGGTCACCGATGGGCAGGCCAGCCTTGTCACGGACGCCGTCGATGTCATGGCCCTGTTGGCTCCGCTCGGCACCGTCCCCGAGCCGCTCGACCGGGGACCCGACCGGCCGCTCGACCTGGTCGATCCGAGATTGCTGCGCGTACGGGAGGCGCTGCCGGGCGGCGGCGCGGTGGCTTCGGGGGAGATCGCGGCACGCTGCGGGCTGTCGATCGCGGACGTGATGGGTGCGCTCACGGAACTCGAGGTGCTCG
This sequence comes from Brooklawnia cerclae, assembly GCF_011758645.1. Taxonomy (NCBI): domain Bacteria; kingdom Bacillati; phylum Actinomycetota; class Actinomycetes; order Propionibacteriales; family Propionibacteriaceae; genus Brooklawnia; species Brooklawnia cerclae. The sequence goes on along the minus strand of NZ_JAAMOZ010000001.1, from coordinate 2,166,492 downwards.
GGTTGGTGAGACGCGACGAGTCGGGGATGTGGCGGCTGCGTCGTCCGGTCGACCGGATCCGGGGCTGAACTGCCGGATCCGAGAGCACCAGCAGCGGAGGTTGACAGCCGTCAATCGGGTTGGACAAGGAGGTATGCAAAGGGTTGCGCGATGGGTTGAAATGGAAAGCATGATTCTTACAGTTCCTGTTACTCCCGAGGGCGATGTCGACCCCCGGTTCGGGCGTGCTCCGGCGATGGCGGTCGCCACCGTGGAAGACGGCGTCGTCGCCGAATGGCAGGTGCACGAGGTGGGTTGGGACGTCCTCCACGACGAGGGGAGCGAGGGACAGCACCACGCGCGTGTCGTGCGTTTCATGCGTGACAACAAGGTGGAGCGAGTGCTGCTCATGGGGGCGGGCCCCGGAATGCTGCGGACGCTGGACAAGCTGGGCCTGAGCCTGGTGCAGGTGCCCCGGATGGATGCGCGCGAGGCCGTCCTGGCGGCGGCGCGCCTGGACCAGTAGGCGTCCCGGCTTCCCACCGAGTGTCCGCCGGGCTCGATGCGGCTGGGGCTGAACAGGACGCTGGCATTAGGCTTGTGCTGCCTCCGTAGCTCAGTGGACAGAGCATCCGCCTTCTAAGCGGCTGGCCGCGGGTTCGATCCCCGCCGGAGGCGCCCCATTCCCGGGAGCCGGATCGGTGTGTGAAACCGCGGAGTGCCCGCGTCCGCCTGCCACGGGTGTCACACTGTCGCCATGGCCCTGCGCACACAGGTGGAGGTGGACGGTCGGCTCATCGAGGTGACGAACCTCGACAAGGTGATGTACCCGGCCACGGGCACCACCAAGGGTGAGGTCATCGCCTACTACCGCGGAGTGGCGCCGTGGTTCGTCCCCCATGCACACGGCAGACCGGCGACGCGCAAACGGTGGGTGAACGGCGTGGGGACGGCGGAGCGCCCCGGCGAAGTGTTCTTCCACAAGAACCTGGAGCCCGGTGCCACCCCCGAGTGGGTTCACACGCGCCCGATCGAGCACAAGGACGGCACGTCGACCTACCCGCTGGTGGACGACGCGGCCACACTCGTCTGGCTGGCTCAGTTGGCCGCGCTCGAGATCCATACCCCACAGTGGCGCTTTGGTCCGCGCGGTGGCGTCCACAACCCCGATCGGCTGGTACTGGATCTGGACCCAGGCGAGGGTGCGGCGCTGCCCGAGTGCGTGGAGACGGCTCACCTCGCCCACGAGATCCTCGACGGCATGGGGCTCGTGAGTGTTCCGGTCACCAGCGGCAGCAAGGGGATACACATCTATGCCGGCCTCGGCGGCACACAGACCGCCGCGCAGGCGACCGAGGTCGCCCGCGAACTCGCCGGAGCGCTCGAGGCCGCCCGTCCCGACCTGGTGACCAGCACGATGACCAAGGCACTGCGAGTCGGCAAGGTGCTCGTCGACTGGAGCCAGAACAACGGCAGCAAGACGACGATCGCGCCCTACTCGTTGCGCGGGCGTCACCATCCCACGGTCGCCGCGCCCCGCACGTGGGAGGAACTGCGCCCCGGTCTGGCACAACTCGAGTTCCCCGAGGTGATCGAGCGACTGAACACCATCGGGGACCCGATGGCAGTGCTCCTGCCGGACGGGGCCTTCAGCCGGGACCGTCTGGCCGCCTATCGCTCGAAGCGGGACGCCGCCCGCACCCCGGAGCCCGTCCCGGTCGCAGGGGAGACGCCTGGCTCACACGTGACACCTGTCTTCGTCGTTCAGGAGCACCACGCCCGGCGTCTCCACTGGGACTTCCGGTTGGAGCACGCGGGCGTCCTGGTGTCGTGGGCACTGCCCAAGGGCCTGCCGCTCGATCCCGGCGACAATCACCTCGCGGTGCAGACCGAGGACCATCCCGTCGAGTACGGCTCCTTCGAGGGCGTCATCCCGGACGGCCAGTACGGCGCGGGACGGGTGACGATCTGGGACGCGGGCACCTACGACCTCGAGAAATGGCGTGACGGCGAGGAGGTCATCGTGACCCTCCACGGTCGCCCGGGCGGCGGGCTCGGCGGCGTCCCACGCCGCTACGCCCTGATCGGCACCAAGCTGGACGGCGACGCGAGGAACTGGCTCGTCCACCTGATGGACGGTGACCGGGTCGCCCGGTGAGGCGGTCGCGGGAATCCCCGAGCGTTCACAGCACCTTGGACAAGAAGTCCCTGGTCCGCGCCTGCACGGGTCTTTCCAGCACCTGGGCCGGTGTGCCCTCCTCGACGATGACGCCGCCGGCCAAGAAGAGCACGCGGTCGCTGACCTCGCGGGCGAACCCCATCTCGTGCGTCACGAGGATCATCGTCATGCCCTGGTGGGCCAGTTCCTTGACGGTGTCGAGCACCTCGCCGGCCATCGCGGGGTCCAGGGCGCTGGTGGCCTCGTCGAACAGCATCACCTGCGGCTCCAGGGCCAGCGCCCGGGCGATGGCGACTCGTTGCTGCTGCCCACCCGACAGATCGGCCGGTCGGTGATCGGCCTTGTCGGCCAGATGGACGCGCACCAGCAGATCCTCGGCGGTGCGCCGGGCCTCGTCCCTGGTCATGCGTTTCAGCTCCACGGGCGCGAGCATGATGTTCTCGGCGACGGTCAGGTTCGGGAACAGGAACAGGTGCTGGAACACCATGCCGATCGCCTGGCGGATCGTGGGGAGATCGACGTTCGCGGCACCGATGTCGCGTCCGTCGAGAAGCACCTGGCCGCTGGTGGGCACCTCCAGTCGGTTGAGGCACCGCAGGAACGTCGACTTGCCCGAGCCCGACGGGCCGATCACGCACACCACCTCACCCTCTGCCACGCGGGTGTCGATGCCTCGCAGCACCTGCTCGTCGCCGAAGTTCTTGCGCAGGTCTCGCACCTCGAGGATCGTCCTGCTAGTGCTGGCGGCGTCGGTCTGGATCACGGTCCGGCCTTTCCGGCGAGCGCTCGTCCCAGTCGCCCGTCTCGTATCCATTGAACCCCGTGGCGGTTCCCGCCGCGACCGAGGAACGGATTCCTGCCAGTGGGGCGCGGTAGTCTTGCGGCCATGACTGCTGACGCCAACACCTGGCGCCCACCGGCCTCGGCGGCACCCGTCCGTGCGACCGGTCGTGGCGCCGCGGATCGCGTCACGAAGGCTCCTGAGGGTCTGGGGCAGGCCGGGCTCGATCACGCGTCCCGGTACCGGCGGCGGCGCAACGGTCTGCTGGCCCGTGTCGGTCAGCGCCGGGGAGTGCTCGATCGCTACCCCCACTACGTGTGGGCGACGATCGTGCTGGTCATGGTGTACACGCTGGCGCTGTTCAGCGTCTACCGGACGATCGGCAGCGGCGTCATCCAGGAAGTCGCCGCGGTCACCCAGGACGCTTACGGGCAGCCCACGATCCTCACCTGGGCGCAGGTCAACGAGGCGTACGGCATCGTGATCCGGCCGGCCGCGTTGACCCTGCTGGCCTACGTGGTGCTGTTCGTCCTCATCGATCGACTGCGCCCGACCACCTGGACGATGAAGCTGCTGGCGCTCGGCTGGGGCGCATGCATGGCCGTCCTCATCTCGCTGCACCTCAACACCTGGGCCGGGGAACTCATGCGCGCCGAGGGGCCGGTCGACGCCGCACAGGGCACCCGGGCGGCCATCTTCTCGGCACCGTTCGTCGAAGAGGCCGCCAAGGCGACCATCCTGTTCTTCCTGGCGATCCTCATGCGGCGGCGCATGGTGGGCGTCCATCAGGTATTCACGCTGGCGGGACTGTCGGCGGTCGGCTTCGCGTTCACCGAGAACGTCGTCTACTACCTCCGTACCTTCCTGTACGCGAGCACGATCTACCAGGTGGATCCCGATCAGGAACTCTCCAGCATCGTCAGCCTGCGAGGTGTGGTGCTGTCGTTCGGGCATCCGCTGTTCACCTCCATGACCGCGCTGGGGATGACCGTGGCGATCGTTAACCGCAGCAAGCTCGTGCGGGTCCTCGCGCCCGCCGCCGGATACCTGACGGCGGCCTTCGGGCACATGGCGTTCAACGGGCTGTCCTCGATGTCCGACAGCATCGCGCCCCTTCTGATCGGTGGCTGGGTCGCGGTCGCGGCCATCCTGGTCTACTTGGGCTTCCGCTATGTTCACCAGGTCCGTACCATCGGGGCCAGGCTTTCCGAGTTCGTCCAGGCGGGGTGGCTGACCCCGGACGACCCGAAGGTGTTCAGCAGCTTCTTCGGCCGCTGGCGTCTCACCCTGGCGGCGTCCCTGCGTGGGCCGCGGGTGCTGGCGAACACGTTGCGTCTGCAGCGCGACCTGACGGAACTGGCCTATGTGAGGGACGCCGAGTTGCGCGGGACGATCGACGCGATGGCGGTGGAGCGCGAGCGTGAGCTCATCCTCGACGTCGACGCCGCCCGGGTCTGGGGCCTCGACCGCAACGAGGGACTGCGCATCGTCCCGCCGGAGTGGGGTCAGCGTTGGGCCGCGTTCCGTGAGCGTCGGCGCCAGGTCCGGACCGCACGGCGGGAGAAGAACGGGCAGTGGGCGCCTCCGCCTCAGTCCGCGACGCCTGTCGGGGCCGGAAACTGGCCGGCTCCCACCCGTTGATGGCGCCTCACCGGCGGGGATGGTGCCTCGAGTGGGGTCAAGGTGCCAGAGTGTGACAAGAGGGGCAGCGCGACGGGAGGGGTGAGCCCATGGATCTGGCCGGTTCGCTGACGGCTCTACGCTCGGCTCTCGACGATGTGCGGCTTCCGCTGGATCTCCCGGACGCGGCGCAGGCGACCGCGTCCGCGCGTCAGATCGTCGCCCAGTTGGACGACTACGTCCTTCCACGCCTGGTCGACCTGGACGCTCCTCTGCTGGCGGTGGTCGGGGGCTCGACCGGAGCCGGGAAGTCGACGTTGGTCAACTCGCTCATCGGCCGGGTGGTCTCCCAACCCGGGGTGATCCGGCCCACGACCAGATCACCTGTCCTGGTTCACAACCCCGAGGACGAGCGGTGGTTCGCGAACGACCGGATCCTGCCGGGTCTGGTGCGCTCGCGGGTGGCCAGCAACGCCGACCAGGCGCTTCACCTTGTCGCCGAGCCGACCCTGCCTCCTGGCCTGGCGATTCTGGACGCACCCGACATCGACTCGGTCGTGGAGGAGAACCGCGCCCTGGCCAGCCAGCTGCTGGATGCCGCCGATCTGTGGCTGTTCATCACTTCGGCCGCGCGCTATGCGGACGCGGTGCCGTGGGAGTTCCTGCAGACCGCCGCCGATCGTGGCGCCTCGGTCGCGGTCGTCCTCGATCGTGTCCCGCCCGCCGCGGTGGGCGTCGTCCCGACGGATCTCGGGAAGATGATGACCGAGCGGGGGCTCGCGGAGGCCCCGCTGTTCGCGGTGCCCGAGACCGTCGTCGATGATCTGGGCCTGCTGCCGGACGCGGCGGTCGCGGCCATCCGTACCTATCTTGCGACCCTCGCCGCCGACAAGAGCGCCAGGGAGAGGGTCGTCCTGCGGACTCTCGACGGGGCCGTCTCGTCGGTGGCCGGGCGTGCACCACAGGTCGCCGACGCCGTGGACGCACAGGCCGACGTGCGTGATCAGTTGGCGAGCGACGCGACCAAGTCGTTCGCCGAGGCCAGCCGGGCCGTGTCGGTGCAGTCGGCCGACGGCACCCTTCTACGCGGTGAGGTGCTGTCGCGTTGGCACGACTACGTGGGCTCGAGCGATCTCCTGCGCTCTCTGGACAGCCAGGTGAGCCGGATACGCGATCGGATCCAGGGCTTTCTCACCGGCAGCGTCCAGCGTGGGGAGCAGGTGGGTGTGGCGGCGGCCGGCGGGCTGGAGGCTCTCATCCTCGAAGAGGGCACCGCTGCGGCCGAACGAGCGACCTCCGCCTGGCAGGGGAATCCCGCCGGACGCCAGATCCTGCGCACGCACCCCGAGTTGACCCGGCCGAGCGAGGTGTTCGCCGAGGCCGCCGCGCGGACGATCCGCGAATGGCAGTCCGATGTGCTGCACCTCGTCGGGGAAGAGGGCAAAGGAAAGCGCTCGGCGGCACGCATCGCGGCATATGGCGTCAACGGACTGGGCGCGGCGCTGATGCTCGTCATCTTCTTCCAGACCGGTGGGCTCACAGGAGCCGAGGGCGGGGTGGCGATCGGCACGTCGGTGCTCGCGCAGCGCTTGCTGGAGTCGGTCTTCGGGGACGAAGCGGTGCGCCGCCTCGCGAGGACCGCCAAGAGCGAGCTCGACGCCCGGGTCGAGGGGCTCATGGCCTCCGAGCTCGTCCGGTATTCTCGTGCACTTGATGCGCTGCCCATCGACCGCGAGCAGGCGGTTGTCCTTCGCTCGGCGATAGCGGGCGTGGAGGCGGCGCATCTCGCCTCGGCGCCCGGTGCGTCCTCGGGGGGCGCGGGCACTCGGCCCGAGCTCGTGGGGCGCGAGGAACCCCCTCAGCTGGCGGCACCGCAGACGAGGGTCCAGCTCAACTCCGTGGCCGATGCACAAGGCGCGGAGTACGTGGAAGCGGAGCTGGTGAACGACGAAGAAGAGCGAGGATGAGCTGATGGCCAAACGTGACCCGGCGTCCAACCTTGCCATGCGTGTGCACAGCCTGGCTGCGGCCGCGGACCTGGCCGAGGGGCGCGTCGACGACGTTGCCGTGGCCGAGGCTCGGCGCGTGACGCAGCAGGCGGATGCCCGCCTGGCCTTCGCGGGCGGCGACACGGTGATCGCACTGGCGGGAGCCACAGGCTCGGGCAAGTCGAGCCTGTTCAACGCGATCTCGGGCACCAGGCTCGCCGAGACCGGGCTGCGACGCCCGACGACGAGCAGGTCGATGGCCGCGTACTGGGGCACCGAACTGCCGAACAAGCTGCTCGACTGGTTGGACGTGCCGCGTCGTCACGTCGTACGAGGCGACGATTCCGCGTTCAACGGGCTGCTCCTCATGGATCTGCCGGATCACGACTCGACCGAACTCACCCACCGCGCCGAGGTCGACCGGCTCGTTCGGCTGGTCGACATGTTCGTGTGGGTGGTCGATCCCCAGAAGTACGCGGATGCCGCTCTGCACAACAACTACCTGAAGCCTCTCGCCGATCACGCCGACGTGATGCTGGTCGTGCTGAATCAGGCCGACCGGCTGACTCCCGACCAGTTGCGCACGACGATGCGTGACCTGCGGCGGCTGCTGGACTCCGAGGGATTGTCCGCGACTCCCTGCGTGGCCGCATCCGCGCTCACGGGCATGGGCGTCGAGGCACTGCGGAAGACCATCGCCGCGTCGGTGAGGGACAAACAGGTGGCTGCGCAGCGGCTCACCGCCGATGTCGTGGGTGCGGGACGCCGGCTTCGGGCGACGCTCGGCGACGGACGCGTGCCCGAGCAGGTACCGGACGCGCGCGTCCGGCAGCTGAGCGACTCGCTGGCAGTGGCTGCCGGAGTGGACATGGTCCAGGAGGCGGTGCTCAAGGCGACGCGGCATCGCGGGTCGATCGCGACCGGTTGGCCCGTGATCGCATGGTTGGGCAGGTTCCGGCCCGACCCGCTGAGACTGCTGCACCTCGATCGGGGCGGTTCGGGGCGCGGGCGCTCGAGACGGGCGCTCGAGCCGGAGCCGGTCACCGTACAACGGACGAGTCTTCCTTCCGCGGGCGGGGTACAGATGGCTCGCGTCGACTCCGCCCTGCGGGACGTGGCGGGGGCGGCTTCCCAGGGCCTGCCGGACTCGTGGGCGCGTGCGGTGCGGGAAACCACGACCTCACGCCGGGGTGATCTGCCCGATCGCCTCGATCGGGCCGTGGCCACCACAGACCTCGGGATGGATCAGGGGCTCGGCTGGTGGCGGGCGGTCAGTGTCGTCCAGTGGATCATCTTCGTGGTGGCACTCGTCGGCGGCCTGTGGTTGCTGGCCGATGTGGTGCTGGCCTACCTGCAGTTGCCCACGATCCCCCGCGTCGCGGTCGGACGTCTGCCTCTGCCGACCGTGCTTCTGCTGGGTGGGGTGGCGGCAGGCGTGCTGGTCGGGCTGGTGGCGCGAGTCGGCGTCGAACTGGGCGCCCGGTCGAGGGCCGCACGCGCCGAGCGTGTGCTCACGCGGTCGGTGGCCAGGGTCGCCGACGAACTCGTGGTCGGGCCGGTGAATCTGGAACTCAAGCGGTTCACCACTGCGCGCGACGAGGTGACGAAGGCGATCGGCTGAGGGGCCGGTGGAGTTTTCCACAGGTGGAACGAATCTGACGCGCACGCCTGCGACACACCCATGATTCGGACGACCGAAAGGAGTCCCACATGGACGCGCTCATCACACTCACCGGAAACCTCGGCACCGAGGTCGATCGCAAGACATTCGAGCAGAAGAACTCCGAGATCTTCACCCGCGCCGAGTTCCGGCTCGCGTGCACGCCCCGCTACCGCCGTGGCAACGACTGGGTCGACGGCACCACCACGTGGGTGACTGTCGTATGCACCAATCGCCTTGCCGACAACGTGTCGGCAAGCCTGGGTAAGGGAGACCCCGTGATCGTCACCGGCAGGCTACGCACCCAGACGTGGACGACCGACGACACCCGACACGAGCGACTGGTCGTCGAGGCATCCTCCATCGGGCACGATCTGGGCCGGGGGACCACCCGGTTCACGCGCAGTCAGGTGCCGCGCCCCGAACCGGCCGAGCAGGACGACCGATGGCAGCAGCCCGACCCCGCGGAGACGCAGGGAGAGATGGAGGAGCGGCTGGCCGGCTGACAGGGCGGAAGAAGGCGCTCGGGAGGTGCGGCATAATGGTGGAGGTCGCCACCCCGCATCCCACGACCGCCCGGTGATCCCGGGGTTTCCGCCTGCGAACGAAGAGGACACGCACGCCGCCATGGCCGAGTACATCTACACCATGCACAACGTCCGCAAGACGATCGGCGACAAGGTGATTCTCGACAACGTCACCCTGTCCTTCCTGCCGGACGCCAAGATCGGCGTGGTAGGTCCCAACGGAGCCGGCAAGTCGACGCTGCTCAAGGTGATGGCCGGAATCGAGCCGATCAACAACGGCGACGCGATGCTGGCGAAGGGCGCGTCGGTCGGCATCCTTCTGCAGGAGCCTCCGCTGACCGAGGACAAGACCGTGCTCGAGAACGTGGAGGAGGCGGTCGCCGAGACCAAGGCGCTGCTCACCAGGTTCAACGAGGTGTCGGAGGCCATGGCCGATCCGGATGCGGACTTCGACACCCTGCTGGCAGAGATGGGGGAGTTGCAGACCGAGCTCGACCACCGCAACGCCTGGGACGTCGACTCCCAGCTCGCGCAGGCCATGGACGCGCTGCAGTGCCCACCCGGTGACACCCCCGTGAACGTGCTGTCCGGCGGCGAGCGCCGCCGTGTGGCCTTGTGCAAGCTCCTGCTCGAGCAGCCCGACCTGCTGCTGCTGGACGAGCCGACCAACCACCTGGATGCCGAGAGCGTGAACTGGCTCGAGGGCCATTTGAAGAACTACCCGGGTGCCGTGCTGTGTGTCACGCACGACCGGTACTTCCTCGATCACGTGGTCGGCTGGATCTGTGAGGTCGACCGCGGGCGCCTCTACCCTTACGAGGGCAACTACTCCACGTACCTGGAGACCAAGCGTAAGCGCCTGTCCATCGAGGGACAGAGGGACGCCAAGCGTGCCAAGATCCTCGAGCGGGAGCTCGAGTGGGTGAGGTCGAGTCCCAAAGCTCGGCAGGCGAAGAACAAGGCACGTCTCGCACGGTACGAGGAACTTGCCGCCGAGGCGGAGCGCGATCGCAAGCTCGACACGAGCGAGATCAACATCCCGCCGGGCCCCCGCCTGGGCAGCCTGGTGCTGGAGGCCGCGGACCTGCACAAGGGCTTCGATGACCGCGTCCTCTTCGACGGGTTGTCCTTCGACTTGCCTCGGGCGGGCATCGTCGGCATCATCGGCCCCAACGGGGTTGGAAAGTCGACGCTGTTCAAGATGATCGTCGGGCAGGAGGAGCCCGACGCGGGTTCCATCCGGCTGGGTGAGACCGTGAAGATCAGCTACGTCGATCAGGGCCGTGCCGGCCTCGATCCCGACAGCAACGTGTGGGAGGTCGTCAGCGACGGTCTCGACTTCATCAAGGTGGGCAGTTTCGAGGTGCCCAGCCGTGCATACGTCGCGTCCTTCGGCTTCAAGGGCCCCGATCAGCAGAAGCCCTCGGGTGTGCTGTCGGGTGGCGAGCGCAACCGACTGAACCTCGCGCTCACCCTGAAGCAGGGCGGCAACCTCCTGCTCCTGGACGAACCGACCAACGACCTCGATGTCGAGACCCTGCAGAGCCTTGAGGACGCGCTGCTGGAGTTCCCAGGCTGCGCCGTGGTGATCTCCCACGATCGCTGGTTCCTCGACCGGGTGGCCACCCACATCCTCGCCTGGGAGGGTGAGGGCGAGGACGGCGATTCGCCGCAGTGGTTCTGGTTCGAGGGCAACTACGCCGACTACGAGCAGAACAAGATCGCCCGGCTCGGTGAGGACGCGGCCCGTCCGCACGCCAGCAAGCACCGGAGGCTCACCCGGGACTGAGCGGGGGATATCGCGCCGCGTCCGCGGGCTCGGAGCAGGTTCACTAGGCTTTCGGGCAGCCCGGTGCGCTGGGCCAGAACCAGCAGATGTCGGCGGGCCGGGTGGAGCCCGGAGACTCGGGCTGCGTGTTGGGAGTTCCGAGTATGCCGATCATGAAAGCCGCGAGACATGCGAACACGGTGGTCCTGATGGGCATATGAACGCCTTGTTCGAAAGGGGAGTCCGTGGCCGGTCCGGGTCGTCGCGTTGGCGCCCATCGCAGCTGCGGTCATCGTGGATCGTCGTCTTGTGCGGCCCTGACCACGACCAGATAGGTGGCCCGAGTCCCCGCTTGGCGCGCAAGGTCCCGGGGACGGGCGTCGGCCACTCTCCCCGGCGATCGGCTGTTGCCCCGGTCGCACGCCGGTAGCCGGAGACGGTATTGGGGTTGATCGTGGGTCGAGTATGACCCACGATCAACCCCAATACGCCGTGAACGCGTCACCGAGGCACGGCACGCAGGGCCGCCGAGCCCTTCCTGTTTGTGTCGGATGTGTCTCCATACCGGTTGAACTTCAAGTCTGGAAGACACGTCTGGTCTGGTGGAGGCTCTGGCTCCATCAAAGCGTGTACTCGCTTGTCAGCGGACTCGGGGCAGTCGCACAACTCCGGCAGTTTGAGAGCGGTACCGCGCGGGTTGGCCCGGGCGCTTCGTGCTGCGGTCTTCCTCGAACCGCACAAGCAGTGTTCCGGTTCACAGATCCCGTCGGGCGAAGACTCTGCACGAGATCAGGCATGAGATCGTCAGCGCCACCACCCCGCCGATGACCAGTAGCGCCGCGGTCGGCCAGGCGTGGCGCATGACCGTATCCAGGACACGGGGGAGTGCATCGACGTTGCCGACCGCGACGACTACGGCTGCGCCGGCGGCGAACACCATCATGGGCGCGTACATCGCGAACGGCCCGAATCCGCCGTGGTATGCGAACGGTGCGGTGATCGCCAGGGTGAGCGCCAGGGCGGCGCCGAGAGCCCCTCCCATCAGGGCGGAGACCTCGATGGGGAGCGGGGATCGTCCGATGGCTCCCAACGGTAGCGGGAGGACGACGGCGATGAGGCACAGCAGGCCCATTGTGATGAACTGGGCCACGACCGTCTGGTCCCGGGTCACCGGCAGGGTGCCGAACAGCCTGGTCACTGCGGTGTTTCCCTCGTTCGGCATGATGCGCAGGGCCAGCACGAGGGGAAGCATGAGCACGAAGGTCCAGGCCATGCTGGTGTCGCGGGTGGCGGCGATCATGAGTGCCGCGATCACGACGAACAGGATGACGATGCGGGCCATGGGGCGCAGCGTCCTGATGTTGAGGCCGACGAGGTTGGGGATGGCGTGGTCCATGTCAGTGTCCTTTGGCGAATCGGACGACGATGTCGTCGAGGGTGGGTGGCTCGACCACGGCGGTGCGTCCGAGAGCCGTGGCCCGGTCGGCGGGCAGCAGGGCATCCCAGCCGGTCTGGTGGCTGCGCAGTCCCAGGGCCACCGGGCGCAGGTCGTCGGGCAGGGGATCGGCGCCCCCGCGGACGATGCGGTAGCTGCCGATGAGCTCGTCCCGGGGCATTGCCGCCGCGACCCGCCCCTTGTCGAGCACGACGACGTAGTCGGCGATGCGATCGAGATCGGTGGTGATGTGGGTGCTGAAGAGCACCGAGTGTGTTTCGTCGGTCATGTAGTCGGCCACGAGGTCCATGAGCTCGCTGCGGGCCAGAGGGTCCAGCCCGCTGGTGGGCTCGTCGAACGCCAGCAGGTCGGTCTCGTGGGACAACGCCACGGCCACCTGGAGCTTCATGCCCATCCCGCGCGACAGTGCACTGACCTTGGTCTGTCCGGGGATGCCGAACTCGTCCAGCAACTTGCCGAATCGGGCTGCCGACCAGGTGGGGTAGAAGGTGGCCAGCGCCCGGCCGACCTCGCGCGCCCGCCATTCCCGCACGTAGGTGGGCGTGTCGAGGACGACGCCGATGCGGTCGCGGCCAGGGGCTTCGACGCGTCCGGCATCGGGTCGTACCATGCCGAGGATCGACTTGAGCGTTGTGGTCTTGCCGGAGCCGTTCGCCCCGACGAGTCCGGTGACGAAGCCCCGGGGAACGGTCAGGTCGAGTGGGCCGAGGGTGAAGGTGGGGTAGTGCTTCTCGAGCCCCGCGACGCGCACCGCCGTGTCATTCATGGGATGTCTCCTGATCGTCCGCACCCAACCCGAGGACGAGGTCGAGCATTGTGTGGAGTTCGGCGTCGTCCACGCCGCCCAGCCGGGCCATGTGGGCCGCGTCCGAGAGGTGGCCCTCGATCTGGCGGAGCACCTGCTCACGCATGAGCTCGGTGTTCCGTGGAAGCACGAAGCTTCCCTTCCCCGGCACGTTGGCGACGTAGCCCTGTTGCGCGAGGTCGGAGTAGGCGCGGGTGGTGGTGATCACGCTGATCTGAAGGTCTCGGGCCAGACCGCGGATCGACGGCAGCGCCTCGCCCTCGGCGAGTTCACCCGACAGGATCGCGGCGCGCACCTGTTGTTCGATCTGCTCGTAGATGGGCACGCCCGACGAGGTGGACAGGACCACGTGCAGCGCCATCGACTCCCCCTCCGCACTGTTGATGTTCATACTGTATATGGACGATATGAACAGTATGGACGGACCGGACCCGGAGGTCAAGCCGGAGACGGGCAGGACGCGAACGGCCGACGGGGACGAGGGTGCGTCCTCGACGGCAACCCTGCTGGATGCGCACCAGTACCCTCAACAGGCAACGGAAAGCGCTTGCTCTGGCGTGTCGATGTGCAGGAATCAGGGCGCTGACCCGCAGGACGCACCCGCGACCGACATCGGGCGTCGTCCGGCGAGGATCGGCAGAGGGAGAACCAGCAGGGAGAGAATCAGTAGTGGGACGCGAGCAACTGCGCCAGGGTGATGGCCTGGCGTCCCTCGAGATCGGCCACCTGCTTGCGGCAGCTGAACCCGTCGGCCAGGACAATCGCATCCGGCCCCGCGGCACGGATCGCCGGCAGCAGGTCGTGCTCGGCCACCTTCACCGACACCTCGTAGTGACCTCGCTCGACGCCGAAGTTGCCGGCCAGGCCGCAGCAGCCGCCCAGGGTGACGACGTCGGCGCCCGTTCGGGCGAGCAGACGGGCGTCCGCGTCCCAACCGAGCACCGACGAGTGGTGGCAGTGCGGCTGGGCCACGATCGTGTGCCCGGCGAGGTCCGGGGGCGTCCAGTCGTCCAACGAGCCGAGCAGCTCGGCCAGGGTGTGGATGCCCCCGGCGACAAGCTGGACGCGGGAGTCGTCCGGCAGCAGTTCGGCGGCGTCGCTGCGCCACACGGCCATGCAGCTCGGCTCCATGCCGACGATCGGAATGCCCTCGGTGGCGATCGGGGTCAGCACATCGAGGGCGTGCCGCAGCTGTCGCCGTGCGCCGTCGAGTTGGCCGGTCGTGATCCAGGTGAGGCCGCAGCACGCGTCCTGTGTGATGATGCGAGGGTCGTACCCGACACTGACGAGCAGTTTCACCAGGGCGGCGAGCTGCCCGCCGGCGAACGCGTCCGTGAACGAGTCGACCCATACCGCGACCGGTCCGCGGGTGGGCGACGTCCGCGGCCGTTCGCCGTGCTCGTGACTCGCCGCCCGACCCGACCGGAACCGTGGCATCGGTCGCCGCTGGTCGACCCCGGCGACGGCGCGGATCACGTGCTTGAGGCCCGGCGTCTGGGTGCCGAGGTTGGCGAGCCAGCCGAGGCGAAGCTTCGTCAGCAGCCGCCCCCAGCGCGGCAGCCAGCCGAGCGCGTAGTGCGAGAGCGGGCGTGGGCGTCCCTTGTGGCGCTCGTAGAGGACGCGGGACTTGTACGCGGCCATGTCGGTGCCCGTGGGGCAGTCATGGCGACATCCCTTGCACGCCAGGCAGAGCTCCAGCGCTTCAGCGACCTCGGGCGAGCGCCAGCCCCCCGAGACCAGCGTTCCGTTGACCATCTCCTGCAGGACGCGGGACCGGCCGCGGGTCGAGTCCTTCTCGTTGCGCGTCGCCTGGAAACTGGGGCACATGACCGCCCCCGAGCGAGTGGTGTTCGCCAGACACTTGCCGACGCCCGTGCACCGGTGAACGTCGCTCGCGAAGCCGGGTGCCGCCAGTGACAGCGGAGACAACCGTGCGTCGGCGATGCGCACCCGCTCGGCGAGCGGATCGGGATCGACGAGCACGCCCGGGTTGAGCAGATTGCCCGGGTCAAAGAGCTGTTTGACCGCGCCGAAGAGACGCAGCGCACCGGGGGAGTACATCAGCGGCAACAACTCGCTGCGCGCGCGCCCGTCCCCGTGCTCGCCCGACATCGACCCGCCGTACTTCGCGGCGAGCTTGCCCGCCTCGACCATGAAGTCGTGCAGCACCTTGGTGCCGCCCTCGGAGTCCAGAGGAAAGTCGATACGGCAGTGGACGCACCCGTCGCCGAAGTGCCCGTAGGGCAGGCCGTGCAGGCCGAAGCGCTCCAGGTTGGCCTCGAAATCGCGAAGGTAGGCGCCCAGCCGGGCGGGCGGAACGGCTGAGTCCTCCCAGCCCGCGTGGGCGCGCTTCTCGAGCGCGACGGCGGCGAGCCCCGCGGCGTCGCTGCGGATGCCCCACAGCCGCGCGGCCTGGGCCGGATCGTCCACGACCCACCCCTCGGTGGCCCCGGAGGCCTCGACGAGCCCCTGGGCGCGTCCCGCGATCTCGGACGCGTCGTCGCCCACCAACTCGATGAACAGCCAGGCGTCACCGACGGGAAGATCGGGCACGGACCGCGGGCCGAGCCGCTCCGCCACGACATTCGACAGGCGCCGGTCCATGCCCTCGCAGGCGGTGGGCTTGAACGGCAGCAGCCGGGGCATCGCATCGGCCCCGTCGGCCATGGTCGGGTAGCCGAGGGCGACGGTGGTCTTGAGCGGGGCGTCCCGGACGAGGCGGACGGTGGCCCTGGTGATGATGCCCAGGGTGCCCTCGGTGCCCGCGAAGAAGCTCGCGACGTCGAAGCCGTGCTCGGGGAGCAGGTGCTCGAGGCTGTACCCCGAGACCTGTCGCGAGAACTGCCCGAACTCCTTGCGTATCGTCGCGAGGTTGGCGTCCACGAGGGTGCGCAGCTGATCGAAGACCCCGCCCCGCAAGCCCGGACGCAGCGTGACGAGCTCACCTGTGCCGGTCACGACCTCCAGTTCGACGATGTTGTCGGCGCTTCGGCCGTAGCCGAGGGCCCGCGGCCCGCAGGCGTTGTTCCCGATCATCCCGCCGATCGTGCAGCGGTTGCTGGTGGACGGATCGGGCCCGTAGCGCCAGCCGTGCGGTTGGACGGCCGCCTGCAGAGAGCTCTGGACGACACCGGGTTCGACCACTGCGGTGCCGGCCTCGGCATCCACCGACAGCACGTGGCCGAGGTAGCGTCCCATGTCGATGACGAGCCCGGGCCCGACGGCGTTACCCGCGCAGGACGTGCCGGCACCTCTACCGGTGATCGGCAGACCCGCCTTCAGCGCGGCCCGCACCACCGTGATGAGTTCGTCGGTCGACCGGGGACGGGCGACGACCTGCGGGACCACGCGATAGATCGATGCGTCGGACGAGTAGAGGGCGCGCGCCAGCGTGGACTCGTCGAGGCAGGAATCGTCCGGCAGGAGATCCCGGAAGGACGCCAGGGTCTGCGACGTCGTGACCGTGGTCGTCATCTGGACGATTCCGCCCCCTCGAGCACAGCCTTCATGGCACGACCGAGCGATTCCCAGTCAGCCGGATCGATCCGGTCGACCAACACGCGCCGCACGGACTCGACATGGTCGGGAGCGGCCGTCTTCAGCAGGTCGAATCCCTTGGTGGTCAGCAGGGCCACGACGCCTCGCCTGTCGTCGGCAGCCGTCTGGCGCTTGATGAGGCCGGCGGCCTCCATGCGTCCCACCGTGTGGGTCAACCGCGACCGCGATTGGTTGGACGCCTCCGCCAGCTGCGACATGCGCGCCTGGTGATCAGGGGATTCGGAGAGGACGACGAGGACTTCGTATTCGTTGAGATCGAGATTGTGTGGGCGCAGGTCAGCATCGAGCTGCTCGTTGATGCGGGCGACCGCGGAGAGCCAGTCCCGCCACACGGTCTGCTGCTCCGCCGAGAGCCACCGTGGTTCCTTGTCCGACATGACGGATAGTGTAGTGAAGACGGTTGAAGCATGAACGAGGGGGGTACCCCACTCGAAGGGAGTGGCCAGCGCCGGGTAGCGGTTAGGATGCTGCCTGAGCCCGGCACCGTGGACCGCCGTCGGCTCGGCCCCGTATGCGGGCGAGTGATCAGCGTGCACAGGAGAGCCATGACCGATACGCCGCAGCAGGTGGCCGAACGCATTCTCGCGTCCGTCCCACCGAACTACCCGCTGATGTTTCGTGAGCGGGTGGCGGCCAGCCCGGAGAAGATCGCCTACACCGTGCCCGACGGCCAGGGATGGCGCGACGTGCCCTGGCGTGAGATCCGTGAGGCTGTCGACGAGGTCGCGGCCGGTCTCGTCGCGCTCGGCCTGCGTCCCGAACAGCGTGTCGCGATAGCCTCGGCCACCCGCCTGGAGTGGATCCTGGCCGACCTCGGCATCGCCTGTGCCGCCGGCGCCACCACGACGATCTACCCCAACACCCACGCGGAGGACGAGGCCCACATCCTCATCGACTCGGGTTCGGCCATGGCGGTGGTCGAGAACAATGCGCAGCTGACCAAGCTGCAGGGCATCCCCGAGATGCTCGGGCAGCTGAGCCACATCATCGTGTTCGACGACGACCGGCCCGCCGACGCTCCTGCGGACGGGCGTGTGGTCACCTGGCAGGGACTGCGCGACCTCGGGCGCGAGCATCTCGCCGCCAACCCGTCCTGCCTGGACGATGCCATCGCCGGCATTCGGCCCGACAGCCTGGCCACCCTCATCTACACCTCGGGCACGACCGGGCGCCCCAAGGGCGTGGAACTGGCCCACCGCAGCTGGACCTACGAGGGCGCTGCGATGCGCTACTCGCGGTTCGTGGACGCCGACGACGTGATCTATCTGTGGCTGCCTCTCGCCCACGTCTATGGGCGGTGCATCGTGGCTTGCCAGCTTGCTATCGGGATGCGTGCGGTGCTGGACGGGCGCATCGATCGGATCGTCCAGGGGCTGGGCGAGACCCATCCGACGGTCTTCATCGGCGTACCGCGCATCTTCGAGAAGGTGCGCGCCGCGGTGATGACGATGTATCCGCAGAACGGCTTCAAGGGACGCGTCTCGCGGTGGGCGTTCAAGATCGGCCGTGACTCGCGGCCCTATCGCCTGGCGGGCAAGCCGCTGCCCAGGCTGCTGGCGGTGCAGTACGCCGTGGCCGACCGGCTCGTGTTCAGCAAGCTGAAGACGAGACTCGGTGGGCGCATGCGGTTCATGATCTCGGGCTCGGCGAAGCTGTCGCGGCAGGTACAGCAGTGGTTCTACAGCGCGGGCATCACCATCATCGAGGGCTACGGTTCCACCGAGACGGCGGCCATCACCTTCCTCAACCTGCCCGACGAACCACGCTTCGGGACGGTCGGCCCGGTGATCCCGGGGCTCGACACCCGGTTGGCCGACGACGGCGAGGTGCTCGTCAAGGGCCCGCCGATCGCGCGTGGGTACCACAACCTGCCGGAGGACTCCGCGGAGGCGTTCGAGGACGGGTGGTTCCACACCGGTGACATCGGCGTCTTCGACCCCGACGGGTTCCTGACGATCACCGACCGCAAGAACGATCTGTTCAAGACGTCCAACGGCAAGTTCGTGGCACCGCAGAAGGTGGAGAACGCCGTCATGGCGAACATCCCCTATGTGAGCCAGGTGGTGGCGATCGGCAACGACCGCAAGTATGTGACCGCCCTGGTCGCGCTCGATCCGGCGGCTCTCCAGAAATGGGCGGAGCGCCGCGACAGGGCCGGGCTCGGCTACGCGGAACTGACGCAGCTGCCCGAGATCCGTCGCTCCATCGACCGGTTCATGCGCAGGGTGAACGGCCGTCTCGAACGCTGGGAACAGATCAAGCGCTACGCGATCCTCGATCACGAACTGAGCCTGGCCGACGGGACGCTCACGCCGAACCTCAAGGTGCGCCGCGAACCCGTCCGTCAGAAGTACGAGGACGTCATCGAGGCGATGTACGCCGACGAGTCGACCTCCGACCTGGTGAGTGAATGACCCCATTCGTCACCGAGGTCCAGATCCGGTGGACGGACCTGGACGCCCAGGGACACGTCAACAACGTGATGGTGGCCGAGTATCTGCAAGAGGCGCGCGTGCGGTTCCTGCTGCCGGGGCCGGCGGGCACGTTGCTCGACAACGGGTGTGTGGTGGTCGGTCACCAGATCGCCTACCGGTCACCGATCATGTTCGACAACGAGCCTCTGCGGGTCGAGGTGGCGGTCAGTGAGCTCGGAGCGGCGCGGTTCGCGGTCGCCTACCGGGTGGAGCAATCGGGCAGGACGGCCGTCGAGGCGCGCACCACGATGTGCCCCTTCGACCTCGTCCGGCAGACACCTCGCCGCCTGACCGCTGACGAGCACGCCTTTCTCGCGGAGTGGCGGGTCGACGCCGAACCGTTGCGTCCCCTGGCGGCCCCTGTGCTGAACGGGCGGGGCACACCGTTGGACGTGTACACCCGCTGGTCGGATCCCGATCGCTACGGGCACGTCAACAACGTCCGGTTCCTCGATTTCGCGCTGGCCGGGCGCGTCGACATGACCTCGCGGGCGGACGCGTCCATGGCCCGTGTCGGCATGGACAACCCGGATGCCGTGAGGTGGTTGATCGCGCGTCAGGACATCGACTACCTCGCCCAGCTGCGCTACCGGCTCACACCGCACCGCGTCCTCACTGCTCCGTTCGCGCTCGGATCGACGTCGATCAGCCTGACCTCCGAGATCATCGATCCGGACGACGGCACGGTCTGCGCACGGGCCCGATCGGTGCTCGTGTGCGCCGACGAGCAGGGGAGCAAGCGTCTGCTTCCGGGCTCCGCGCGTGCCGCGCTCGAGGCGTTGCTCGTCGGCACCTGAGACCGGAAAAAAGATCGGGGTGGATCGTGGGTCGAACTCGACCGACGATCCACCCCGATCCGGGCTGATCTCAGTTGTCGGAGGTCTTGATCTCCGAACGATCACCCGACCACTCGAGGTGATAGTGACCGGCGGCGTCGACGCGTTCGTAGGTGTGCGATCCGAAGTAGTCGCGCAGGCCCTGGGTGACCGCGGCGTTGTTCCGCGGGGCACGTGCCATGTCGTAGTAGGCCAGCGAGCTCGAGAACACCGGCGCGGGAACTCCCGCCTGGGCCGCTGCCGCGACGACGCGACGCCACGCGTCCTGGTAGTCGGCCAGTTGCGGGGCGATGGACGGTGCGCACATCAGCGACACGAGGTCGGGGCTGGCCGAGTACTCCTGACGGATGTTCTCCAGGAGCTTCGCGCGGATGATGCAGCCGTCACGCCAGATCTTGGCGCAGTCGGCGACGTTGATGTTCCAGCCGAACTCCTGCCCACCGGTGCGGATCTCGTCGAAGCCCTGGGAGTAGGCGACGACCTTGGAGGCCCACAGCGCCCGGCGCACGTCCTCGACGAAGGCGTCCTTGTCGGGCACCTGCAGGGTGCGGTCGGGGCCCTGGAGGCTCGTCTGGGCGACCCTGCGCAGGTCGTCGTGGCTCGATTCGGCGCGTGCGAAGACCGACTCGGCGATCCCGTTGACGGGCACGCCGAGCTCCAGGGCGGTCGTGACGGTCCACGTGCCGGTGCCCTTCATGCCCGCGCGGTCCTTGATGACGTCGACCAGCGGGGCACCGGTCTGCGGATCGGCCTGCTGGAGGAGATCGGCTGTGATCTCGATGAGGTAGCTGGACAGTTCGCCCTGGTTCCACGTCTTGAAGATCGCGGCGGCCTCGTCGGTGCCGATGCCCGCGGCCTTGAGGAGTTCGTAGGCCTCGCCGATCACCTGCATGTCGGAGTATTCGATGCCGTTGTGGATCATCTTGACGAAGTGTCCGGCACCGTTGGGGCCGATCCAGGTGCAGCAGGGCTCGTCGCCCACGTGCGCGGAGATCGCCTCCAGCATGGGCCCGAGCACCGTGTAGCTCTCGGGGGTGCCGCCGGGCATGATCGACGGGCCGGTCAGGGCGCCGTACTCGCCGCCGGACACGCCGGTGCCGACGAAGTGGAAGCCCTTCTCCGAGATCTCCTTCTCGCGGCGGATGGTGTCGCGGAAGAACGAGTTGCCGGCGTCCACGATAATGTCGCCCGGTTCCAGGTAGGGGAGCAGCTCCTCGATCGTCGCGTCGGTGGCGGCGCCCGCCTTGACCATGAGGATGATCGACCGCGGGTGCGCGATCGAGGCGACGAACTCCTCGACGGTCGCACCAGGAATGAACGTTCCCTCGCTGCCGTGCTCGTCCATGACCGCCTGGGTCTTGGCGAAGGTGCGGTTGTAGATGGCAACCGCGTACCCGTGGTGGGCGAGGTTCCGGGCCAGGTTCGAGCCCATCACCGCCATGCCGACGACGCCGATGTTGGCCTTCTCATCTGACATTGGTTCATTCTCCTTGTTGTGTGGTGAGCAGGTGCTCCCTGTTGGTTACTTCGTGCACCACCGTGGTGGGATCGGGGGCTTCGGGGACGCCTGCCCGTGGATGCCCCGGGGTGTTGATCCGGCTCCTCCTGTGCTCGGCCCCGTGGTGTCCCCGACCTCCAACGCTACGGCCAATCGAGCGAGCCGACAGCCCGAGTCGTCGAAAATGGGCGGTTTGTCAAGCGGGCTCGCCAGTTGGTACCGGACCCCCTCTGGGAGAGGTCGGATACAGTTTGTCGGGTGGGAGAACCTTCGGTGTCGGACAAACCAGCGACGATCTACGATGTCGCCGCCGCTGCCGGAGTGAGCCCCTCCACCGTCTCGCGGGCGTTCTCGCGCCCCGGACGGGTGAGTTCGCGAACCGCCGCGCGCATCCAGCAGGTGGCCACGGAGCTGGGATATCGCGCCCCCCGCGTCGTGCGCGAGGAGGTCGGCCGGCAGTCGAAGATGCTGGGCATCGGGCTCACCGACATCACGAATCCGTACTTCTTCAGCATCATCCGCGGTGCCGAGCACGTCGCCGTTGCCGAGGGCTACCAGATGATGCTCTCGGACTCCGAGGAGACCGACGACTACGAGCGGCAACTCCTCGAGCGGACGATGCCACTGCTCGACGGCATGATCATCGCCGCGTCCAGGCTGTCGGACGCGGCCCTTCGCGCTGCGGCGAAGTCGACGCCGACCGTCGTCCTCAACCGCCTGGTGCCCGGGCTGCCCTGCGTCATCACCGACATGGCCCGCGGCATGCGCCGGGCGCTCGAGCATCTCGCGGAGTTCGGGCACCGGCAGGTCGCCTACGTGTCGGGCCCCACGGCGTCCTGGTCGGACGGCGCACGATGGCGGGCATTCCGCGAGGGCTGTTACGAACTCGACCTGGTGGAGCATCGGATCGGCCCGACGCCGCCGACGGTTCGCGGCGGCATGGGCATCCTGCCGCACATCCGCGACCGCCGTGTGACCGCCGTGGTCTGTTACAACGACCTCATCAGCATCGGGATCATGCGTGCGGCCAAGGCACAGGGGCTGTCGATCCCCGGTGACCTGTCGGTGGTCGGCTTCGACAACATCTTCGCGTCCGACCTGGTCACACCGGGTTTGACGACGGTGGCCTCCCCGTTGAGTCTCCTGGGGGAACGCGGGGCGCGTACCGTCATCGCCCTGGTGAACCGCCAGCCTCCCGAGACGACCCCCGAAAAGCCGTCCATACTGCCGATGCGGCTCATCATCCGCGAGTCGACCGGACCGGCTCCCAAGGCCTGAGCCCCCGGTCGGATCGATCGATCGCTTTTCCGGCCGCCCGGACGGGGCGGGCCCGCTCACTGCTGGGGACGTTCCGATGCCAGGCGGAAGAGCACCTCACCCGCGTCGCGGACGACGTGGAACGCCGGGTCGTCCATGAGGGCCGGAATGGTCGCCGGGTCGCGGTAGCCGACATTGATGGACGCGCACACCTCGGGTGGGATACGGGTGGCGAACGTCACCCGCAGACGGCAGTCCTCCACGCCCGTCGCCGGGTCGAAGGTGCCCGCACCGCGCGCGTGCGTCGAGTGCGCCAGCACACCCCATGGCACGTCCTTGAAGGTGTCCCACTGCTTCACGAAGTAGTCGCGGCAGTGGTAGCCGATCTCGTAGATCTCCTTGTGAGCCTCGGACACGGTGTCGATGTGCGGGGCGTAGATGATCACCTCGCCGCCGTCGGCGACCGCGGGCTCGGTCTTGTAGAACCCCTTGGCAGCCGTCCAGATGTCGTGGTAGCGCTCGGGGATCTGAGCGATCACATTGGTGAAGGGCTCGTCCACGTAGGTGATGTGGGTCTGTGCGGTGACCTGGGCCTGGTTGGCCCAGGCGTCCTCGGGGCTGCCGAAGGCGGCCGACTCGAGGTCCATGCTGTAGGCCTTCACCACGAAGGCGAGGCAGTACTTCTCGCCGGGAATGAGGTGGGCGCCCTCGTTGATCATCGCCCGCACGGGTGTGATGCCGGGGGTGCCGATCATCTTGGCGGAGGTGATGAGCGCGCCGACCCAGTGCGTCATGTCGATGAGATCGTGCGCCGCGCAGCCGGGGATGAAGTACTTGTTGCCGCCCGAGATGCCCACGACCTCGTGGGGCAGGATCGGGCCGACGATGATCTTCACGTCCGCGTCCACCACCGTGCGGTTGATGAGCACGTCGGAGCCCTGTCGCAGGCGCCCCCCGGACAACTCGTGGATGCGCTCGGCGGAGATGGTGCCGACGCTGACCAGCTGTTCGGGGTCCTTCCACAGGTGGTTGACGATCGGCATGCCGGGGTACACCTCGTCGAGGTCGGCATTGGCGTCGCCGGCGGTCCACAGGGCGATCTCGTCCGGTTCCATGTACTCGTGCGTCCCGAGCGCGATGACCGCGGTCACGCTCGCCGCCCGGCCGATCACGGCCTTGTGGACGGCGTGCAGGATGCGCGGCATCGGGCAGCCGCGCGTGTCGTCCGGGATGATCAGGCACAGGCTCTTGCCCTCCAGGTCCACCTGGCCGATCGCGTCGGCCACGAAGCCCTCGAACTCCTCGTCCCCGATGTGATAGCCGGGGCCGCCGATGTTGGGCGGACAGGTGGTGGGCAGGGACATGGGACTCCTCATCCGGGGCTGCGGTCATGACTGCGACAGGTGCAGTCGGTTGCCCCAAGGCTAGCGCCGGTCGGCCCTGATGTGGCGTCCACTGGGGGCCGGACGTGGCAACTCCTGGCAACCCGGGAAGCGGCTGCGGGGGCGTTGTCTCAGAATTGGCCCCATGGCCCAATTGTCAATGCACGACGATCGCCTCTTCCCCGCGGACGACAAAGTCCGCGGGATCGCGAGGCGGATCTACGCCGAAACCCGTGACCTTCCGATCATCTCTCCCCACGGGCACGTGCCCCCGGCCTGGATCGCGGACAACCTGTCGTTCGAGAATCCGACCAAGCTCCTGCTGACCCCCGACCACTACATCAACCGAGTGCTGCACGCCAACGGTGCCGAACTGTCGGAACTCGGTGTGGGACGCGAGGACATGGACGAGGCCGACAACCGCCGCGCCTTCCGCCTGCTGTGCGAGCACTGGTCCGACTTCAACGGCACCGCGATGCGCTATTGGCTGACCGATCAGCTCGTCGGCCTGTTCGGCGTGACGCAGCGTCCCAGTGCCGAGACCGCGGACGCGATCTACGACACCATCCAGGCCTGGATCGACGACGAGACCCACCGTCCGCGCGCCCTCATGGACCAGTTCAGGATCGAGTTCATCGCGACCACCGACGATCCCTGCGATGACCTGCACGATCACGAGAAGCTGGCCGCGGACGCGGCGTTCTCGGCGACGCACCGGGTGGCGCCGACGTTTCGTCCCGACAAGTATCTGGAGCCCGATCGCGCCGACTGGAACGAGCGGGCCGACCGACTGGCCCAGGTGACCGGCATCGACACCGGCACCCTCGCGGGCTTCACCGCCGCGCTGGAGAGCCGGCGTGCCTACTTCAAGCAGCACGGTGCGGTCAGCACCGACCATGGCCTGACCGACCTGGAGGCCGGGTACCTCGACGCGCAGGAGGCGGAGCGCCTGTTCGGCAAGGCGCGCGGCGGCGGCATCGCCCCGGAGGAAGCCACGGCGCTGCGGCGCCACCTGCTCATGGACCAGGTGCGCATGGCGACCGAGGACGGCCTCACCATGACCCTGCATCCGGGGGCGCTGCGCGACCACGACCGGGCCACCTTCGAGAAGTACGGGCAGGACGTCGGCTGCGACATCCCCTACGCCATCGAGGTCACGCGTTCGACGAGGGAGATGCTCAACGCCTTCGGCAACCATCCCAACCTCAACCTGGTGATCTTCACGCTCGACGAGGATGTGTACAGCCGCGAGATCGCCCCACTGGCGGGGTTCTACCGGTCGGTCTACATCGGCGTCCCATGGTGGTTCATCGACGCCCCCGAGTCGATCCTGCGGTTCAAGCAGGCGATCACCGAGATGGGCGGGTTCAGCCGCGTGTCTGGCATGATCGATGACACGCGTGCGTTCTGCTCGATCCCGGCCCGCCACGACATGATGCGACGCCTCGACGCGGTGCACCTGGCAGGTCTCGTCGCCGTCCATCGTCTGGACGAGGACGAGGCGATCGAGCAGGCCGGCAAGCTCGTCGTCGACAATCCCAAGAAAGTGTTCAAGCTGTGAGTGCAACCCTCAACAGAGCCGAGTACGGACGCCCCGCCGCGCCCATCCGCATCATCCATCTGGGCATCGGCAACTTCACCCGTGCCCATCAGGCCTGGTACACCGAGCACGCGTCCGACGCGGACGAGTGGGGGATCGCGGGATTCCCGGGGCGCACGACCCTGGTGCCGAGGCCCTCGCCCCGCGACGATGCCCTGGACGCCCAGGACGGGCTGTACCAGTTGGTCATCAAGAACGCCGAGGGTGACCAGGTCGAGGTGATCAGTTCGGTGAGCGCCACGTTCCGTTCGCACGACATCACCAGCTGGGTCGAACTGTTCGCCGACCCCAACGTTGCCATCGTCACCTCGACCATCACCGAGGCCGGGTACTGCCGTGACAAGGACGGAAACCTCGATCTCGGGAACCCCGACGTGATCGCCGACCTCGACAAGCTGCGGGCCGGCCGCCTCGACGTGCCGGTCTTCACCGGGCCCGCGAAGTTCGTGCGCGGACTGCTCGCGCGCAGGCAGGCGGAGGCTGGGCCGATCACGTTCGTGCCCTGCGACAACATCCCCAACAACGGCGAGATGGCCGAGCGGGTCATCCGGCAGGGCGCGGAGTACGTCGATGCCACTCTGCTCGACTGGATCGACGCCAACGTCGGTTTCGTCACCACCATGGTCGATCGCATCACGCCGCGTGCGACCGACGACGACCGTGAGCGCGTCGAGGCCGCCACCGGCATCGAGGACCCGGGTCTTGTCGTCACCGAGCCGTTCACCGAATGGGTGCTGGCCGGCGAGTTCAAGGCGGGACGCCCCCACTGGGAGTCGATGGGAGCCGCGTTCGTCGACGACATCGTCCCGCACGAGCTCCGCAAGCTCTACCTGCTCAACGGATCCCACTCCCTGATGGCCTACTGCGCGTCCGTCATCGGGCGCACCACCGTCTACGAGGCCATCAGCGACCCGCGTGTGCGGGGCTGGGTCGAACAGTGGTGGGACGACGCCGTCACCCAGGTGCCGCTTCCCGCCGAGGAACTGGACGCCTACCGGGCCTCGCTGCTGGAGCGCTTC
This sequence comes from Brooklawnia cerclae, assembly GCF_011758645.1. Taxonomy (NCBI): domain Bacteria; kingdom Bacillati; phylum Actinomycetota; class Actinomycetes; order Propionibacteriales; family Propionibacteriaceae; genus Brooklawnia; species Brooklawnia cerclae. The sequence goes on along the minus strand of NZ_JAAMOZ010000001.1, from coordinate 2,140,105 downwards.
GGCAACCCGCGGATGAAGGACCAGTTGGCGCGCATCGCGATGGACGGGTCGCAGAAGTTGCCGATCCGCATCGTGCCGACGATCAAGGCGCTCCTGGGGCAGGGGATTGTGGCGAAGGGGGCCACCCGTGCCGTGGCGGGCTGGGTGCTGCACCTGCGCGGGCTCGGCGCGCCGGTGGACGACGCCGGTGCCGCCCCGGTGCTGCCTTTGGTGGCAGGTGACCTGGCCTCGTCCGTACGCGGGGTGTGCGGGTGGCTCGGGTTGGACGACGATCGAGTCGTCGCCGCGGTGCTGGAGCATGCCGAGGAGCTGGAGGCGTCGAGGGCCTGAGCGACCCTCGACATGCCGATGGGTGGGGTCAGGGAACTCTGACCCCACCCCGGAAAGCCATCACCCGTCGGAGCGGGAGTACGTGACGCGTCCGGCGCACATGGTCAGCTCGACCGGGTCGGGCAGATCCAGCCCGTGGTAAGGGTTGTTGCGCGAGCGGGAGGCTGTGCGGTCGCGATCCACGACTCCGCGCCGGGCCGGATCGACGAGCACGAGGTTGGCGGGTTCGCCGGGGGCCAGAGGGCGTCCCTGCTGAGAGGCGCCGCCGATGTGTGCCGGTGTGACCGACAGGACGCGGGCAACATCGTCCCAACCGAGACGCCCGGTGTTCACCATGGTCTCGATGACGACCGCGAGCGCCTGTTCCAGACCCAGCATCCCGGGTTTGGCGTCCGGGAAGGCACCGGACTTGGCGGTCGGGTCATGGGGGGCGTGGTCGGTTCCGACGATGTCGATCGTCCCGTCGGCCAGGCCCGTGCGCAGGGCCTCGATGTCCTCGTCCCCGCGCAGCGGCGGGTTGACCTTGAACGTCGTGTCCAACCCGCCCAGCAGCGACGAGTCGAGCAACAGATGGTGGGGGGTGACCTCGGCCGTCACCCGGATTCCCCGTGCTTTGGCCCAGCGGACGACCTCGAGGCTCTCGGCGGTGGTGACGTGGCAGCAGTGCAGCCTGGCTCCCGTGAGCTCGGCCAGTTGTACATCCCGGGCGATGATCACGGACTCGGCGGCCCAGGGCCAGCCGGGGAGGCCCAGATCGCCCGCGATGGTGCGCTCGTCCGCACAGGCGTGCGGCCCGGCCAGCGAGTGGTCCTGGCTGTGTTGGGCCACGACCGCACCGCTGGCGGCCGCCTGTTCCAGGGCTTCACGCATCAGCTGGGCGTCCATCACACACTTGCCGTCGTCGCTGAACACGCTCACCCCGGACGCGGCCATGTCTGCCATCGGAGCGAGACGCTCGCCCCCGAGGCCCACGGTGATGGCCCCGATCGGATGCACCTCGACGAAGCCCGCTTGGCAACCGAGTTCGGCGACGTGACGCGCACGATCGACCGAGTCGGTCACCGGAAGGGTGTTTGCCATGGCGAACACGGCCGTGAACCCGCCGCGTGCCGCGCACTCGGTTCCCGAGGCCACGGTCTCGGCCGACTCGAAGCCCGGTTCCCGCAGGTGGGTGTGCAGATCGACGAGCCCGGGCAGGACGACGAGGCCGTCGGCGTCCACCACTCTGGCCGAGGGCGTCGGTGTGTCGACGAGCACCCCGTCGTGGACGAACAGGTCGCGCGTCTGCCCGTCCGCCGAGCGTGCCCCGCGGATGATGTAGTCGGTCAACGGCCCGGCCTCAGTTCGACTGTGCCGGGGCGGAGGAGGTCAGGCCGAACTCCTGCACGCGGAGCGCGCGCTCGGCGTTGTCGTACGACTCGCGTAGCACCCGGCTGACCTGCTCGGGCAGTTCCCGGCCCTCTCGCCACTCGTCCACCTTGGCCAGCCACTCGCGATCGGCGAGCATCGTGGGCCACAGGTAGAGCAGTGCGGTCTGGCGGGCGACGTGGCCGCGCTGGGCCCAGGAACCGGACGAGTCCGCGATCTGTTCGCACAGCCGCAGGTAGGCGTCCGGGTAGTCGCGCAGCAGTTCCTCCTGGCCGTACTTCCAGAAGTTGGCCGCGACCGCGAGGTGCGTGCCGTTGGGCACGTCGGGATCGTCGGTGGCCAGGCGCCAGGCTTCCGCTTTCGCCTCCGGGTCGGCGAGTGCGGCGCGGGCACCCGCGGCGGACTCGGCCCCCGAGATCGTCTGGTCGCGCGCGGCCTCGGCGTCGATCTCGCCGGAGCCGATGATGCCGAGGCGGGCGAGCGAGGTGATGATGCCCCAGCGCCGATCGGCGTCGATGGGCAACTCCGGCGGCACTTCCTCACCCCGGAGCCAGCCGGCGAGCAACTCGGCGCCGGCAGGGGAGTCGACGGCCGCGATCATGGCGTCGGCGAGCGCGAGCTGCAGGTCGGAGCCGGGCCGGGCTCCCTTGAGCAGTTCCGCCAGCCCCGCGACCAGCTTGGCCCGCAGCGCCGGACGCTGCTCGGGGGCGCTGTAGCCGGTGACCGCGAGATGGGCCTGCCGGAGCTGGTTGAGGATCGCCGTGGGGTCGTCCTCGGTGCGCAGCCCCCGCAACACGAGATCGACGTAATCGGCGGACGACATCTCCGCGTCCCGCCAGGCGTCCCAGGCACTCGTCCAGACGACGGCCCGGGCGAGGGGGTCGGAGATGTCGGCCAGGTGCTCCTTGACCGTGGCCAGCGACCGATCGTCCAACCTGACCTTGACGTAGCTGAGGTCGCGGTCGTTGAGCAGGACGAGATCGGGCCGCTTCTGGCCGACCAGGGCCTCCACGGTCGTGCGCTCGCCGCTGATGTCGATCTCGTGGGAGTCACGGAAGACCAGGTCGTCGGGGTGCAGGTCGTACTGGCTGACGGCCATCCGGTGGGTGCGCAGGACGGGGTCGGCCCCGGCCCCGGTCTGGATGACATCGAACTTGGTGAAGCGGCCCTCCTCGTCCACCTCGACCTCGGGCCGGACGAGGTTGACACCCGTCGACTCCAGCCATTGGGCGGAGAACTCGGACAGGTCACGCCCGCTGGCCTGCTCCAGGGCGCCGAGAAGGTCGGAGAACTGGGTGTTGCCCCATTCGTGCGCGTCGAAGTAGGCCCGCACGCCGTCGAGGAACTGCGGCTCGCCCACGTAGGCGACCAGTTGCTTGAGGACGCTGGCGCCCTTGGCGTAGGTGATGCCGTCGAAGCTCTGGTCGACGGTGGCCAGATCGACCATGTCGGCCGCGATCGGGTGCGTGGTCGGGAGCTGGTCCTGCCGGTAGGCCCACAGCTTGCGCATGTTGGCGAAGCTGGTCCACGGGTCGTCGCCGTCGTAGCGCTTGGCGATCTCGCCCTGGCAGTAGTAGGCGGCCCACTCGGCGAAGCTCTCGTTGAGCCACAGATCGTCCCACCAGCGCATGGTCACGAGGTCGCCGAACCACATGTGGGCAAGCTCGTGGAGGATCGTGTTGTCGCGCTTGGCGTAGTCGGCCTCGGTGACGCGCGACCGGAAGAGGTACTCGTCCCGGAAGGTCACGCAGCCCGCGTTCTCCATCGCCCCGGCGTTGTACTCGGGCAGGAACAGCTGGTCGTACTTGTCGAACGGGTAGGGCCGGCCGAACGCCTGCTCATAGACCTCGAAGCCCCGCTGCGTCGTGGTCCGGATCCGCTCGATGTCGAGATGGGGTGCCATCGACTCGCGACACACGAGGTCGGCGCCGAGGTCGCCCTTGGCGGAGTGCACGGTGCCCGAGTGCACATGGAACTCGCCGGCCACCAGCGCGGTGATGTAGGACGCGATGGGCGGTGTGGCGGCGAATTCCCACATCGCGAATCCGTCGGGCCCCGGGGTCGGTGTCGGCGTCGGGGAATTCGAGTAGATCTTCCAGTCCTGCGGGGCCACGACGGTCAGCTCGAAACTCGCCTTGAGGTCGGGCTGGTCGAAGCAGGCGTACATGCGCCTGGCATCGGCGGTCTCGAACTGCGTGTAGAGGTAGATCTTCTGGTCGGCCGGATCGACGAACCGGTGAAGTCCCTCGCCGGTGCGGGAGTAGCGGCACAGCCCGGTGACGGTCAGCTGGTGCTCGCCCTCCTCGAGGTCGAGTGTGAGCCGAGTACCGTCATGGGCTTCGCGCGGGAGTTGCACACCGTCGAGCCAGGCGTCCAGCAACTCGTCGGCGATGAAGTCGAGCCATGATTGCCCCGTACCGCTCGAGAATCTGACGGTGCTGGTGGAGATGAAGGTGGCATCCGGATCGTCCAGCGGGTTGTCGTCGAGACCTCGGCCGGTCAAGTCGACGGTGACCCGGCACGTATGGCTGACGATGAGGTGTGAACGCTGCTGCGCCTCTGCGCGAGTGATGTTCACTGTTGTCGTCATGGTTCTCTTCCAATCGTCATGCGGCTCGCGCGGACCCGTGCCAACGAACACCGGGCCGCGACGCACCGGTGGGGCGGCGGGTGAGGGTGCAAGGTTACGGGTTCACCCTCGGCGCACCAAACTCTAGCCCCGGGGCACGCCACTTGAGGATATATCTGCTTGGCTTGAGCTATGAGCGAAGACTTGCAGATCGTTGACTTCTGGTTCGACCCCCTGTGCCCCTGGGCGTGGATGGCGTCGCGATGGATGCTCGAGGTGGAGACCGTGCGACCGGTCCGGACGGTGTTCCACGTCATGAGCCTCTCGGTGCTCAACGAGGGCCGAGACCTGGACGAGGGGTACAAGCGCCTGCTCGAGAAGGGCTGGATCGGCGTCAACGCGGCGATCGGCGTCGAGTTGGCAGCCGGGCAGGAAGGCCTGCGGGCCTTCTACACCGCGTTGGGCACCCGCTACCACCCCGGCGGCGAGCCAGTGGGCGACATCGAGGTGGTGCGCGCGGCGCTGCGCGAGTGCGGCCTCGACGAGTCGATCGCCGACCGCGCCGCCGCCAGGCAGTGGGACGAGCAGGTCCGCGCGTCCCACCACGAGGGCATGGACCCCGTGGGCTACGACGTCGGCACCCCGGTCATCCACCTCAACGGCAAGGCCATGTTCGGCCCGGTGATCTCGCCGGCACCGAAGGGGGAGGCTGCGGGCGATCTGTTCGACGGGGTGTCGAAAGTGACGGCCGCCGATGGATTCTTCGAGCTCAAGCGCTCGCGCGACCGGGACCCGATCTTCGACTGACCAATACCACACGAAAGGCGGTGTTTGCGGGCCGGGCGCAGAATTGTCAGTGAATCGTGCCCCGGCCCGCGTGGCGTTTCGCGTCGGCCCTTCACGGCTTCCTAGTCTGGGTACGACCATATGGCGATACCCAGCGAAACGGGGTGACGGGGGATGTCAGTGGCGATGCGTGCCGAGCCTGATATGGCTTTCACGAGAGCGCGGCGCGGGTTCGTCGCCGACGAGGAGACCGCCGTCCACCTACAGGTAGCACCTCGTCGCGCCATGATCATCAACGCGGTAGAGCCCGGTCTTCTCGTGCCCGGTCTGAGCGTGCCCATGGTGCGCGAGCATCCGCGGCGCAGCGCTCCCATGCGAGCGCTGCTCGACCGGTTGCTGCTGGGGCGTGAGGGGCGTGCGCGCCGGGCGATCGTCGATCCGGACGAGCAACTGGCCGCGGAGCTCATCCGCCTGTCGGGTCTCGATCCGCGATGGGGGTTCTTGCAGTCGGCGCGGCAGGTGGGCGACGGCACCGAACTCGACCACTGGGCGATCGGCCCTGGTGGCGTGTACCTGTTGAACGCGAAGCATCTGCCGGGTTCCCGCTTGTATGTCGCCGGCGATCGCTTCCTCGTCGACGGCCTGGAGCAGCCCTTCGTCCCCGAGATCCGCGGGGAGGCACGTCGTAGCGCCGGCAAGATCTCGATGTCGGCGCAGTGGGAGATCGGGGTCACCGGGGTGATCGTCCCGTTCAACGACCGGAAGCTGGTCGTCGAGCAGTTCCCGGACGACGTGGCCGTGCTCGACCAGATCGACGTGGCCAACTGGCTGGTCAACCGCCCCGAGCAACTGGGGAAGCGGCAGGTGATGGACGCTTTCAGCGCCGCCCGCGACGCCACCTTGTGGATTCCGAGGTTCGCCGTCTGACCCCGTGGGCGGTGCTCGCCACGGCCACCGGCGAACGGCTGGGTGGCCTGGCTGAGGCCTCCGGGCTGCAACTATGGATGCCATGCCGAACGATGTGGAAGACGCACCCGACATTCCGGACCCGGCCGTCGGGCAGGCCGAGCCCGGACTGGCCGAGCAGCACCTGTGGGCTGATCTCGCGACCCGCATCCGCGACGCGCAGGACGCCTACTACGGGGGCCGGAACGAATCTCCGATATCGGACGCCGACTACGACGAGCTGATGCACCGGCTCCAGGCACTGGAGTCGCGGTTCCCCCAGTTGCGGACCCCGGAGAGCCCGACCCAGCAGGTGGGGTTCGCCCATCAGGTGACCGACTTCGCCCCCGTCACCCACACCGAGCGCATGCTGAGCCTCGACAATGTCTTCAGCGCCGAGGAACTCGGCGAGTGGATGGCCCGGACGCGCAGGGCCCTGGGTGACGAACCGATCGAATGGCTGTGCGAACTGAAGATCGACGGCCTGGCCGTCGACCTCGTCTACCAGCAAGGTCGCCTGACCAGCGGTGCCACCCGTGGCGACGGACGCGTGGGCGAGGACATCACCCCGAACGTCGCGACCATCTCCGACATCCCGCACCGATTGGCTGGTGAAACCGTGCCCAGCCTCGTGGAGGTACGGGGGGAGGTGTTCTTCCCGATCTCCGCGTTCGCCGACCTGAATGCCTCGCTCGTCGAGTCGGGCAGGCCTCCGTTCGCGAACCCTCGCAACGCGGCAGCCGGGTCGCTGCGGCAGAAGAACCCGGCGGTGACGGCGACCCGCCCGCTGCACATGCTCGTCCACGGCATCGGGGCCCACGAGGGTTTCACGCCGACCCGGCAGTCGGAGGCCTACGAGCGGCTCGCGGCCTGGGGGTTGCCCGTGTCGACGGCGGTTCGGGTGCTGACCTCCGAGAGCCAGGTGCTGGATTTTGTCGCCCACTACGGCGAACACCGGCACGACCTGTCACACGAGATCGACGGCGTCGTGGTCAAGGTGGACGACCTGTCGCAGCAGGCCCGGCTGGGGGCGACCTCACGAGCTCCCCGCTGGGCGATCGCGTACAAGTATCCGCCGGAGCAGGTGAACACGAAGCTGCTCGACATCCAGGTCAACGTGGGTCGCACGGGCCGCGTGACGCCGTTCGCGGTGATGGAACCGGTGCGTGTCGCGGGCTCGACCGTGTCGCGGGCGACCCTGCACAACGCCTGGGAGGTCAAGCGCAAGGGCGTCCTGATCGGCGACACCGTGGTGCTGCGCAAGGCGGGGGACGTCATCCCCGAGATCCTCGGACCGGTCGTCGAACTGCGCGACGGCACCGAGCGCGCGTTCGTCATGGCCACGCGCTGTCCCGCCTGCGGGGCTTTGTTGCGTCCCGAGAAGGAATCGGACAAGGACATCCGGTGCCCGAACACGCGCTCGTGCCCGGCGCAGCTGACCGAGCGGCTGTTCGCCCTGGCTTCGCGACAGGCTTTCGACATCGAGGCCCTCGGCTGGGAAGCGGCCCGGGCCTTGCTGGAGGGCGGGATACTGACCAATGAGGCCGGCCTGTTTGATCTGAGGGCCGACGAACTCGTCCGCACGACGTTCTTCACGCGCAACCCGAAGCCGGACGACCCCCCGGAAGCGGTGGTGAACGGCCGGGTGCTCTCGGCCAACGGGGAGCGGCTCCTCACCAACCTCGAGGTGGCGAAGTCCCAGCCGCTGTGGCGCGTCCTGGTGGCGCTGTCGGTCAGACACGTCGGCCCGACGGCCGCGCGAGCGCTGGCGACCCGGTTCGGGTCGATGGACGCGATCCGCGCGGCGTCCGTGGACGAACTCGCCACCACCGACGGGGTGGGGACGATCATCGCCGAGGCGGTCAAGGAGTGGTTCGAGGAGCCGTGGCACGTCGAGGTCGTGGAGCGCTGGACCGCGGCAGGGGTGCGCATGGCCGACGATCGTGTGGCAGGCGAGATCGTCCCCCAGACGCTGACGGGCCTGACGCTGGTCGTGACCGGCACGCTGGAGGGCTTCACCCGCGAGCAGGCTGAGGCCGCGATCACCGCTCGGGGCGGCAAGGCCGCGGGGTCGGTCTCGAAGAAGACCGACTACGTGGTCGTGGGGGACAATCCTGGCTCGAAGGCCGCCAAGGCCGAGAAACTCGGCCGTCCCGTCCTGGACGTGGAGGGCTTCCGGTCGCTGCTCGACGGCGGGCCCGCCGCCCTCGACGAGCGATGACGCGCCCGGAATCTCGGGGTACCGCTCGCGTGCGGGTTGCGGGGTCTGGAACGATGAGACCATGCGTGTTCACATCGGAACAGACCATGCCGCTTTCGAACTGAAGGAATACCTTGTCGAGCACTTGCGCGCCGACGGCCACGACGTCGTCGACCACGGCGCGGCGGCTTACGACGCGAATGACGACTACCCCGTGTACATCATCCCGACCGCGGAGGCCGTCATCGCGGAGGCCGACCAGGGGGTGCTCGGGATCGTGCTCGGTGGGTCCGGCAATGGCGAGCAGATCGCGGCCAACAAGGTGAAGGGCGTGCGGGCGGTGCTCGCCGATCGCCCGGAGCTGGCCCAGCTCGGGCGGGAGCACAACAATGCGAACTGCTTGGCCCTCGGCGGCAGGTTCGTGACTCCCGAGGAGGGCCTCGAGATCGCTCGCGTGTTCCTGGCTACGGAGTTCACCGGTGAGCAGCGTCATGCTCGCCGACTGCAGCTGATCGCCGACTACGAGGATCACGGGTCGATCGAGGCCTGAGCGCCGTTGGCCCAGCATCGGTTTCGCGTGCCGGGTGGTTCGCCGGGACGAAGGGACTCCAGTACACTTGAGCCCGGCTGTCCTCTTGGGGACGCCATCCGGGGCGTAGCGTAGTGGCTAGCGCGCCTGCTTTGGGAGCAGGAGACCGCAGGTTCGAGTCCTGTCGCCCCGACCCGCTTGTCAGGCTGGTATCGCGCCTTGTGGATGTCTGGTTAGTAGTCTGCGCTGCCCTCGAATTTGTGCCTCTTTGTGCCCGTTCGTGCCGCCGGGTGCCGTTTACCGGGTAAACCCGTGACTAGGGGAGACGCCGCGCTCGTCTCGGCCGATTTTTACCGGGTAAACGTCGCCTCCGCCCTCCCTCTCGCTCCCTGAGTGTGGCTGGTGCGCGGGGGTGTGAGGGCGGAAAGTCGGTGAGATTTCTCGCCCCTCCCACTTGTCTATCTCTATACACGGGTGTATAGTCGTAGACAGATGGAGCGAGGGAAGGAAGCCTTGAGATGACCGCCACCTACGTCAGGATCCAGGACCGCAAGTATGGCACCGATGGTCTGTTCGACCCTGAGCGGCTGTCGTTCGGGATGTCGATGAGCGACGAGAGCGCCCGCCGCGGGGTGTCCTGCTGCGACGATTTGGAGTCCCTCATGGACTACTACGTGCAGGCTCCGGTCCTGATCGGCGATGATCCGGTCATCGTGGTCATGGAGGGCGAGCTGTCCGACGACGAGCCGCTGGACGCGCAGCTCGGCGAGCGGCTGATCTTCCCCACTCGCATCGTCGAGGTCATCGACGCCGAGACAGCCGGGTTCTTCGACGGCGTCAACGAGCGCCTCGGCTGGTGACCGGCACATCACACACGAGAGGATCACATCATGGACAATTTCGGACGCACCGGGATTGAGGCGTGGCTGGGCGAGGCCCTGGGCTCGCTGACCGAGGGGCAGATGGGCGCGATCACCGGCTACGCCGATGAGGTGACCCGGCTGTTTCCCGACGAGGTCGAGGATCGTGCGGAGTGGGATGCTGCGCTGTCGGCGGCGATGCAGGTGATGCTCCGGGAGACGAGCCTGACTGATCTGGGCCGGGCCCTGGATCTCGCGCGGTCGGCGGAGCGGGTGGCGATGGCGGCGGTGCAGGGCGGGATCATTGCGGCGTCCGAGACTGGCGTTCCGGAGATGGAGATCGCGCGGCAGGCTGGCGTGAATCGTCAGACGGTGCGGCGGGTGCTCGGGAAATGACTGCCGGGCTGTGCACCGTCTCGGGCTGCGGGCAGAAAGCTGTCGCCCGGGGCTGGTGCATGCAGCACTACAAGCAGTGGCGCCGCACGGGTGAGATCCCTGTCGCGGGACGGCAGGTCGGCGAGCCGGACGGTCACGGCCGCTACGGCGTCCTGGAGCGCCACGACGATGCTGCCCTGTGTCATGAGTGTGGCGGCTGGTATGTGTCGGTCGGCGCTCACGTGCGGCTGGCGCACGACATGACGGCCGACGACTACCGCCGGGCGCACGGGCTCAAGCGCACGCAGCCGCTGACCGCGCTGTCGTATGCGGCGCGCCAGTCCGAGCGGGCGTCCGGGATGGTCGGGTCGTCGGCGTGGCGGCGGCTGGAGGCTGCGAGAGATCCGCAGGCGGCGGCCGACGCGCGCACCCCTGACGTATTCCGTGCTCCGGCCGGGTCGGCGATCCATGCCGAAGGCGCGACTGATGGGCGTCTGGATCTGCACCGCCCGGCAGCGGAGAAGACGTGCCCGGTGTGCGGGCGCACCTACACCGGCCGGGACAAGTCGTGCTCCGATGAGTGCGCGCGCGAGTTGTGGCGGCGTGGCCGCCGGCGGCAGGCCGAGGCGGTGCCCCAGCTCGACGACGATCAGGTCGGAACGCTGCGGCGTGCGACCGGCGAGGCCCTCGACGCCGAGGTGCGGCGGTTGCAGGCCGCCGGGTACACGTCGGCGTCGATCGGCGAGGCGCTCGGGCATGGCCCGGCATGGATGAGCAGGCGCTACCCCCGCGGAGGAAAATAGCCGCGGATTCCGCTTGACACTGGCCTAGGATCTATGCCATAATTAAGACATCGGGACGGCGAGGGGCCGACCTGGAAGAGGAGAAGAAGACATGACCACCACCACCGCAACGATCACCTGGACCAAGCTCCGCAGCGGCTCCTGGGGCATCAAGGGCCACGGCCTCGTCTCGGGTGAGACGGTGACCGTCACCAAGCGCAGCGGCGAGACGAAGTCCGCGACGGTCGGCAAGGTCCTGTGGACCAGCGACGACGGCGTGTCGATCGCGACCGTGGCATCCTCGACCGCCTCCCGGACTTCGCACAGCGCCAGCCAGCATGGTGGCACCTGCGACGAGTGCGGACGCTACTCCCGCAATCTGGTCCTGGCATACGACCTGTCGGGGATCGCTGGTGATGTGTGCCCGCGCTGCAAGCGCGAGGAGGGCACCCTGAGTTTCTGCTGACAACACCGATACGGCCCGGCCCTCCGGGGCTGGGCCACTACCAGGGAAAGGGGCCGCATGAGTGACGCGGCGGAGTTGAAGACGCGCCGGGAGATGACCGGGGCGTCGCTGGCCGACATGGCCCGGGCCCTCGGCTACGAGGGCCCGGGCTCGGAGGCGAGCTATCAGCGCTATGAGCGTGGGGCGCGTGGCGTCCCCGACTATGTGTGGGCGCTGGTCGACCGGCTGGAGGCGTGGATCGATGCCACGGTGGCCAGTGCCGTGGCCGATGCGGGACGCCATCCCGGCCAGGTCGTCACGCTGACCCGCTGGGCCAGCCCGAGGGACTACGCGGACGCGAGTCCGGATGCCGGGACCGTCCCGTATGCGGTGCATTCCCGTGCGATCGGCGTCGCGCGGGCGGCGCTGCTCGGCATGGGGGTCGCGGTCGATGTGGAATATTTTTCCCCCAACCCACTTGACAGTGGCCTAGATGCTAGGCCATAATATAAGCAGAGGGACGGCGAGGGGCCGACCCGGAAGAGGAGAAGAAGACATGACCACCGAAGAGGCACTCGCCGAATACGACGCCTACCGGGCCAGCCTCCAGGGCCGCCAGGGCTGGGCCTTCCGGCTCGGCGCCAAACGCGACGAGCTGGCCGAGCAGGCACCCGGCATCCGCGAGGCCCTCAGGGTCCGCGCCGACGCGGAACTCGCCCGCCACTGACCAGCCCGGCCGGGGCGGGATTGTCTGCCCCGGCCCCCACACTTGAACCCAGCATCTGAAAGGACCCCTGACATGAGCACTGAGACCAGGACCATCACCATCGTCATTGACGCGGCCTACGACCTCAACATGGCCGGTTTGCTGCCTGACCTGCACACTGTGAGCGGCGACGAGTACGAGGCCGCCGAGGCCGCCCGCGACAAGGCTGTCGCCGACTTCGAGGCGGCGGTCGAGGCTGTCCGCGAGGGCGTGTCCCGCGAACTCGGCATCACGATCGAGATCGTCTACGCCTCCTACGGCTCGCCCGAGGCGTACGCGGCGACTCCCGGCGAGGATGACGCCGAGATCACGCAGCGCGCCTGGCAGGCAGTACAGGACGCTGCCGCGGCTCGCCTCGACGCGGCCACCGGCATCACCGCGCTGCTCGCCGACCTCAACGCCTACGGCGGCGACAACATTTGGCAGGATCTCATCCTCACCGCCACCGGCTACGACGACGAGGCGACCGCCGCCCTCGACCCCGGCTTCCGCTCCGACGTGGCTGTGATCGGCGGGCACGTCCTCCGCTGGATCGAGCAGGACCATGAGTGGGCCGAGACGAGCCACTGAGACGCAGAAAGCGGCCCCGGCTCCCTCGTGTGAGGGGCCGGGGCCGTGGTGTGTCAGAGTGGCCGTGGCCACACGATGGGTCCCGGGGTGGGGGCGGCGGGGATGAGGCCGGGGATGATGAGGCAGCCGCACAGGTCGAGGGTGTCGCCCACCTGCACGGGCGCCCCTCCGACCGAGCTGCTGATGTAGCAGGTGACCGTGGTCGTGGTAGCCGTGGCCAGCAGCGCACCGAAGATCCGGCCGACCGGCGTCCACACTCCTGCTGTCAGGTCGGTGCCGGGATCCGGGGGCCGACCGGAGGTCCGCTCAGGTGTGACCATGACCCGTGTGGTGCGGGATGAGCGGGCGAGGATCGACACCGCACCCGGCATGCCCTGCGGCCACGGAATGTTTTGCACGAAGAGCCCGCACGTGGCGCCCGCGGCCGGTGCGGTGGTCCAGGTGATGCGCCGTGTCTCGGCCGCGCTGTATCCGGCTGGGCGGTCCGCGACCGGCGCGTTGGTCGACGCGCCACCGGTGCCAGACAAGTAGCCGAAGCCTCTGCCGTAGGCGGGATTCGCACGTGGCTGCCATCTGGCATCCAGGTGTGCGGCCCTCACCGGACCGCTCCCGTCAGGCGATGATCGCGGCCCGCAGCCCGGCGACCTCCATCGTGGGCCCGCCGACCGACCCGACGACCCGGAACGTCCACCAGGTGTCTGCGGTGGGCGTGGCCACACCCACCAGATGCACCCAGCCCGTGCCCGAGATCGTGCGGGCGACGGCGTTCGCCGCGCCCGCCCGGGTGGCCAGCGTGAGGTAGACGGTCCGGGTCTCGGCCGACACGAGCCGGGCCCACGCCTCGGCGCGGACGCGTGCCGGAGGCTGACTGGTCCGCAGCGGCAGACTGATCGCCCGTGTGGCCAGCGGCGTGTAGGTGTCGGACGGGGCCAGCGTGATCCCCCCACCATGCTCGGTGCTGATCAGCAGCGACGGGTCGAGCAGAGGCCCCGTCCCCAGTTGTCCGGCCACCCACCCATCCGGTGAGGTGAGCAGTCCGGCCGCACCGAGCAGGTCGAGTCCCCACACCCCGCCGACATTGATCAGCCTGCGGTCCAGCGCTGCGGCCCTCATGCCGCCAGCTCCAGGACGGGCAGAGACGCGCTACGAGAGAGAGAGAGAGAGAGCTTGCCTCGTCCTGCCAGCGAGCCATCATCCACTGCGAGACCATGAGGACCTCCCGATCCGTGAGCACACGCGGCCACACCGCAGCCGCCACCGTCTGCGACAGGCGCGCACCCGTCCTGTCCTGGCCGACGAAGATCCTCTGCACACCCGCCGTGCTCAGCCGCCAGCCATCGGCCGACGCCTGCCAGCGTGGCAGGCCATCCACCAGCAGACCGAGCGGCTGAGCAGTGCTCACGCGGGCGGTCAGCACCCGGCGTCCAGCCGCCACACTCGACACCGTCGCTGACACACCCGTGCCGCCACCCTGCGAGAGGACCAGCCGAGACGACTGGGATGCGCCCGTCCACGATATGAACACCCGATCGGCCGCGGCAGGATTCGTGTCGAGCAGCACGACCTCACTGGACACCTGCGCGTCGAGGTCGGCGACGACGACAGCCGTCACCGCCTGCCCCCACAGCGCAGACTCCTGCGACCCCCGCCCCTCGATCTGCCAGGCAGGCGGCCCAGCGATCGCCTCCAGACGACGATCCGTGAGCGCGGCCCGCATCAGACAGCCCACGCACTCGGGACGGCACCAGCCTGACCCGACACGAGGACCCACCAGCGGACGCCGTCCCATTCCAGCATCCACTTGTCGATCGCGCCCGCAGCCGACGAGAGCACCGGCGCAGCCGACGCTCCATAGGAGACCATCGCTCCCTGCACCGTCAGCGTGCGGCCACCCGTGCCGTCCTGCGTCGCGTTGACCTCGACGGTGAATGCGGGCGTCCCGGCCGCGAGTGTCGGCAGCGTCAGGACGACATTGCCGGTCAGCGTGGCATGCAGCACACACCCAGTCCGCGCGGCACCAGTCACCGCATCCAGGGCCACCGGCCCCGACCACGACAGGCCTGTGACCACCGTGCCATCCGGGCCAGGCGGGCCGATCGGGCCAGGATCGCCGCGTACTACCGGCGACGTGGGTGACGCGGCGGCCAGGGACAGGCAGTCCAGCAGGTCGACCGTGCCACCCTCGACCGGGCATGTCAGGACACCCGACAGAGTCAGGGCGGGCAGCTCGGCGGTGGCTGGCAGGGTGATGCGGATGCGGTACTGGGTGGCGTCGGTGTCCACGTCGGGGTCGGCGAGGTTGAGCACGTGGGCGCTGAATGGCCAGTCGTCGCCGTCGGGGCCGACGAGCCACGAGACGGGCTCGGGGACATACCCGATGCCGCCGTAGCGGATGACGGTCCCGGCCGCCACCAGCGGGGTGATGAGGATGGTGGCGGTCCGGGAGACGGCTGTGGGCTCGGTGCCCTCGGGCACCCCGCCGAGCACGGATGCGAGCCCGGCGAGCGTGACCGTCAGGGACGGCCCCATCGGCTCCGGCAGGGTGGTCACGGGCTACTCCTGGGTGGTGGCGGCCACAGTGATGGGCGCGTTGACGACGGCCACGAGTGCCTGCGCGACCGTCAGAGCCGCCGAGATCACCGCGAGGACCTGCGTCACCTGCGCATCGGAGGCGATCGAGAACGCGACCAAAGCGACACCGACGCCACCAGCCAGGGTGTAGAGGGTCGCACGCAGCTGGGTGGCCAGCCACGTGGCCTTCTGCGAGCCGTCGAGGTTGGCCAGCGCCAGGAGCGCGACCGCCGTGGACAGGATGCCTGCGGCCAGGTTGGTGACCGCGTCGCCCTGGGGGCTGGTGATCAGGCCGAGCCCCTGGAGGGCGACCACGATCGTAGCGACGGCCGCCTGGATCGCCTGACGGCGGGCGGCGGTCAGCCATGCGGAGATGCGGGAGATCATGACTGTGCCTCCTGTGTGGTGCTGAGGGTGACGGTCGCCGAGTCGATCTCGGCGTCGATCGCATCGGACACGGCCTTGGTGACGGCCGCGACGATGGTGTCGGTGTCGACGGTCCCGCCGCCGACCTGCTTGAGGGCCTCCTCCAGCCCGGCAATCCGGGCCTGGAAGCCGTTGATGAGATCCCGGATCGAGTTGAGATTGGCGTCCAGCCAGGCCACGGTCTGGTGCAAATTGGTGGTGCCGGTCGGCCCGCCCGCCCGGTCGAAGCTCCGCTCGAAGACCTCGGTGACGGCGTTGCCGATCGCGTTGAGGATGTACTCTCCGTCGCCGGTGTCGAGGACCCTGTTGGGGCTGCCGTCTGCGCCGTAGCGCTGCACGCCCAGACCGAGGACTCTGTCCCGAGTCTCCTTGATCCACGTCTTCGTTTCTGCGTCCATGTCGTCATCCTCCTGAGTTGTGGTTTGGGTGCCGTCGTAGTAGGCCTGCGCGCGGGCCATGTAGGCGGTGTTCTGTGCCCCGGCGATCGCGCCGGGACATGAGGTCGAGGAGAACCGCGAGTGGGGGAAGACGTTGATTCCCCACGCCGGCCGCCCCAGCCCGTAGTGGCGGCAGAGTGCGGCCACGAGATGAGCCCCGTTGTCGAGGGTCGCCTCGCTGATCGTCCAGCCGGGTGCAAGAGCGTTGTTGGCGTGCTCGATGCCGATCGAGGTGAGGTTGGTCGCCCAGTCCCCGGCGTGCCAGGCGGTGTCGACATCGTTGACGAGTTGGCCGATACGGCCGGAGGTCTCGACCTGATAGTGCGCGGACGCCTCGCGGGTCTGCCACACGTCGTAGCACTGGTCGACGGTCAGGGTTCCGGCGTTGTGGTGCAGGACGATCTTGCTGATCGCCTTGCCCTCGCGGCCAGCGGTGTAGTGGACGCCGATGATCTTGTCGACGTCGGCGATGAGACTGTCCCAGTCCTTCATGCTTCACTCCTGGGTTTCGGGCGCGAGAAAAGCCCTCACCGGATGGCGAGGGCTTGCAGGTGGTTCTGGGGGTGGGCTCAGGGCGCGAGGTTGATCAGCGCGATGATCATCCCGACGAGGGAGATCATCATCATGGCCAGCGAGATCCCGACCGTCACGACCTGCCAGATGGGGGTCTTCGCGGGCTTGACGGCCTCCAGTCCGGCCCGGAGCTGCGCCGTCGTCTCGTCGACGGCTGTGATGCGCTGCTCCCACTCGGCGCGGGTCACGAAGCGATCCGAGTCGAGCTTGTCGTTGATCTTCTCGACCGACGCCGCTAACCGTTCGTAGGAGCGGGCGAGCTCGCCCATCGTCCACGGTTCGGCGTGCTCCTCGGGCATGGGCTCAGTCCTCGTCGGTGATGTAGGGCAGGTTGCAGGTGCACCAGCCGGAGGTGCGCTCCTCGGGCATGTTCACCCTCACCACCCCGCCGCAATGTAGTTCACCCTCGCCTGGCCTGACCCGACAGCAGCAGCGCCGACCATCATCCGGATGTGACCCTGCACGCTGCCAGAGGTCGCAGTTCCCGGGACGATATAGCCGTTCGGCCGCGCAGCACCGTCTCCGTTGAAGGCCACGAACCCGATGAGGCCGCTAGGGAACGCACGCGGCCAGGTGATCGACCCGTAACCATTGACATCGAGTGAGATGACCGCAGAGCCGACCTGGAGCAGCAGCGGAGAGCCAGACGGCCACGGGCCACCGGCCACCACATCGTCGCCGTCACCCGCAGCCCTCCACAGTCGAGCAAGTTGCTCCCACTGGCTGCCGTCATGCACCCACCACGACAATCCCGATCCGCTGCCGGTCGTCGCCGCCTGCCCGGCCCACGGGGACGGGAC
Source organism: Brooklawnia cerclae (assembly GCF_011758645.1). Classification (NCBI taxonomy): domain Bacteria; kingdom Bacillati; phylum Actinomycetota; class Actinomycetes; order Propionibacteriales; family Propionibacteriaceae; genus Brooklawnia; species Brooklawnia cerclae. The sequence goes on along the minus strand of NZ_JAAMOZ010000001.1, from coordinate 2,122,773 downwards.
CGCGGCGTCACGGGCGGACGCGGTGGCGAAGTGGGGGACGCCGTCAGCGCCCGCCATACGCGGAGCCAGCCACACCACCGACGGATCGCCGGTCCCGGCAGGCGGCACCACGACACGGCCCAGCACCAGATGCGCGTCCGACGGGACCGCCGGATCGGCAGGAGACGCGGCGGCCGTGCCGACCGCCACATGGAACGTCACCTCCGGAGCCGAGCCGGTGCCGCCCTCCGCCGGATCGTTGAGGGTCAGATAGGCGAGATCCCAGCGGGTGTACGACGCGTGCGCCGCCGACAACGCCACCTGTTCGTCGGCCTCCACCGCATACCCGTACGGCCCCGACAGGCCCAGCCCGATATCGATCTGCCCGGCGTGCGGATGGAGCGTCACCTGCGTGCTCGACGCTGCCAGCACGCTGTCGGGGGTCCCAGGCCGCACACACGACACCCCGCCCAGCGGGCGAGTCGCCGTCGCACCCGGCATCAGCGGGGCCAGACCGGCCAGACGCAGACTCCGGCCGTGATAGGCCGGGGAGCCGTCGACCGCGTCGAGCGGCCACGCGTGGATTGTCATGCGTCCTCCTCAGATTCCGAGCTTGGTGACGGTCAGCGCCGTGCCCTGGAAGATCACTTGCGCGCCGCCAGTGGTAATGCCGCTGTACGGGGTCGCCTGATAGCCACGTCGGCATCGCAGCACGTATGTCGTGTGCGGCATCATGTCCAGCCGGTGCATGTGACCTGATCCGGCGTTCGCGACCCGCACAAGCTCCGAGGTGCCGACGAAGACGTGGCTGTAGTTCCCATCCCCGTTTTGCGGCGGGCGAAGCTGGATGCCGTTCTCATCCATCACCTCCATGCCGATCGTGGCGATCGTCGTGGCTCCATAGCGCGATCCGGCGATCAGCATCCCTCCGCACTGGTAGGAGATGCTCCCCGTCGACGACGTCGTCACCTCCAGTGTCGCGTCGGCTGCGGCGTCGAAGGCTACCCACGTCAGGGGGATGTCGGCGGTGAGCGGGTCGAAGGTCAGCGCGGTCGCTGATCCCGGCGACGCCTCGGAGAACTGGGTCTGGTGAAGCAAGAAGTCGATAGGCCCTGCGAAGCTGCTGCGGATCGCCGCGAGCGCCTCGGCCTGGTCGGTCTTCATTTTGGCGATGTCCTGGACCATCCATCCGTCTCCGGACGGCATCACGTCGGCGAGATTCGCCACTGTCAGACCTCCTCGGCGTCGTGCAGGATCGGGGTGACCGTCTGGACTCCGGACAGGGTGAGCTTCCAGCCGATGCAGCGGGCGGTGCCGGTGACCGGCTGCCACAGCGGGCGGCCTTCGGAGTCGGCGACCTGTGCCCCGGACGTGTCGCGGAGCGGATCGGACACCGACGGATGAGCGATGGAGTAGCCGATATCGTCGCCGACGCTCCAGTCGACGCCGAGCCGGGGGGCGGACTCGACGGCAGCGGACAGCGACCATGTGGTCGCGCCGTCCTTGGCGACGGCCAGCTTGGACGCGGCGTGCGACCGGAGCGTGGACTCCTCGGTGATCGAGGTCGACGGCGTCCACCGGTATTCGAGTTTCGGCCGGTCGGGATCGTTGAAAGCGAAATGGCCGGAGGTGAGACGGTCGTTTCCGTCGGCGACAGCCGTCGCCATCACGTCGTTAGCGCCCTTGCCGTCCGCCCAGTCCTCGCCGCGCTCGAAGCTGGACAGGCATCCGGGCATGTCGAAGACAGCCGACGGGGCGAACCCGGAGGGTACCGTCTGCCCGATGCGTGGCGCGACCTGCACGACGGGGATGTAGCGCTCCGGGCCGGTCAGATGCCGCCATGTCACGGTCCACTCCGGGCCGCCCTCCCGGCCGGATATCTCGGAGAGCACCGACAGAACGGTTCGGTCATCGGCGTCGGAAACGTTGAGGTCACCTGCCGCCGAGTCGGACAGCACCTCGACGAGCATCGCCGGGCCGCCGTCGGCGACATAGGAGGCGAGGACTCCGGCGACGATCTGGGTCTCGGCGACGGCATTGTAGGCGGTGTTTCCGCAGTAGCGCTTGGCGAGGTGCGCCTCCCACGATGCGACCCCGAATGTCGCCTCGTCGTCCTCGGTCAGCTTGCTGGACGTCGTCCATCCCCCCCAGACGGGAGTGTCGTCGTCGAGGAGGACGAGATAGCTGGCCCACGGGGCGATGGCGCGCCGCCAGTCCGCTGGCGCTCCGGGAATCGGGAGCGATCCGGGCCCGGACCAGTAGCCGCACAGTGTGGAGCCGATCTCGTCGATGCTCAGGTCTGGCAGGTCGCAGATCGGCTCCCCGGTCGTCGATTCGCACGCGATCCACGCCAGTGCCATCAGGTCACCTCACAGCCACGCCGGTTGAGTGGTCACGGTCAGCAGTCCGCCTGCGGCGTCGCCCGCCTGGGACAGCGCCCACGTGTTGATGCCGGGCTCGAACGCCGACCAGCCGCGACCGGTGACCCAGCGGGCACGAGATGCCGTCTCCTGGCCCTGCGCGAGAACGGTGTGAGCGTCCATGTCGACCACGACGTACTCGCCCGCCCCGAGAGTCAGCGACGATGCGAAGACGAGCTGGCGCCCCGAGTTGAGATGCGTCACGATCGGCCCCTCGATCGGTCCGTCGATACGGACGACGACCGGACCGGACATGGTGCCGGGATTGGCGAGCCGGACGAATCCGGACACGACCTGCGCGTCGATGATCAGCGGCAGCGTGCCGAGAGTCTCGCTCGCACCGACGGTCAGGCCGCCGGTCACCGAGGGCAGGCCCGTGGTGGCGGTCAGCGCGGTGCCGAGCTTGCGAGGGTCGGGCGCGAGGAACTGGGACGAGTACGACGGGCTGAGCTGGGAGGACCAGTCGACCAGGGTCTCGTCGGAGCGGCGCACCTGCACCGTCTGCACGCGGCCTGCGTCGGTCATCACCAGCGGCGTGAGGGTGAGCCTGCTCGCCGCGTGAAGCTGGTCGAGGGCGGCGACCGCCGCGTCGTGCGACGGAGCGGTCAGCGACCCCTTGACGGTGACGGTCCGGCCTGCCAGCCAGGCGTCCCCGGCCCACACGCCGTTCGCTCTCGGGCGCTTGCCAGACGAGTAGCTCGGAGCGGGTGCATCCCACCAGTTGATCTCCGGCTCGTGCCAGACGACACCCTGCGCGTCGACGCCGATGAGGGACAGGCCGTTCAGACTCAAGCCAGGATTCGACATGCGCCCCTCCTAGACCCGATAGGCGGTGTCGCGACGGTCGATCGCTGCGGCGGTCGCGGCCGGGTCATCGACCTGGTTGATCTGGAAGACCTTGCTGACCGTCGTCGGCGTGCCGGGCTGTGCGGACTGTCCCGTGATCGGCGCCATGTAGGGAGCTGCCTTCGCCAGCGACGCCCGCCCGCCGTCGGCGAACGCGGGCATGTCGCCGGTCGCGTTCATGTGCGCCAGGCGGTCGTAGCCGATTCGCTCGGCCGCCCATGTGCGCATCACATACTCGCCGTTGGACAGCAGGGCGTGGATCGAGTCGGACGTTGCCGTCCCTGGCCCCCAGACGGCGCCGCCACCGGCACGCCCGGGCGCACCAATGTTGTAGGCGGCCCGGTTGGTCTCCGAGAATGCCGTCTGGACGGTGACGACCCACGGCGTGCTGGTGATGTTGTACAGCGCGTCGAGAGCCGCGCCGTACCCCTGCGAGTCCCAGATCGACTGGATGTAGGCGGCCGTGTTCGGCGGAAGCTCGTCCAGCTTGCGGTGCAGCGTGTCCACCTGTGACTGGCTCGCCTCGGCGCCGGGCGTCGAGACGTTCGTGGTCACCTGCCCGGGGATGAGGCCGTAGGAGTCAGCGAGCGCGGCGGCCTGGTCGCCGGTGAGACCCATCTGGGTCGCGGCGTTGATGAACTCGTCTCGGGCCTTCTGTGTGTAGGCGGTCAGATCCTCGACGCTCGCGCCGTTCTGCTGCATGGCGTCGCGGTTGGCGAACGCGGCGTCGGCCAGGTCGTTCAGTGCTGATTGGGCGTCACGGCTGGCCTCGTTGGCGAAGACGTTGATCTTGCCGGTGCTCTGGTCGATGGTGATTCCTTCGGCCTCTGCCGCCGAAGCCGCGTCCTCCAGTGCCTTGGCGTACCCGATCTGGGAGTTCGACGCGGCGATCGCGGCGTCGGCCATCTCCTCCTGGGTCTGCATGAGCTGCTCAAGAGCGTCGGCCTGCTCCTCGGCGGAGGCTCCGGCGTCCACGTGGGCGTATCCGAGTTCGGACAGGGCCTCGGCGGCGATCACGGATTCGGGCTTGACGCCGCCCATCCAGCGCACGAGTTCCTCGTTCGAGACGCTCGCTACCCCGGCCTCCAGCGCCACTTGCCGCAGCGAATCGGCGTATTCCGGAAGGGCTTCGACAATGTCGGCGTCGGAATAGCCCTCGAAGCTCGACCGGAGGGTGATGAACGCGCGCGCGGCGGTGTCAGGATCGAGCTGAGCAAGCCCTTGGTCGAGCTTGTCCAGCTCCTCCCGGACCATCGCGAAGTTGCCCTTCATCCCGGCAATGCCCATCACCCACGTCTCGAAGCCCTCCATGGCTCCGCCGCCGTCCTCGCGCAGCATGCGCATGGCGGTCGACATGTCCTTGACGGCGTACGACGATCCGGCGAGGGCTTGCTCGAAGCCGTGGTCGATGGCGGCCTGGTCAGTGGTGCGGGCGTAGATCTCCAGCGCGGTGGTCATCTGGTCGACCGACATCCGGGACGAATCCATGCTGTCCTGGATGCGGCTGCCGATCGCGCTCATGACGCCGATCCCGGCGGCAGTCAGCCCGGCAGCCACAGACAGCCGCCCGAGCGAGCCGACGCCCGTCTGCACGTACTTCGGCAGCGTCTCCATGGCTGAGCGGAACTCCGACACGGCGGTGACGGCCTTCATCACCGACCCGGCGGCGATCAGGAAGCCGCCGAGCGCCCCGGTGATGCCGAGAATGGTCCCGACAGCGTCGCCGTGACGCCCGAGGAGGTCAACGAAGCCAGTGAGATCCTGCACGATCGGCCGGAGCCCATTGCTCGACGCCTCGCCGGCGGAGATCAGCAGAGTGTCGAAGGAGCCGGACAGCTTCTCGATGTCGCCAGAGAGGTTGTCCTGCTGGATCGCGGCGGACTCTGCGGCGTACCCGGCGTCGTCGACCTTGCTCGTCCACTCGTCGATTCCGTCGGCGCCCTGCTGATAGAGGACGTTGGCGGCGCGGATCGCATCGGTTCCGAAGATGATGCCGAGCGCCGAGTCGCGGCTCGCCTGGTCGAGTCCGCCGAGCTTGTCCTGGAGCTGACCGGCCAGTGCGGACATGCCGACGAAGTTCCCGTTGGCGTCGTAGGCGGCGATCCCCAGGTCGGACATGAGCGTCGCGGCCTTGCCGGACGGGGCGGCCAGCTGGAGGAGCATGCTCTTGAACGAGGTGCCCGCGTCGGAGCCGACCAATCCCGCCGATGCGAACGCGGCCAGTGAGCCTGTCGTCTCCTCGATCGACAAGCCGAATTGGCTCGCCACCAGCCCGGATTGGTTGAGGGCCGCCGACATGTCGGAGACCTCGCCCTGGGCCTTCCCGGCACCGGCAGCGATCAGGTCGGCAATGTGGGGGACGTCGGACCCTGCGAGCCCGAATTGGGTCATCGCGGTGGCGGCGACCTCCGCCGAGTCGGCGACGCTGAGGTTGCCGGTAGCGGCCAGGTTGAGAGCGCCCTCCAGGCCCCCGCCGATCACGTCGGTGGCCGAGACGCCCGCCTTGAGCAGAGACTCGATGCCGCCCGCCGCCTCGTCGGCCGAATACTTGGTGGCCGCCCCCCACTCCATCGCGGCGGCGCGCAGGCCGTCGAGGTTGCCGCGTGCGTCGTCGCCGGTCGCGGCGACCTTCGACATGGACGAGTCGAACTCGCTCGCCTTGGCGGTGGCGGCAGCGAACGCCCCGACCATGGCCGCACCGGTGGCGATCATGGTCGTGGATGCGGTCTTCCACTCCTGCGTCTGTGAAGCGGTGGAGGTGGCCTTGGCGAACTCGTCGGCGGACTTCTTCGCCTTGGCCATCCCGGCGGTGAAGCCGTCGACGTTCGCGGCGAGCCTGACAGTGACGGTGCGCCCGCCGACAGAGGTCGCTCCGGCCATGAGCCCACCCCCCGCGATGTAGTTGTCAGTCGATGCGCTTCACATGCCATCTGCGATGGCCGGTGGGGATGAATACTCCCTTGAAGACTTTGCGGCGCTGCTCGTCCGTCTCGGACTGCTTATGCCGGGCCTCCTCCAGGGCCGCACAGGATCGGCACTCCTGGAATCCGGCCACCCAGCGGTGGCCATCCGGATGCTCACGGTCGAGCAGGGAGACACTGAGGGGCTGGCCGCAGTCGGGGCAGACGTCGCCTCGCCAGTCGTCGTAGGCGATCTGGATCGCGCGCTCCCAGTCGTCGTACTCGGGCTCGGCGGTGGTGACGGTCCGGCCGTCCCGCTCGACGGTGACGGTGCGCTGCTCCCAGCCGAGGAAGCGTCGCAGGCTCACCCCGAGCGAGCGGGCGGTCTCGATGTCAGCGCGAAGTGCCGGATCTCCTCCGACTACTTCGCGAATGTAGGGAAGCTGGGAGCGTTACCGGCCTTCTCCAGGTCGTTGTGCCACTTCTGCAACTCTCCGGTGGCGACGGTCGCGAGCAACTGAGCCCATTCGCCCTTGCCGATCTCGGGAATCGCGTCGCCGCTGGGGGTCTTCGCCTCCGCGAACGCCTCCGCGAGACGGGCACGCCACACGTCGACCACCGGAGTCTCGTCGACGACCCCCGCTTGCACCGCGATGAGCTGGTCGGCAGACAGCGCGCGCAGGGTGACGACGATGGTCGAGTCGCGGATCTGCTGCTCGATGGCCTCCACGCGGTCCTTGGCTGCGTTGAGCGGGCCGCCGTTCGCCTTGGTCGGCTTGCCGTCCTTGACCTTGAGCTGCTCGGCGTACATGGCCTGGCGGGCGTCCTCCAGGTCGGCGAACAGCGCGGGATCGAGGGACACCTTCTCGCGGATGATCTGCCGGGCTCCCGTGGAGACGCGCTTGGCGAGCAGATCGGCGTAGCTGGGCTTGGCAGTAGTCACGTGAGGGTTCTCCTGGTTCGTGTGATTCTGGGCGTGAGGGCTGGGGGAGTGGACGGGCCGCCGACCCTCACAGCGGCGGCCCGTCCGGTCTGGGTCAGGCGGCGATGACCGTGTCGATAGCCGGATCTCCGATGACGAAGACGCCCTGGGTGACGCGCAGGGTCTCGCCGTCTGCGGTCGGATCGATGGCCACACGGCCCTGGATTCCGAGCTCGACAGGGTAGATGTCGACGTTCTGTCCTGCCGCTGCGGCCACGTCCCTGGTCAGTCCGCGCCGGTCGATGAGGTATCCATTGGTGCCGGGGGCCAGCTCGGCGTAGTAGCCGTAGTCGCCGGCGTCGAGGTTCTGCGGGTCGTAGTCGTAGACGATCGCATCGATGGCGTACGACGGTGTCCCAGCCCGCTGGACCTCGGTGGCGTAGCAGTACTTGGCCTTGCTGACCGCGTTCTGCGTGGGAGTCACGTTGAAGGCGTAGATGGCGCAGGACAGGTTCAGTCCCGCGCTGATCTCTGCGACCGTGGGCGCGCTGAGGTTGGCGATCGACGGGACGAACAGGACGGTCCCTTTTCCGCGCGCGGAGATGCCGGGCGGGTCGACGGGGATCGGGTAGGTGACGCTCATGATTCCTCCTTGCCGCCCTCGTCTGCCTCAGGCGTGTTGCTGGTGTTGGTGTCGGCGGCCTGTGCGCCCGTCGTCTTCTTCTTGGACTTGACCGGTTCCGGCTGGATCGGCGGGCGTGGCTTGCCGTTCACGTCGAGGGCGGCCTCTTTCGGAAGCTCGGTCCAGCCGCGCTTGGTGCCGAACGTCTCGGACACGGTCACGTGCGCGCCGGTCGGCGTGCGGTATCGCTTGAAAACGGTTGCCATCAGGGCTCCTTGTGGTGGGTGAACTCGACCGTGCAGGACCAGCGCCATTCGGTGGGGTCCTCGCGGTTCTCCAGCGGGTCCGAGACGCTGCGGCAGGCGATCATCGAGTCGCCGAGCATGACGGTGTCGAGGGCCGCCACGACAAGGTCGGAGACGAACCGTGCGCCCTCCGGAGAGTTGTTGACGCATACGGTCTGCCACACGCTCCCGCGAGTCTGAGAGGTGGCGGCGTAGCGGCGGTTCTCCGGATTCTGGGCGCCGCCGTAGATGACGGCGTAAGGTCCGTCGGCGTTGCGCGGCGTGCCATCCTCGTTGCGGGGAATGCGCCCGTCGTAGACGGATATCGCCTCGGGCAGCGCAGCGGTCAGGAGCGCTTCAATCTCGGCTGCCTGGCTCATGACAGGATCTCGCCCCCGATCTGCTCGATGGCGGCGGCGAAGCTCGGACCCACGACGTCGAGGGCCGGGCCGAGATAGGCGCGCGGTGCCATCCGGGACGTGCCGTACTCGACCTCGGGGCCGTATTCGACGGTCGGGCCAACCTCTGCGGTCAGGCCGTCGCTGGAGATGCCGACGCCGATCGAGGCCTTGAGAGCGCCGGTCTTGACGGGAGCTATCTCTTTCGCCTGGGCCTCGACGTCGAAGGCGGCTTTGGCGACGGCGAGCTGTGCTTTCCGCGTCGCCTCATACCCGGCCTTCCCGAGGTCGGCGGCAAGGGCGTTCAGCTCGGATGCGTCCCAGTTGACGGTGGTCATGAGACGCGCTCCAGGGTGACCTGCCTGTCGACGGCCAGGTCCTGGGTCTCGTCCGTGCGGACGGCGAACCGCTGGCCGACCATCTTCAAGTCGTGCGACTTGACGCTGGTCACCCGGTCGCCGACAGCGGTGATGACGTCGATAGGCATGCGGCCCACGTAGCGGCTGACGACGACGGCGACACCCGCCGAGTCGGCATCCTGGACGCTAGCTGTTGACAACTCAATCAGTCCGGGACCCTGGTAGACCTCCGCCCACTCCGGGGTCTGGGCGCCGGTCGCCTCGTCGACGCTCACCTGTCCGGTCTTGCGTTCCACGAGGATCTCGTTGCCCTCGAAGAATCCCTCGACGACGGCCCGGTGGTGCTCCACCCACCCGGGTGGCAGGACGGGGACGCTCACCATAGCCATGGCCATTCGGTCGCCTCGGGCGGGTGGTGGTGGCCGCGTCCGATGTCGAAGGTGTCCATCCCCCAGGCGGCGTCTTCCTGCTCGTCCCTGTACTGCTGGCGCAGGGCCTCCGCATGCTTGCGGAGCTGAGCGGCGACCGCCGGGCCGTCGGTGGACAGGTCCTGCGTGGTGATCTTCTTCGACGTCAGCGCCTCGGATGAGGCGATGGCGTCCAGTGCCGCCGCTGCGCCGAGCAGAGGGGACCACCGCGACCTCGCCACCAGGTCCACCAGCGTGTCGTCGGTGAACATCTGCGTGGCGCCGTCGTCGGAGATCAGCGTGCGGACGTAGGTGATGGTCCCGTCGTCGATCAGCGCCTGTCGGCGCAGGTACTCATCCTGGTCCACGTCCGCACGCCTCCCTCAGTCAGGCCCCGCGAGACACGTAGGTGAAGGTCGGGTCGCCGACCTGATGGCCGACGATGTGGCGGGCGCGGTACTGGATGGTGTCGATGTCGAACGATCCCTCCAGCGGGCTGATAGCCCCGCCGCCGACGCTCTGCCCGGCGTCCGCCTTGACCCGCACGTCGGCCGTCTCGTAGCCGCGCAGGAACGCGGCGAACGAGGCGGGGCGGACCGAGCCGGTCTTTGGCAGCACGAACCACGTGGTGGCCGCGTTCGCGTGGGTGAGGATCGCGTCGAGCATCGGCTCGACCACGAAGTCGACGGTCTTGAGGTAGTTGTCGTAGACCTCCTTGGTGTCGCCGGTGGTCTTCTCGATCTGCCTCAGGTTGCGGATACGGTTCGCCTGGTTCTCCAGGGCGCGCGGGATGACCACCTGGAGCGCCGGGGCGGCCATCAACCGGCCACGCCGCGACTTCTTCGCGAGCAGCGTGTCGATGACGGCGTCCAGATTCTCGGCGGTGAGCGGCAGTGCCGTGGGAGCGTTGCCGTTCCCGGCCTTGAAGAAGGACGTGTTGACGTCGGAGGCCAGGTTGGTCTCCGGATCGATCGTCAGGAGGTTCGACAGGGCGTTGATGGTCTCGGTCTCCTGCGCGGCGCGGGCGAGCTTGCCGGGAAGGTTCTCGATCTCACCGATGGCCTCGTTGTTGATCCGCGACTCGAAGGTGATGCCATCGGTCAGGCCGTACTTCACGACCGAGATCCACCACTGGTCGAAGTCCTGACCTGCCGCCGCCGGATACTCGGTGGCCTCGGGCACGAGCTTGAGGCCGAGAATGTTCGACCACTTGTCGAGCAGCCGGGTGGGCCGGAAGTCGTTGACGGTCAGCGTGTCGGTGTACTGCCGCCACACGCTCGGCAGCTCGGCGTACGCCTGCCGGAGGCGGGTGTCGATCGCAGCGAACGCGGACATGGTGAAGTCCGAGGTGGAGAACGCCTCGTGGATCTGCTGGTGGTCGGCCCGCCCCTCGGCGATGCGGACGAGGAAGTCATTCGCCCGCTCGACGGCAGACTCGCCGATGGCGTAGTGGCTGGGCTTCCGGTAGCCGGCGAAGAAGGCGCTGTCGTCGGCCTTCTCGGATCCGGCGCCGTTGATGAGTTCAATGGTGCTCATGGTGTGCGGCTCCTCAGTTCTCGATGCGGACGACGACGGACTGGACGCCGGCGGTGCCGGATGCGACGCCCGTTGTGAGGGCTGCGCCGAACCGGGGCAGCGCGTCGACGCCGCCGGGGTCGGTTGCGGTCAGCTTCGGCGCTCCGGCGGCTGCCGCAGCGTTGAAGTAGATGGCGGCGCCGGGCGTGATGCCCGTCCCGGTGACGTTGAAGGTGGGCGCGCCGACGAGCCAGACGGACGCGTAGCCGTCAGGATTGCCACCGCCCGCGTTGTAGGCGGTGTTGCGGGTGCCGTCGGTGTTGAACGGGGACACGTCCGTCTTTGCGACGTCGGTCACAGCAACGCCGTTTAGGACGCCGACGCGGACCGGATCTCCGGACTTGGTGCCCGCGGGCACAGGGAGCGACTGGTGGTCGCCGGGCTTGAAAGTGATGTTGGTGGCCATGGTCAGCTCCTCACTTGTCCCAGAGCGTGCGATGCTTGCCGCTGGGGGTGTCGGTGGTGGTGGACGGCCCGAATCCGGAGATGCGGGATTCGGTGAGCGATGCGAGGTACTTCTGTTCGGCGGCGAGAGCCTCGGCGACCGCCTTGTCGAGGTCTTCGGCGTCGGCGGGGATGCGCTCGGCGACGCGGGTGAGCATCGCGGCGGGCTTGCCTTCGCACGCGGCGGTGACCTTCTTCTCGATCTCGGCTCGGCGGGCGGACTCGGCCAGCTTGGTCCTTGCGGAGTCCCGCTCGGTCTCGGCCGTCTCGGCTCGGGTGACGAGGGCGGCGTGCTCGGATTCCAGCGCGCCTACCCGCTTTTCGGCTTCCAGCAGGGCGTCGAGGCGCTCCTGGGGAATCTCGGGCATTGCTGCCTCCTTGGTTGGTTGTGTTTCTGTGAGCCCAGCCGGTGCGACCGGGACGTAGGTGGTGACGGCGGCGACCTCGGTTCGCTCGCCGGTCAGGGTGACGGTCAGGCCGTCGTCGCTGGCCTCGTAGGGCTGGGCGTAGAGGCGATCGGAGATGTAGATGTAGGCGACCTGCGTATCCGGGTCGAAGTCGCGCAGTCCGGCCCAGACGTCGTTTTCTGGATCGCGATAGGCGGCGGCGACGGCCTGCTCCAGCTGCCGCCTGCGGTCGTCGGCTGTCGCCTCGGTGGCTCCGGCGATCGCTGACTCGATGACCTGGAGGACGGCCCCGCCACGTCCGGCGGCGACGACGAGGTCGACGCTCTCGGCCTCCACGATGCGCGTGATGGTGCGGGCCGTCTGGCCGGGCATGGGTGCGCCGATCTGTGCGGACGCGCTGATCGACAGGCCGACGTCGGGGGCGATCTCGGAGACCATCTGCCGGTACGACGGGCGCACGCTCACCTCGGCGTCGAGCGCTTTCGCTTCCGGCACGTAGCGGGCGTCTTCGGCGAGCGTGCCCACCAGGTCGCGCACGCTCCGTTCGCCGTTCGGGCCGCGCCGGATCGCGGTCGCATGATCGAGGTAGACGTGGGTGCCCTTCGGAAAGACCCGGTCGGTGGCGGCTGCCTCCAGGGTGGCGGCCGGATAGTAGCCGGACGCTCCCTCACCCTCGTCGATGATGCGGATGAGCAGGCGGCCCGGCTTGCTGGCGTCGACGCTGCCGACCGCCTCGCTGATGGAGACTGTGCTGAGGGCTGCGGACTTCGGCATGCGGCTTTCCCCTCTCGGGCTATGGTGTGCGGGTGGACCACGAGCACATGTGGCGGCTGCGCGCGCTCACGCTCGGGCTGGACGGCGCACTGGAGGAGTACGAGTGCGAGTTGTGCGGGGACTGGACGGTTACGCCACCAGAGGGCGGACCCCGATCGAGTCCCGCCACGCCTCCGAGCGGCGGGTCACGGCCATCGCGTCCCAGTCGAGTTCGCCGGACCGGAGACGGCGGAGACGCTCGGCGCCCATGATTCGCTCCTGAGTGCGGCCCGACTGCTTGTCGAACCACTCGCGGCCGGTCACATAGGTGGCGGTCGGCTCCTTGAGACCCGGGAATCCGAGTTCCTCCCACGTCTTGGTGACCGGGATGAAAGAGCAGCGCCCGCACTGGTGGTCGTTCGGGCCTTCGGTGTCGATCGGGAACCTGGTGCCGTCCATCGCGAGGCACGCCGGGCACGTCTTGCCTGACTTCTGCGCGGACCACATGACGGCATCCAGGACGTCGGTGCCGACCGTGAGCCGGGACTGTGTACCGGACGCGCGCCAGGCGTCAAGCATCTCGGTGCGGGCGATCACCTCTGCCCGGTGCAGCCCACCGAGGAACGATCCGTGGAGGCGCTCCAACATCAGGTCGGCGGCGTCGAGCGGGTTCTGCCCGATCGCGACACCCCGGATGAGAGTCGACCTCATGACGGCGCGCTGCTGGGCTGGCAGCGGTCGGGTGAGGCTTTCGACCTGCTGGGTGGTGCGCTTGACGATCGTGCTGAGGGCCTTGGGGTTCGTACGCTCCCACACGGCCGACACCGAGGAGTCCGGCAGTTGGGTGACGATGAGCTTGCGATCCCATTCGTCGGCGAGGTCCGCGAGGCCCCGCAGGTCGCCGGTGATGGTCGCGTTGTTCTGCCGGGCGAGTTCTTCGAGCTGCTCGGCGGTGTGCTGGAGTGCGCGGGTGGCGCGGCGTGCCCGCAGGATCGGGCCGCGTGCGGGCCAGCCGCCGTCACTCATTCCGATCGCCTCGTCGACAGCCGCCGACCACTCGTCGACGATCTCCTCCCATGCCGACGCCCACGCCGAGGCGAGCGCCCGGGTGGCGGCGTCGACTGTGTCGTCGAGGGCGATCCGGGCGGCGCGCGCCTGCCTGACGGTGGCGGCGTTGACGCTCACGCTTCGCCCCGCTCGGTCATCATCTGGCGGACGCGGGAGTCGAGCACGTCGAGGGGGATGAAGTTCCCGTCCTCGTCGGTGACGGCGTCGATGATCTCGTCGGCGTCCTTGACGTCCAGGGCCTGGAGGTACATGCGCAGCTCGTGCAGCGGCGGCAGCGTCTCGGACTGTCCGGCGATCTGGATCGCCTTCATGCGGTCAAGGACCGAATCGCTGACCCGCTTCGGGAACTCGATCTCGACGGTGCACCCGTCGCCGTCGGGAAGCTCGATGCGCTGGCGGTCCCCGTCACGGGTGACGGTGCCGCGCAGCGGTCCCGCAGGCGCGGTCACCGCTGAGTCGATGACGTATCCGCAGATGTCGCGCAGGACGTTGCGCCACAGGTCGCGGCGCACGTCGAACGCCGCCCAGGAGTCGTCGGACACCTGCTCGGCAACCGCCCGGGCACCGGTGACGCCAGGATCGCCGAGCAGCGTGGTGACAGGCAGGTCGAGGGCTGCGGCAGCCATAACCGCGAGCGGGCGGCCGGAGTCGGCGTCGAACCGGGCACCTGAGGTGGAGACGGCTTCGAGCTGGCTGGTCGGGTCGAGGGCTACACCCTGCCCGGCGTCGCCCTGCGCGGATCTGGCGAGGCGGGCGGCAGCCTGCGCGGTCTTGTCGCCCCGGGTGCGGAGCTGGACGGCGATGCGGGACAGTGAGCGCATGAGTTGCGCCCAGTCCTCCAGGAAGCGCTTGTAGGCGTCGGCCCACGGCACGGCGGCGAACGCGTCGCCGACGCCACGGTCTCCCACCTGATTCACACGGACGAATCTGATCGGCTGGTCCCACATGACCGGTGCGCCATCGATCTCGCCGGGCTGCTGGGACGGATGGTAGTTGATCGCCGGGTACCATGCCTTCATCGGCTGGGCGGTGCCCGCGGTGGACCACTGGCGAAGATACAGCTGCTCGGCGGCGTCGTCCTCGGGGTCGACCCGGATGCCGGTGATCTGGTCGGGCTTGATCTTGCGGACGCGGACGCGTCCGGTGACCGGATCGGTCGGCAGGCACAGCACGACCTCACCGACGATCCCGAGGTCGCGTTCGAGCCCGATGCGGGCGTCGGTGTCGACGATCACGGGGAGGTTCTGCGGGTCGTCGAGGAACGCCTGCACGACGGCTCCGACGTCCTGCCCCTGGTCTGGAGTGTCGCGGACGGTGATGGCCGCCCCGCCGCCCCACACGAACGCCCCGCGCAGCGCGAGGCCGCGCTTGATGATCGGGTTCGCGGTGGCGGCGACGAGGATGCGTGCCGCCTGCCTACGGCGGAAGTCGGCGTCGAAGCCGCCGTCGTTGAGGACGGACAGCTCCATCCAGCCGAGATTGTCGCGGTCCATGACGCGCTGCACATCGGCCAGGGATTCCTGGAGGACGGCGATCGTCGACTCGTAGCCTGCGGCGAGGTCGTCCAGGGTGGGGGACTGATTTGCGTGCTTCGCCATTCCGCCCTCCTCAGTACCCGATCCGGTAGTCGTCGTAGTCGTCGGTCGCGTCGATCTCGCGGCCCTCGTCGAGCAGTGGGCGCAGGATCATCCGGTCGAGAGCCATCGACGTCTGGTCGACCTGGTCGTCGTGGGCCGCGTTCGGGAATCCGGCCAGCTCTTCGATGTAGTCGCCGACCCATGGAGCGATCTCGTCGGACGGCAGCCACACGTGCCCGGACTCGGCCAGTGGCGCCCACGCTTCGGCGCGCTGCACCTTCCCGGCGGTCGGGTTGATGGGGACGATTCCGACGATCCGCTTGGCCAGCATCGAGATGAGCGCCGGACCGTTGGCTTTGTCCTCGACGAGCTTGAGGGTCGCCTGTGGCCATTTGGCGCACAGGGCGACCAGGTGGTGCAGCGTGCCGACGAAATCGAGCTGTTCGCGGACCTGGTCGAGGAGGTAGGCGTCATTCACGCGCCTGCCCCACACGCCGATCGCGACATAGTCGGAGGTGGTTGTGCCCTTGAACGCGAGGTCTGCGGAGATAAGCAGCTCGTCGAAGCCGATCGCCCAGCACGACCCGTCGTCCCGGGTCGTCCACAGCGGGGTGAAGTAGCGCTTCCACCAGTCCCGCTTGAGCAGTCCGCCTTCGGCCGGGCTCGGGTGGCCCTGGTACATGGCACTCCAGACGCGCGACCCGACGGTGCGCTTCCTGCTCTCCCACTGCTCGCGGGTGCGGGGCGTGCCGTCCCTGTTGCGCCGGGCGGAGATCATGTACTCGCCCGCCTGGCGTCCGAGCGGGTCGGTGGCCGGGTCCTCGCACTGGGCGGGGATGTTGACGATGCGCCAGCCCGCGTGCGTGTCGCGCTCGACCAGGCGGCCGATGAGGTCGTCCTCATGCCAGCGGGTCATGATGACGACGACGGGTGCGCCGGGGGCGAGGCGGGCGGACAGCGACTCGGTCCACCAGTCCCAGCAGTCGTCGCGGGCCAGCTCCGAGTCGGCCTCGGTGCGGCTCACCGGATCGTCGATGACGATCATGTCGGCTGGCCGACCGTCGACACCGGCGCCGCGTCCGACAGACAGGACGCCGCCGCGATGGCCCTCCAGCTCCCACTCGTGCTTGGAGCCGTTGTCGCGGGAGATCGCGAGCCCGAGTTGAGGCACCGAGCTGATAGCACGGCGGATCATCAGGCCGTTGCGGTTGGCGAGGCTCTGGTTGTAGGCGCCGGCGACGACGCGGGTGTCGGGGTTGCGCTCCAGTGCGCGGATGACGAAGTCGCGGACGACGCGAGTTGTCTTGCCTTCCTGCGGCGGCATCGAGATCCCGAGCCGCCCGTCAGGTGTGGCGAGCAGCCGATCCAGCTCGGCGTCGATGAGGTCGAGTGCCGGAGTCTGCACGGTGCGGGGGTCGATGAGCGTGGCGATCTGACCGGGGGTGAGGGCGTCGGCGTGCTGGGCCGCGTCGAGCATGCCGAGCATGGCGTCGGCGGTGGCCGAGGGGATCGACACGGGTCACCTCCCGGCTGGTGCTCCTCCCGCTGTCGCATGTGTGGCTGACCGGCGCAGGATGTCGTGTGCGGGGGCGAAAGGACGGGCGTGAAACCCCCTGGGCAACCTTCGGGCATTTTCGGTTGGTGCCTTGCCCGCGCCCGTTGACGCCGGTCAGCCAAGCTCTAGTCCCAGTCCCTCGATGCCTCGCACATCGGGCACCGCCAGGGCCTGCCGACCATGGGACAGCCGCATCGTGGGCAATCGGGCACGGGTTCGCGGTTGGTGGGGATCACGCAGTCGGGTGTCACGTGCTCCTCGAAGGTCGCGAGGTGTGCGAGCAGTGCGTCGAGGGTGACGAAGTGCACACGTCAGTCGTCCGGGTCGGGCTGGTTCCAGGTCCGGTCGTCGAGCGCGCGGTAGGCCTCGGCGAGCCCCCGGATGGTGAACATCGATCCGGCGAACTCGATCTGCACCTGGGCGTTGCCCTTGGTGAGGTCGTCGACGTCGGAGGTGTCCGCGATGACCAGCCATGCCCCGACGCACTGGGCGTCGTACTCGTCGGCCATGTGCTCGTGGATCGCCTCTTGCAGGCGGGCCTTGGTCTCAGCGCTCACAGCGGCCTCCTGGGTTTGAGCCCCGCCCGGGGATTCTGCACTCGCGCCGACCCCGATGCGGCGCGTGATCGACCCGGGCGGGACGTGTGTGGGGTTAGCTGGTGACGCCGTCGCCGCAGGTGACGACGCCGACCGCTCGCCGGATGGACTCCTCGACGTGGCGGGCGTCGACGTTCACGTGGGCGACGTTGACGACCGGCTGAGGTTCGCTCACCCCGAACGCCTGCCGCTTGGCTCGGCGTAGCGCTTCGATGAGCGCGTCCACCTGGTCGGCGCTGGTTGCCTGCCACATGGCTATGGCGGGCTCGGTCCGCTGCGCGTCTCCGGGCACGGTCTGGACGGTCACGGTCTCGTCGATCCTGACGGTGACGAGCTGGCCGTCTTTGGCCCATCCGACCTCGACGGACTGGCTGTTGTCGTACTGGCGTTCCTTCGGCATCACGCGCTCCTGCCTGCCCATCGCGGGCGGGTTGGATTGAGGTTGCGTGCAGCGACAGGTGACCCGATTTGAACGGGCGTCTCCCTCGATGAGGGCGGCATCTGACCAGGCTGGCCCACACCTGTCACCGCACGACGCTTGTGGTCGATCGGTTCCGCGCCGATCACCGCGTCCGGCCTGCACCGTCGGCTGTGCGTACCGGCTCGTTGCTGCCGCGAGGGATCAGCTCGCTCCGACGTGGGTGGACCGCCCGCGAGTCGAACGCGGATGACGCCAGCCTCTCGGCCAGCCGAATGCCCATGCGGCCCGTGTGCCGCAGCCTCCCGGCACTGCTCGCCGTGGCCAGCGGTGAGTCAGTGCCGGGGTGCTGCGCGCTATGACGCCCGATCCACGCTTGACCGTGGCGGCGTGTTTGTGCCCGGCGCGATCGTCGCCAGGCCGCTATTGTGGGTAGCTTTTGCCTCCGCCGCTGAACCTCGTTTGCCCCAAGGGCGGCGGGGGGCGTGAGAAAAGCCGGTCCCGTGGGTTCCACAGTTCCGGCTAGACGCCGATAGCGTAGCACACCCTGGTGCGACAGGCGTGTCAAGCACCCTTGCGTGTCGCGGCGAGGTAGTCGGCCATGGCGTAGATGGCGACCGTCCGGCCCTCGACCTCGACGCGTCCGGACGGCACCAGCCCGGCGCGGTCGATGCGCTTGCGGACGGTCTTGGGCTTGGCGCCTGTGACCGCCGCGATCTCGCTGATGGTCAGCACCTTGTCGGCTGCCCATGCGGTGATGCGCCCGGCGCGGTCGGCCTCCAGCTGCTCGGTGTCGTACCACGCGTCGCACGAGCATCGCCAGTAGCGCAGGCCGTGGGGGATGAGCACCGGGGAGCCGCATTCGCAGGGTCCCCAGTCGGTGCGCTCTGCGGCGTTGTCGATCAGGCGGAGGGCCTGGTCGTGGACGCCGACGATGTCGTGGACGATGTCGGGTCCGGCGGGGCTGAGGGGCACCGAGGCGGCGGTGGCGAGCAGCCAGCGGGACATGCCGACGGTGGACGGGTCGCCGTCGTAGGTTTTCCCGATGGGCTCCAGGAGGGCCAAAATGGCCCCTGTGAGGCTCGCATGAAGCTGGGCTAGCACTTGTGCCGCCCTGGGGTTATCAGGCCGTCCTGAGGCCAGAATTGAGGCTGTGCGGCGACGTATGGCCTCGGCGGCCGGTACGTCCTGCGCGTCGGCGGGCCAGCGCCACCAGTGCGGCTCGGCGTCCAGCAGGTGCGGCGAGTCCCGGCGGACCGTCCGCGGCGGGGCCGCGATCGTCACTCTCGCGCGTCTCTGGGCCGCGACCTCCAGGTCCTCGACCAGGGCGGGCACGTCACCCAGGCAGCGCTCCAGGTCGTCGGCGCACCTGGGGCAGCAGAACGCGTCCCCGGCGAAACGTCCGCACGCACACACCGTCCCCGAGTCCAGGACCGGCACGTCGGCCCGCCCGAAGTAGTGCAGGTCCTGGTAGTCCCACGGCTCACGCCTGCGGTCGCTCACCCCTGCCTCCCGTCCTCGATGGCCATCCGCACGATCGTCTGCTCGTCGGCATCCGGGTGCAGCCGCGCCAGCCGGGCCACGCGCAGGCTGTGCGGGATCAGCCACGCCGCCTGCATTGTCGCGATCTGCACCATGGCCTCGTCGACCCCGGCACGGATCGCGGCGGCAGCGTAGGCGGCCAGCTGGTCCTGCGCCTTGTGGAGCATCACGACGTAGACGTGCGCACCCGCCTTGCTCGTCGTCGTATCCACCGGACCCATCGGCCCGGACCCCCTGTCGGTCTGCGCGACCAGCAGGCCCGCGCGCTCGTCGTCGTCGAGCAGGGACACCCGCTGGTCCCAGTAGGCGACCTCCGCCGCCTTCGTCTGCACCAGCTCCAGCAGGGCCTCGGGAGCCGTCACATCCAGGCGGCCACCGAACGCGGTCACGTCACGCTCGGCACGGATGAGCGCGGCCCTCTGGCGCTGCATCGGAGTCGAGCCCCCGTGGAGTTTGCACGAGCCGATCCCTACATGGTCGGTGCCCCATCCGGCCGGTCTCGCGCAGGTCCCGTCGCCCTGCCGCTTTCTGGCCCCGCAGACACGACGCTGGGGCTCGTCTCCGCCTGTCACGATGCTCTGGCCCATCTCGTCTCCTGTCATCACGCCTCCTCGGGCACGAAAAAGGCCCGCGCGATGGCGGGCCTGTGGGTGTGGTTGCTGCTGCGTGCTGTCATCCGGCGATCTCCCTCGGCGTGTGCAGCATCTCGGCAAGCTCTGCGCGTCGGTCCACTGTCGGCGCAGTCTCGACTGCCCTGAGCGGCAGCGCGTCGGCGTCCACCGTCGTGGTGCTCTCGCGGATCTCCTCGCTGAAGCGGACGAGGTCCCGCACGATGGCCCCGTCGACGAGTGCCGCGACCCGCTGGTTGCGCCACCTGCACCAGCCGGGCCAGTCCACGTCCGGATCTCTGGGGTAGGCGCCCTCGATCTCGTTGACCGCCGCCCTGACGTGGGGGCTGGCTGCCTTGCGCATCCGGGTGAGCATCGACCGGATGTCGGCGACGGCGACGAAAGGCTGACGCTTGGCGACCTCGCAGGCGGCCCGCTTGGCCAGCGGCAGCGGGATGTCTCCGAGCGCGTCGAGCCATGCCGCGCCGACCATGGTGTTGGCCTTCTGCCCGGGGCAGAGCGCGGACACGTATGCGATGAGGGTGACGATGTCGTCCGGGGTCATTGGGGCGTCCTTTCGCTGGCGTGGGCGACGGCGTTGGCGTGCATGGCCGCCCAGCCGTCGGCATCGAGTCCGCCGACGAGTTGGGCTGGTCTGTCGTGGCGTTGCGGCAGGGGCGGGTCTTCCCAGCCGTTGCGTTCGAGCCACGTCGACGGGTGCGGGATGTACTGCTCGGGCGGCAGGTTGGGATCTGCGGCGAGGGACTGGGCGCCGGCGATGACGGCATCGGCGGGGGCGCGCCTGGTGGCGGCGGCGAACTTGGCCCGGGCTTTCTGCTTGCCGACCTTGCGGGGGTAGGCGGTCCAGAAGTCGTCGAATCGGCCGGGATCGAGCAAGCGCTCAACCTCGGGTTGAGCAAGAGTCTTTTTACCCTGTTCCTCTGTTCCCCTGTTCCCCTGTTCCCCTGTTCCAGGCGCGAGGGTCTCGCGAGGGCTCGCGACACTCTCGCGAATCTCTGACTCGCCATAATCGAAAGTGCCGTCTGGCCTGGGCAAACGCCCCTTGCTGGCTTTGTCGATGCGCTGCACCTCTTCCCAGAAGGAGATGAACAGCAGGTCGTCGTCTCCAGCTTGGTAACGCCACAGCAGACCGGCCTTCCGAAGCTCGGAAATTGCTTCGGACACCCTCGCGACAGTCTCGCGAGGGCTCGCGAGCATGTCGCGAGGAAACACCTCTCCGACGATCAGTGCCACGTCGTCGCGGCCCACCCCGTTGTCGTCCACGTAAGACTCAAGACCCTTGAGTACGAGCCTCGCGTCCCAGCTCACCGAGCCAATCCGCCTCGACCGCCAGAACTCCGGCTTGGTTGATCTGATGCGCATTCAATCCTCCTCTTCCACACGCCCGTACCCGCCCTGCTCCCACACCCGGTCGCCCGCCTCCTGGAGCCGTTCCGCGAGCCGTACGAGGTGCCCCACGCCTCTGCTGTGCCCGGCCACCCGGACGATGGCTGCCGCTGCCCACAGGTCGCCTGGCTCGATGGCGAGGATGGCGGGGCGGGGGGCTCTGGTGGCGGTCACTCGTCCCAGCTCCGGTACCACCCCGGGAATTTGACGGCGCAGTCGGGGCAGAGGTCGCCCCACTTCGGCGCGATGTACCATCCGCGCTTGCGCATCTCGTCCGGTCTCGGAAGCCCGCCTTGTTCCCACGCCAAGTCCTCGCTCCCACGGCCGCAGCGGTCGCAGTACCATGTCCACACGAGCCTGCGGGTAGGCGAACGCGTCATGATTCCTCCTCGTTGGCAATGGAAAGCAGGACATCGGCGTGGCAGGGCGCTCGATTGCCGTGTCCGTCTTCGAGCGCGCACCAGCACATGAGGTCTTTGCCGTGCAACTCGCGGCGAATGTCGTCATAGACGGTCGCGCCGTCCTCACCGATAGGCGCACGGCGCAAGAAGTCGCGGAACAGCTCGACGGCATCAACAGCGGTTGTCGCGCCGGTCACCCGGTACGGATTCCCCCACTTACTCCCGCGCCCCACATAGACGGCGCCCTCGGGGGCGCGCCAGCCTTTCGTGCGCTTTCGCTGGATGCGTTGCGGGCTCATGCTTCCTCCCACGGCTCGATGGTGAGCACGACGCGGTGCCATCCGGCGGCCAACTCCCGCATGGCCTCCCCGGCTCTCATATCCGGCCCGACGACGTAGCGGGAGCTGTCGTCCACCAGCACTCCCGCGTCGGTTAAACCGTCAACTAGCGCTTTGATCGTCGGATACGCGTTCGCGGGATCGAAGCGACCGCCGGTCTTGCTATGGATGGTCGCGGTGATGCGGACCCTGCCGTCGGCGGGCCTGATCCGCTGGGCCTTGGCCTGCGCCCAGGCGAGCTGGCGGAGCGTGGCCGTGCGGCGTGCCCGGGTGGCCCAGTGGATTCGCTGGTTGGACGACAGCCACCACGCGCGCGGTATGTCGAGGGTGAAGGTCTGGGTCACTGGTAAGTCCTTTCCCCGACGCGCAGTTTCCGTCGTCTCCCCTCGGACACGGCTTTGCACACGAGGCAGTCCCGCTCCCATCCGGAGCCGTGCCGCCCGCCGCGAGCCCGGAATCGCCAGCGGGTGGTGTCAGGTGTCCAGCGATGCCCGTTGGCGCAGCAGTCGGACTCGCGGCTCACTCGGTGGGGCTCAGGATCAGCTCGCCGCAGCGTCTCAGCGGTCTGGCTCATCTCCACCTCCTCTCGTCTCTCAGCCGGGCTCTCGCCCGCTCAAGATCGGTTTCCAGCTGTGCGACCTGCCACCCGGCGCACACGGTGCGGAGGCCTG
This sequence comes from Brooklawnia cerclae, assembly GCF_011758645.1. Lineage (NCBI taxonomy): Bacteria > Bacillati > Actinomycetota > Actinomycetes > Propionibacteriales > Propionibacteriaceae > Brooklawnia > Brooklawnia cerclae. Next base: position 2,100,276 of record NZ_JAAMOZ010000001.1, on the reverse strand, counting down.
CGAGCAGCTCGGCGCACCGCACGGGGTCGCCCACACCCTCTCCGCCCGCGCCACGCGCCTGCCACACGCTGACAGCGCAGATCCCCACCCATGCCCACTCGTCGGCGGCGTTCCGCGGCGCGTTCTCCGCTCTCGGGTCGAGCCGCGCGCACTCGGCGGCCAGGGCGAGCGCCTCAGACAGCGTGAGCTGCGAGTGCAGCCCGATCCTGGCGATGGCGGTCAGCCACACGGCGGCGTCGGGATGCCTGGACGCCTTGAGCACCCAGGCGCAGGCCTCCGGCATCGGCGGCAGCGTGAAGACCTGCCATCCTCCGCGCGGGAGATGCACGACTACGTCGAGGTCGTCCAGCCGTGGCGGCACGCCCATGTCGGCGAGCGCCCGGTGCCAGTCACGCCCCTTCCGGAGGACGGGCAGCGTGATCGCCACGGGCTCGCGGTCCCACCTCGGCGCGGCCTGTGCCGACTCGGCGCGCCAGGCGTCGATGGACAGCTCAGCGGCGACGATCCGGCGACGCTCGGCCATCCTGCTGGTGGGTCGGCGTCGGCGCGGTGCGGCGCGACCGCTCATCTCGTCCTCCTCGTCGAAAAGGCCCCCCGGATCACCGGAGGGGCCGCCTTGCCGTCTTTGCTGTCTCATGCCGCCCTCCGTTTCGGCCGCCCGGGCACGTCGGCCACCCGGAGACCGTGCGGCTCCAGCCATTCCGGAAAGTCCCACAGGTGGATCTCCGCGACCCCGGCGTCTGCGATCCGCTCGTCCCAGCGCCCGTCGTCGGACAGCCCCTTGAGGCTGATCTCCGGGCCGAAGGTCTCGACGAAGCGGGCCACCGACGTCCACAGGTAGGCCCACGGATTGCCGAGGAACGATCCGGCCGACACTGGCGATGAGCACCACGTCATGGCGTCGGCGACGGTGCAGCCGAACCGGATTCCCCGATCCCCACCTCCGCGCATCCCAACCGTGTAGCAGAACGCCAGCCCGGACAGCGCGGACATGTCGACACCTGCCAGCGGATCGGACTTGGCGGGGATGACCACCGCCTCCGGCTCCAGCGGGACCAGCGCGTCCTGTAAGCCGCCCATCACGCCGCCTCGCTCTCGGCCTGCCACACCGCGTGCAGGCATCCGTCCGCGCCGACCGTGCGCGGCAGTTCGGCGCGGTGCTCGATGTGCCACACCAGGGTGGTGGCGCCGACCGACAGGAGCCGCCTGCGCAGCCCGTCCATCCAGCGGGCGTAGCCGAGCCTGTGGGCGATACTGTCGGGCTCGTCGGTCCCGGCGAGCCATGCGGCGTCCTCCAGGAGGGCGTGCATGGAGGACGGCTTGACGGGTGCGTCGATGGTCGTGCCGCGACGCCACCGGCCGTAGTGGGTCTGGCACAGCTCGTGCGCCACGATCCTCCCGGTGCAGCCGTCGATGGTGCACTGGTCGAACATCTCCGGCCGGTGCGCCGAGCACAGGCCCGCACGGCCAGCGACGCGGTGACAGCCGGGCTGTGCGCACTCCGGCTTCGCGGGAGCGTCCGGGTTGACGGCGTGCGCCTTGCACAGGCCGTCCTTGCGCACCGGCTGTGTGCATCCGGCGATCGCACACCGCCGGCGGTGCTCGTGATCCCACCACTCGCGGTAATGCGTCCGGCACAGACCGTGCCCGTGCACGACGCCGCCGCATCCGTCCACCGAGCACTCCCTCACGGTGGCCTTCAGCTCAGCCATGTGCGCGGCCTGCTCGCCTGGGGTCCAGGTCATGCGGCCACCTCCCCCCGCTCCTGCCATACGGCGTGGCAGTTGCCCGCGTCGTCGGTGTAGATGGGCAGCGGGACCTGCCAGTAGATGGCCTGGGCGAGTGTGGTTGCCCCGAACCGGTTGAGGGTGCCGCGCAGGGACTCGAATGTCTGGTAGCCGAGCCGGTTGGCGACTCTGTCCGGATCGTCCGTGCCGCACAGCCAGGCCGCGTCTTCCAGGAGCTGTGCGGTGGTGTAGCGCTGGTCCCGGACCTTGTTCCAGTGGGTGTGGCAGAGGCCGCGGTTGAACGCGGCTCTTCCGCAGCCGCGCAGTGAGCATCTCATGACATGTCTCCGATCTCTTCGGGGGTTTTGCGCACGATGTCGGGGTAGTAGGCGGATTCCCAGTCGGCGCGCTTCTTGTGCGCTGCGCTGATTCCGCCGATGGGGGAAACTCGGAGCCATCGCCGATCCATGAGCCCGCCGAAACTCATGGCATAGGCAGGATGGATAGGCAGGTCGTGACGGTGCAGGAACGCGAACACATCGATTGCGGTCCAGCGCGCTATGGGACGGCAAGCATTCGGCCCGGCCTCGCCCCACCGCCTGACGACGAGGTCGCGGATATCCGATTCTTCGGCCCGTATTCCGGTGATATGCCGAGCCCCGAACTCGCCCTCCGGCTCGGAGAACTGGCCGCCGACATGGGAACCACTGCGCCTTTTCAAGGCTGACGCCTCGGCGGTCTGCCACCAGCGGATGCCGCCGTCCACGACGTATTCGTGATAGTCGACCGCGTCGCCGTATCGTGCCAAGAACGCGTCTCTGACCTGGAGGCATTCCGGAGATTCCCAGGCCCGCATACGCACATAGACCAGCGGTAACCTTACGCCGCTGGTTGCCACCAGAAATGCGACACATGTCGAGTCTTTCCCCCAAGACGTCGACGCGTAACATCCGCCCGCCGACGCGAAATCTCGTATCGTCTTACGGGCTCTTTCTTCGCGCCCGGCCCATGACGGCAAAGCCGAGAATGCCGCGTCGTAGCGTTCGAGCTTCTTCCACGCTGCGAGGTCTTGGGGCTTGAATCTTGGCGAGTCGATCAGTCCCACAATCCCTCCTCCGGTTGGTCTGGTGCTGGTTTGGTGAGCGGCACGCCCCGGTGCCAGGAGCCACGCCGGTCGTGGACGACGTGGCCGCCACGCTCCATGTCGAGGAGGGTGGCGGCCACGAGGCTGACCGGCAGGCCGAGTTCGGCGGCGATCACCGGCGCGACGGTGGTGCGGCGCCGGTCCCGGCGTGCGGGCAGCCAGTCCCATATCTGCTGGCGGACGGTCATGCCGCAGGGCTTTCGCAGGGCGCCCAGGTGGTGCGGTGCCAGTAGGGCGGGCGGACGGGCAGCATCTCCCCGCCCGGTGCGGGCAGGGGCCGTCTGCGCCATCCGTCCGTATCGTGGGACGGCTCGACGAGCCACTTGACCACCTGCCCGAACCCGTTGCGGTGGCGGGCGGAAATGTTGGTGGTCGCCGCCAGCAGCCGGTGCAGCTCGGCCTGGTCGGTGACCAGCGCGTCCCAGCGGATCGTTGTGGCGATCCGGGCCGACAGGGTCGTGTTGCGGGCCTTGGTCGGGCCGAGTCCGGCGTGATGCTTCGCGAGGTCGGTGAAGATGGCCATGGCGTCGGTGGCGGGCTTGCGGCGGACCTCGACGGCGGTCCACTTGAGGATGTGCTCGGTGCCCTTCGAGCAGCACCACCCCCATGTGCCCCCCATCTCCCACCGCCGGAACGGCATCGGGATGGGAGCAACGAAGTCGTCCCGGATCGGAGGCAGGGGGCGGCCCGACGCAGCCGCCAGAGCCGCCCACGTGTACGACAGCGGGCCGTCGAGAATGACGCCGCGCTCCAGGCCCACCACCGCGCTCGTGAGGAACGCGGTGATGGCCATCGGCTGGGCCTCGCTCATCTCGTGAGGTCCTCGACCAGCTGGAGGATGTCGTCACGCCGGTCGGCGATGTGGGCGGTCCACGCCGCCAGGTCGGCGCTGGTATCGGGCAGCCCGGCGATGGCAGCCCGGCCGTATCCCTGGGCGGTCTTGGCGCCGAGGAGCGCCTCGCCGCCGGGGGCCCACAGTGCGAGCGCGGCACCCAGGACCGTGCGGTGTGCGGCGGTGGCTCCGTGCTGGAGGGCGAGTTGTCCCGACAGCGACGCCCCGGCGATGAGCACCTGGGTGTCGAAGATCATCTGGGTGGTCTTCACGGTGGAGCCGAGCAGGGTGTCGGCCTGCTCCAGCAGGGTGGCGACGGGCGTGGATGCCACGTCGTGGCGGGTGCCGAACTCCTCGCCCCGCCATGCTGCGGCGGGCTTGGTGTCCGGCGCTCCAGGGATCCGCCACTGGTTTTCCCGGCACACCAGGATGGCGTCGGAGGCCCGCAGCGTCCCGGACACGATGTCGGAGTGCGCCGAGTACCCGAACAGGGCGAGCGCCGGGAAGACCTCCTCAACACGCCGGGCCATGCCGAGGTCGACCTCAGCGCCGGTGGAGGTGACTGACCCGCCGGTCCACAGCAGATCGACGCCGAGCTTCGACCACACGACCGCCGGCGGGCGCAGGTCGAGGGTGGACACGAGATGCCAGGCGATCCGGTCGCGCAGGGCGTGGCGGATGGAGGCGGCCGACAGGAACGGCACCTGGGCGACCGTCCCGTCGGGCTGGGCGACGTCCTGGGTGCGCAGAAGGGCGGTGTTTCCGGAGTTCCCGGCACCGTGGTGGAACGGCGACAGCAGTGTGGCGGTGTAGTTGATGGTCTCCTGCTGGGCAGGGATGATGGTGGTGGTCATCAGAAGATTGCCTCTTCGGTGTCGGTGGTCGGTTCGGGGTCGGGCTTGGGGGTTTTGCGGCTGGTGTTCTCGACTCTGGCCAGGGCGACGATGTAGACGAGGTTGCGGGCAACGTGGGCCTGCCACTGGCTGTAGTGGCCCTCGATGCGCCCGCCGAGCTTGGTGATGGTCTTGGATGCCTCCAGCGCGAGCTGGGGGATCTGGAGCTTGCGGGCGGCGATCGTGACAGCCTGGGGCCACGCCTCTCCACCGGCGGCTGCGGTCTCGATGGCGGTGGCTGCGCGTCCCTGCCAGAAGTCGAGGCGGGACACATCCTCGGTGAGGGAGTCGCGCAGGGCAAAGACCAGGTCGACGGTGATGTCGTCGAGGTCGTCAGCGGTCAGCAGGGTAAGTGGCTGTGTCATTGGTGATGTCCTTCGTGATCGTCCAGAGCGCGAGCTCCAGGAGTGGTGAGCCGAGCCACGGCAGCAGCCCGGCGTTGAGGTCCCGCCATGCGGCGAGCTGGTCGGGGGTCTTGACGTACTGGGGTTCCCCGGCCATGACGGCCTCGGCTGGGACGCCGAGTCTGCGCAGGCCGAGGGTGCAGGCGTGGACCTGGCGCCATTGGGCCGGGGTGGCGGTGACGCTGTGGTCCTCGACCCGCACCGTCCACTGTCCGCTGCCGTGGTTGACCGCAGCGAACGGCAGCACATGCTTCTGCCCGGACAGCGCCACAGAGACGAGCCAGTCCCCGGACGGCGGGTCGGCCAGTATGTCGATGACCGGCCGCGTGCTGGCCCGTGAGGTGAGGCACAGCCCGGGAGTGTCCTGGAGGAACGCCTTGGGCTGCGAGTCCGGGAGATCGGCTCCAGGTGAGGCGACGATCGTCCACATCCGAAGCGTGTTCGGCGGCTTGCCAGATGCGCACCACAGGCATGCCGGGCAGATGTCCGGGCTGTCGTGGCGCTGGAGATGCCCCTGGTCGGAGAAGTTCTTCCCGAGCGCCCGGTCCGCGTTCGCTGTGACCGGCGAGTCGTGGCCGCACATCGCGCACACGCCCGGGGAGTCCTTGAGGTGTGCGGCCGTCCCCGGTGCGGTGATCCGCGGTCGCCCGGCCAGATCCCAGACGAGCCGTGTGGACGAGGTCTCGGTCATGGCGTCACCCCGTCGACCAGGATCAGGCCGCACCCGTACGCCTTCTCCTTGCCGATACCGGCGCGGATCAGGCGGTCGAGGACGACCGGGTCATCCACGGTGGCGGTGCCGCTGAACGCCATCCTGGCCATGGTGATGACGTGGCCCGGCTTGACGGCCCGCACCGTGGGCAGTCGCTGGCAGGTGACGTCGAGCCCGGACAGTGCCCCATCGAGACGAGCAGCAACCCACTCGGGCCACTCACTCTCGGGAACCAGCCCGCGCGCCATCTTCACCCGGACGCGCTCGTCGTTGTACACCCACTTCGTCTTCGTCGGGTTGAGGAGCCCGGACACCCGGACTCTGGCCCCGGCCGGGAACGCGGTGCGGCGTGGCTCGCTGGCTGTGACGGTCGCCAGGCCGGTGAGCATGTCGGTGAGCATGCCCGGCGCCGGGGATTGCACGAGGATGGTGGCCCGGTCGGGCCACGCCCACAGTGCTCTGTCCCCGGACGTGTTCTTCGATGAGGTGGCGATGACGGTGTGCCATTCCCTGATCGGCACGCGCATGCCTTGTGGCGTGAGGGACAGTCTTGTCAGGACGATGCCGTCCACGCTTGTCTCCTTTCTCTGGTCGGCCACGAAAAAGGCCTCCCGGTTGAGGTCCGGGAGGCCTGTCATGGGTCCTGCGATGTAGGTGATCATGTGGTCGGCGGCTCACCCCTAGCGATGCTGGCGGCGAGGGTGATCGCTTCGTCCCATTGGTCGTGGCAGTGGTCGTTGCAGTCCTCGATGGCCGCCGCGATCGACTTCCGTAGTGCAGCGTCGTGGGCGGCCAGCCACCGGTCGTAGGCGTCCCCGCTCCATGCGCCGAGCCTCGTCGTGGACGCCCGGATCTCATCGTCGGTCGGCGTGTAGTAGCTCACGTAATCAGCCATCGTTCCTCCTTGGCTAGGCATTCCGGGCAGGTGTCGAACCGCTCGCACCGCCAGCCCTGCGCGCGGTAGATGCCGAGGTCCGGCTGCGTGGCGTAGATCTCGATCGGCTTGCAGGCGTCGAGCGGGCCGAGCATGTCGGCGATCTCCTCGACATGGACGCGCAGTTCGCGGACGGCGTCCGCCCATGGCTGGCTGGTCATCGGCTTTCTGCCCACGCCTTGTACTCGTCCCACGTCATGCCGTTGACGACCATCGACGTGGACGCCGATCGTGCCGCCGCGAGTGCTTCCGGATAGCTGGCGAACCGGTATTGCCAGCGCTGGTAGCGCTCCGGGCTGCCCCACCTCCCGGCGCGGGACAGCTCGCATTCGCCGGATCTCCTCACGCACCATCCGCCGACCGATCGGGTGTCACCGTCCTGGTCGCGCGGACCGCATCAGTGCACGCGCAGCGCCCAGACCGTCGTCGCGTATATGGGTGCGCCGTCGACGTCGGAGCCGGGCGGATAGACGACGGCCTCCGGGATGACGACTGGGCTGCTACAGTGGCGGGTGGCGGTCATGATGCTGCCCTGCATGTCTGGCGGGCTGTGAGCGCGGCTCGTGCCGCGTCGATTTGCGCGGCAGCGATGTCGATCTCGATGGCGGCGAGCGTGTCCCGGAGCGTCCGCAGCTCGGCGATCTCGCGGGCCCCGGCCAGCCGTGTGCCCCATCTGGCTTGCAGCGCGTCCACGTCGAGGACACCGACCGCACGCCATTCGCTGACCGTGACAAGCTCGGATGGCGGCTTGAGGTCGACCATCCAGCACTGGAGCCAGATCGCGTCGGCCAGCGGCAGTTGCGAGAAGATCGCGACCCGTGCGAGCAGGTTCAGCCCGGCGATGCCGTCGGGACGCCTGGCGGCCTTGCGGCACCAGGCGAGCATCGCCGGCAGGTCAGGCAGCCGGAAGATTCCCTGGCCTCCGCTGTGGTGATGGACCAGCGCCTCGATGGTCTGCGCGTCGACCGGGTGTTTGCTGCCTGTCCATTTCGCGAGCGTCCAATCCTGGTCGCGGCCTTTCCACGGGCCTCGCAGCGTGACCTCGATGGGGCGGATCATGCGGCACCTCCGTCGAACAGGGACGGAATGCCGAGTTGGTAGTCGAGGTCTTCCATGACGCGGGTCGCCTCTTCCCAGTAGGAGCGTTTCAGTTCGACGGATAGGCCTTGGCGGCCGTTCTTGACCGCGACGTACGGGGTCTTTTCCGCACGGACGTAGACGGGCTGATATGTGGTGGTGACGGTTCTCATGGCCGCTCCACCAGCTCTCCGCCGACGAGCATGTATGCGGTGTCGGGCTTGATCCGCTTGCCTTTGCGTTTGGAGCCGATCTTGACCGACACGACGCCGAGGATGTGGCCCGTGGTGTCGCGTTCGACGAGCACGAGCCAGTTTCCTGCCGTGCCTTTGGCCGAGCACTGGTATCCGGCGGCGACGGCGACAGACTCATCGCCCGAGGTCGCAGCAGTCGAGTAGTGGCCCGAGGTCGCAGCCGTCGAGTCGTTGCCCGAGGTCGCAGCCGTCGAGGAGTAGCCCGAGGTCGCAGCCGTCGAGGAGTAGCCCGAGGCCGCAGCAGTCGAGTAGTAGCCCGAGGCCGCAGCCGTCGAGGAGTAGCCCGAGGTCGCAGCCGTCGAGTAGTGGCCCGAGGTCGCAGCCGTCGAGTAGTAGCCCGAGGTCGCAGCCGTCGAGTAGTAGCCCGAGGTCGCAGCCGTCGAGGAGTTGCCCGAGGTCGCAGCCGTCGAGTAGTAGCCCGAGGTCGCAGCCGTCGAGTCGTTGCCCGAGGTCGCAGCCGTCGAGTCGTTGCCCGAGGTCGCAGCCGTCGAGGAGTGGCCCGAGGTCGCAGCCGTCGAGTCGTTGCCCGAGGTCGCAGCCGTCGAGTCGTTGCCCGAGGTCGCAGCCGTCGAGGAGTAGCCCGAGGTCGCAGCCGTCGAGTAGTAGCCCGAGGTCGTATTCTTGGGCTCTTTGTTCGCCCGCTTCCACGCGATATCGATGTGCGCCTTCACGAGTCCGGCGATGCTGATCTTCGCGCCGATGTAAATCGCCGTCGAGACGGCCTTGCTGCCATCCAGCTTGGCGTCGTCACCCAGCTCGACCTCGTGATAGACGCTCTTTCCCGGCTTGTAGAAGCCCAGCACGTCCAGCGGCTCCGGGCAGGCGTGGAAGCCGGTCTCGCACAGGACGGCGCGGTCGGTGGTGTAAGTCTCGCCCTCTGCGTACTGGAAGCCACGGCACGTCATGTCTTTAGAAAATCCCTTGTAGGCCTTCACTTCGGGGTCCTTTCGGTTCGGGGATCAGTCGCCAGCCCGTGCAGGCTGGCAGCGAGGATGAGAGCCACACACGCGGCCACGGTGAGGCCGTGCAGGCCCAGGACGGCAGAGGCCACGGCGAGGACCGCCAGGCCCGGGAACAGTGCGCCCCACGCCGGGGGTGGCGTGGGGCGGTCGCTGGGGCGGAGGGGCAGGCGGGTCATGCCACCATCCCTTCCTGTCCGATCCACACGTGCAGAGGCCAGCCGGACTCGGCTTCGGCCTCGATCTTCGCGGCAGTCTCGGGGTCACCTTTCTTGCGCCGGAAGTCGGCGAGCCCGAGCTTCTGCTCGCGGTGCCATTCCTCCTGCTGGGCCATGGCGAGCCGGGCGGACGCGGCAGGGTCGCCGGCGACGACCGGAAGGTTCGGTGCGAGCTTCCATGCGAGCCGTGCGGCTGCGAGTGCGTCGGCTCCCGCGTCGTGCGCGCTGGTCAGCAGGATGTCGTAGTGTCGGCACACGTCGGCGAGCTTGCGGGAGCCGCGCCGGTACCGGTCGATGGCCTTGTCGATGATGAACGGGTCGATCACCATGCCCCCGACCACGAGCGGGTCGAGACTGAGACGCCGAAGCTCGCGGTCCAGTACGGTCATGTCGAAGGACGCGTTGTAGGCCACTACCACGGCTCCGGCGAGCCATGCCGCGTTCAGGTGCCCGGCGATCTCCGCGACGGCCTCCGGACGCCAGCGGCCCTTCTCCTTGGCATGCTCGGTGGTGATGCCATGCACCGCTGTCGCCGCCTCGGGGATCGGGCGTTCCGGCTTGACGAGCCAACTCGTCGGGTCCCAGACGGCCGACTGGGTCGTGCCGACGGTCGCGGTGATGATGCGCGCTGACTCGGGGTCGGCGCCGTCGGTCTCGGTATCGAAGCCGATGATCTGGGAGTCGCGCCAGCCGTGCCAGGTCATCGGGGCTCCTGGGCGAACATGGCACCGTCGGCGGGCTCGTCGTCGATCAGTTCGCCGTCGAAGACCTCACCGGTCTGCTCGTCGATGCGCTCGCCGTCGTCCAGCGGCTCATCGTGGGCGACCTGCACCGCCTGTGTGATCGTGGCGGGCTTCTCGTCCAGCGTGTAGGTCTGGGCGAGCCTGGTGGATTTCGGAGCCATCTTGAGGACCTGCTTGAGGGCGGTCTTGCGTTCCATCCAGTGTTCCGGGTCGCGTATGTCACTCTTCCGGCTGGTTGCGCGCAGTGCCGCGATCTGGGCGGGGGTGAAGACCTCGAACCATGTCGCCCCGCTCTTCAGCCCGACGATGGCGTAGTAGGCGATCAGCTTGCCGCGATCCTCGCCCAGCGCCGGGGTGTGCCGCAGGTAGGGGCTGGTGCCCTTGGCGAACTCGAACTCGTCACGCTCGCACACGTACCCGGATTCGAGTTGTGCGGCCATTGGCGACTGCCAGAACAGCTTTGCGAGGCCCTGGTAGCCGACGATGAGAGTGCATTCCCGCTTGTAGGGGACGAGGTAGCATTCGCCGAGCACGTCGGGCTCCAGTCCGAGTGCCGATGCGGTGAGCAGTGAGCCGATAAAGGACTGCGGGTCGCAGTCCTGGAGCTTCGGAGTCTTGCGGAGTGTGGTGAGGGCGAGCCGGGTGAATCGGTCGGGGTCGAGCCCGCGCGGCAGGGCTTCGGCGATCAGCTGCTTGTTGGCGACGATCGTCGAGGCGACGGACGGCGGCTTCGGGCGGCCGTGCTGCTGTGCCGGAAGATTGGTTGCGGTGGTCATGACTGGGGTCCCTCCAAAAGGTCAAGGAGTTCTTGTTCGGTGTCGGGGTCGAGCGTGTCGGGAGTCTCGAAGGCCCATGGCGGAGCGGAGACGATGTTCACGACCGGCGGATAGCCGGGCCACTGGTCGGTGGCCCGGCAGTTGGCGTAGGTGTCGATGGCTTGGCGATTCATGCGCCTGCCGAGCCGCTCGGTGTCCTCGTCGAGCTCGATCACGGACACCAGGTACGGAGCCGCCTTCTCCTGGACGATGAACCGGAAAGGCCCATCGGTGACGCCGTGGGCGCGCGCCATGTCGCAGTACCACGCGTCCTGCTGGTGGTAGCCGAGCTTGACGGCCTGCCGGGCGAACTCTGCCGGGTCGGCGGAGACGGCGGTCTTGTAGTCGGCGATCCCGTCCGCCTTGATCGAGTCCCACCGGCACCGGAGCCACACCCCGGTCTGCTCGTCCACACGGAACGCCGACACCTCATGCCGCGCTCCGTCGAGCAGGCTCATGGCCAGCTGGTGCGCGGCGATCTGCTCGGCCATCCGCTGCACCTGCTCGTACTCGGCGGGCTTGAGGGGGATCTCTCCGCGCGCGCGAGCTTCGGCGACCTCCGCCTTCACCTCCTTGGTGCGCCACTCGTCGTAGGGGATCACGGTGAGAGGCGCGCCGACGCCCAGGACGAGCTTGTGAGCGGCGTGCCCGAGGTCGAACTCCTTCTTTGGCGGGCGGGGGTGCTCGCAGTCCCACTTCCACTTCGCCGGGCCGCCGGGCTTGACGATCTGCTTGGCCCACGTGCACGACAGAGAGCCGGACGGCACCGGATCGGCGTGGTAGACCTCCTCGTCCAGGCCGTCGTAGACGCCCGGCGCGTCGATGAGGGTGCTCACCTCCGCCTCCTGCTGCTCGCGATCGCCTCGTCCTCCAGCACGGGGCACGGGTCGTACCACATGCCGCCGTCGCCGATCTCGACGAGGACGTGCCCGGTGCCGTGGCAGACCAGGCACGTCTGGCGGTGCATGGCCGCGATCTCGTCGAGCCGGGCCTCCTCTTGCTCGGCGCCGCGTGCCCGGTCGGTCAGGTCCTCCCACTGGGCATCGAAGGCCCGGTCCTCTGCGGTGTAGCTCACCGGTTGTCCTCGGTGAGCGCCCGGCGGGCGGGGGCGTGCAGGCTGCCGAGCATGTCGTTCCAGAACTGCACGTCGGGGCTGACGGCGCGGCGGGGTGTGTAGGTGTCCTCGACTGCGGGGTCGGTGTCGTCGGTAGTGGTCGTGATGGTCATGGTGAGGGTCCTTTGCGGGTCAGTTGCGTACGGGCTGGGTGTGCTTGGCGAGGTAGGCGCGGATGGCTTGGGCGGATACCTTGTAGTGGTGGACCGTCCGGCCGTCGCGGCACATGACGGGCATGCAGGCGATCTGTCCGGTGGCGCACAGCTTCCAGAAATCCCGGGGGCTCGTGCCGACCATCGGGGCGGCCTGCGCCGCCCGGTACCAGGGGCCGATTGACTCCAGGTCGGGTGCGGTTGGCATCAGGCCCTCCCTCGCGCCCGCTTGCGCCGTTCGACGTGCAGGCTGGCCCAGTGCTGGAGGTGCCAGCCGAGGTCGTAGATCAGGCGTTCGAGGGGGGTCATGACCAGTCCTCGATCCGTTCGTAGTAGTCGTGGGCGGTCCCGAAGACGGCGACGAGCAGGTCGCGGACTCGCACGTCGACGCCGCCGAGGCGGACGGTGGACAGTCTCGGATTGGACGCCCTGCGCTCGGTGAGCACTGCGGGAAGCGTCTTCTTGAGGCTGGCCACCCTGCCGTCGGGGTGGATGCGGTAGGCGGGATCGCCGGGGATCTCGGCGAATCCGGTCAGGTCCAGGCGTTCAGGCAGCATCGGCGTCCCTTTCGAGCTCGTCGGCGATGGTTTCGGGCGAGACGTTGTAGACGGCGGCGAGCCTCGCCGCTCCCTTCGGGGTGATGCGCACGGTCGTGGTGCCTACCTGCTCGCCGGTCTTCGAGTCCTCGTAGCTGCCGAACTTCACGGCGAGGCGTCCACACTCGACCTGCGCCTGGAACGGCGTCCACTGCCCACGGGCGTCGCGGAAGATCCACTCCAGCCCGCCGTCCTTCTTCCGCGTGCCCATGTGGTCGAGCAGGCGATTGCGGCCGGTGATAGCACCTGCGGCCCGGAGCGCTTTCGCGACCCGGTCGACCGCGTAGTTGACGTTCGACGACAGCCACCGGTCGAACGCGGCGGCCTTCGGCTCGACGAGGCGCAGACGCCGTTCCTGGTGCTCGACGGTGGCGGTCAAGGCCTCGACCCGCTTGGCTGTGATCGCGAGCGCCTGGTGCACGATCTCGTCCTCGGACAGCGCGGGCGTGCCGTATGAGCCGGTCCGGCGGATCGAGGGGAGCACCTCGTGGTTGACCCAGCGCTTGAACGGCTTGGCCTCTGGCTTGCGGCTGCGAGCAATGAGACTGTATGCGCCAGGCTCGGACACAATGAGCGGGTCCTTGCCGCCCGTCTGAGCAACCCCAATACTGTTGGGGTTGATGCTTCGCACCTCGTCAGAGTCGAGGATGTACCGCAACGTATCGGTGCGGATGTCAAGGATCTCGCACACGTCCTTGGCGACGAACCAGGGCTCACCGTGGAGATTGATGACGCGGACCTGCTGGCCGCTGTAGTCGAATGGGATGAGTGTCATTGCTATGCTCCTGTTCTCCCGCGATGGATGCCTCCAGTCGCGCGAGCCGCTCGCGCAGCTCGGCAACTTCGTCGTCCGATCGCTCTTGCTTGGTGGCGACCGTTGCCACGGCCTCTTCGAGGCGCTGTTGCCGCACGTCCATGCGGCGGTTGAACTCGATCTGCGCGGCGAACGCCCGCGCGGTGGCTTCGGTGAGCGCGCGGACCTCCGGGCTCAGCGCGTTGTAGTCGACCTTCGCAACGACTGTGTGCCCGCGAACCAGCGCGCGTGACGATTGGCGCTGCAAGCCACGCGCAAGCCGCACGTGCTCGCTCGCTGGGACAATGCGGTAGCCGACGTTCGGCACGGCCTCCAGCGCCTGCCTGTCCACATCCAAGAACTCGGTACCGGCTGCTCGGACGGCGTCCTGAATGACTTTGCGGTTGACATCTGGATGCAGGTCGAGAGCGTCTCCGAACTCGTCGTAGCCGACCACATCGCCGGTCGCGTGCCCGCGCAGGACGCCGAGAGCGAGATTGCGGCGCGAGAACTCGCCGAGGGGCTCGAATGGGGGCATGCTCACGCCTCCCTCACGGTCGCGACGAAGCGTCCGTAACGCGGACGCCAGTCACCGACACCGATGTATGCGCCGGCGGTCTCAGCGAATGCGGCCACGTCTCGCAAGTCGAGGATCGCCGGGTCATAAGCCCCCTCAACCTCAGTCGCCCACTCCCGGAAGATCGGACGCGTCCTGGTGATTCGGCTCATCTGCTGCTTGACGGTCCTACGGAAGACGAAGTTCTCGTCGGCCCACAGGGAATCGGTGTCACGCGGCCCGTGGTAGGCGAGCGGGTTCACGTCGGTGGTGACGAACAACCCCTGCTCGACTTGCTTGCCTTGCTTGGACTTACGGGCTGCCTCGACCAACGCCTTGAAGACGTTGTCGCCGGGCAGATAGGGTCCAACCTCGCTGTCGAAGTAGAGTCCGCCGAGCCATTCGAGCCGGGACAGCTCGAGGTCGTCTTCGTCGGTCTTCTTCCGTTTCCCGGACACGACAGCCTTCGCGCGGGTGATGGGGTCGAGCTTGTCAGCGAGTCTGCTGTTGTGATGAAGGAGGGGGGCCGTACCGTTGATCGTGAGGACGAACTTCTTCATGGGGTTTCCTTTCGACAATGTGAAGGCCCGGCGTTGCGAGCGCCGGGCCTTCGTTTGGTTCCTTGCCTTGCCTTGCCTCGCCCTGCGGCGGCCAGCCGAGCCGCTGCCGGGGCCAGCCCTGGCGTGCCATGCCCAGGACAGTGCCAGCCGGGGACCCGAACCCCGGAGTGTGCCGCTCTGGCGACCTTCCATGCCATGCCTTGCCCTGCCGTGCCCTGCCGTGCCACGCCTTGCCTAGCCCTGCCAGGCCGCGAAAGTTCAGTGCCCGTAGCCGGGCGTCATGCTCATCGCCGGGCGTCCAGGCAGAGGGCCGACGTGACGTCGATCGCCGTGTCGGTGTCGGGCTCGGGCACCCACTCGGGGACCTCGTCGAGGCACCACTGGTGGAGGATGCGATCGCCGGCGAACGCGGTGCACCACCTCTCGCTGCTGGTTGTGGTGGCGTTGGCGCTCCAGATAACGTCGGTGATGCCCTCGGGCGCGCCGTCGGGGGCGCGCATCGAGATCATCAGGGTGATGCTGGTGGCCGTGGTGGTGGTCGGGGTTGTGCTCATCGGGGGTCCTTTCACTGTGGCTTGTGTCGTCCGCCAGCCCGACTCGAACGGGCAGTGAGCCTTTCAGTGGCGGCCACAAAGTTGTGGATGGTTCCAACCGGGGATCGACCCGGCGACCATTGACCGCTGCCCGATTCCGTTCCCTGCGAAGGCCGGTCCCCGTCCTGGGTCGCTCCCTCGCGTGATTGCCTGCCCACCCGAGGACGAGTGGTGTGGGCGGCATATCTTCATCGGTCAGCTGTGTGGAGTTGTCATGCGCTGCGCCCGCGTGAGGGCGGCTAAGTCGGGCGGCTAGGCCGCGTTGTCGACGACCTCGAAGAGATCGTTTTGGGTTGCCCCGAGGGCTACGCAGATGCCCGCGATGAATCTGGGGCCCGGGCTCTGCTTGTTGCGGAGGGTGCGCGACACGTTGCCCTGGCTCATGCCCATGGCCTTCGCCAGCGCGTAGTCCGTGTCGAGCTCGCGCATCTGTCGCAGGAGGGCCACTCGGTCCTGCCTGATGCGGATGTTCGGCTTGCTCATGTCTCAATTATGCGCGTGGCCTATGCGCATGTGCAAGACGCAAGAGATAACGATTCGATAACGCTCGACCACGGCCTATGCGCATACACAAGCGAAACGACATCGGTGTAACTCGTGGCTAGGGTGCTTGCGCGAAACTCAGTAGTGCCTAAGGATTGATGCGTGAACGCAAGTAGCGAGAACATAAGAGCCATGGGATGGCCCGCCTACGTCCGCGCAACTACATCGGACATCAACTCCGAGATCGCACGCCGTACCGGGCTCAATCAAGGCAGCGTCAGCCGGTGGTTCAAAGGGTCAACACCTGACCCCGCGTCGGTGGCGGCGTTCGCCAAGGGGTATAGGCAGCCGGTGCTCGAAGCTCTCATGGCGGCGGGGATCGTCGCTCCAGAAGACGTCGGGGACGATCCGCCGGCGGCGCCGTACCTGTCCAGGTTGTCGAACGAAGATCTGCTGCGCGAGGTGGATCGAAGGATGCGAGAGGGTGGGAGCAGTGCTGGCACAGACGAGCCGGGAGAGAAGAGCCTGAGCGGCCCGGACGCGGGCGAGGTGATCGAGCTTCCGACAGCGGCACAGCGCCGTCGGCGGCCGAAGCTCGGTGAAATGTCCGACCCGCCTGACAACCTGTGATCCATGTGGCACCCGTGGCGGGCGCTCCGAGACCAGGAGGCGTGGACGCTTGAGATGCGCCCGCTCCCGCCCGGACAGTGGGGTGAGACGTGCTGGGGAACGCGCACGGTCACGATCGACTGCCGACTCGGGCAGGCGCAGCGCCGGTCAGCCCTCACCCATGAACTCGTGCACGCCATGCGGGGGCCGGCGCCGGACGAGCCGGTGCTCGCAGCCCGGGAGGAATCCGCAGTCGAGGACGCAGCCGCCCGCCTGTTGATCGACATCCACGACCTGGGCGAGGCCCTCGCGTGGGCGCACGATGTGGACGAGGCCGCCGACGAGCTGTGGGTGGACTGTGAGACCCTTCTGATACGGCTGGAGCACTTGCATCCGGCCGAGAGGGCTTACCTGACAAGGAGATTGGGCGATGGCTAGCGACAGGATCACGAACGACGCGGAGGCGAGGGAGTATCTCGCGGCGCTGGATCGCATGGCGGCGTCTGGACAGATCACGGAGGACGAGTGCCTGGACGAACGCGCCCGCGTTCTCACGCTGATGGAACGCTGGGAGAGGGGGAGGAAGTTCAACCGCATCTTCCTCATCTCGCTGTTCGGGGTGCTGGTGCTGGCTGCGATCATCGTCTTCGCGGTCACATCGTCGAAGCCCAAGAGTGTCGGCGACAGGCAGGACGATGCGAGGGCCGCCGCGATCGTCGCATGCCGCGACGCTATCAAGGACCAGCTCAAAGCCCCCAGGACCGCCGAGTTCGACGATGAATCGGTGCTGTGGTCCGGCAGTGAGGCGCGAGTGAGCGGGGCGGTGGACGCACAGAACAGCTTCGGCGCGCTGATTCGCACCCAGTGGTCGTGCACCGTGACGATGGACCTGGACGGCGCGAAGGCGCAGCGGGTCACGTCGGCATACCTCGACGACTAGTATCCGATGGCCATCGACGACCTGTGGACACGCAAGGACGGCACTCCGACCAAGCGTCACGGCCGGGGCATGCGGTACCGCGTGCGCGTCGAGGGCTACCGAGACACGTCGCACCGCACCTACAGGGAGGCGGAGTACGTCAACGCCCGGCGGATCGCCGACGGGCCGCCGACGCCGAAGTCCAGCGACACCGTGGGCGACATGATCGACCTGTGGCTGGAGTCCAAACGGAGCCTCGCGCCGAAGAGCGTCGAGGCTGCGAGGGACGCTGCTCGCGCCGTCCGCAGCAGGTGGGGGAGCATGCTGGTGGCCGATGTGGAGCAGTCCGCCGTCCAGGCATGGCTCAACGCGGAGACGGGCTCGCCGTCCCGGCTGCACAAGCTCTCGCAGTGTCTCGGGGGAGCGATGGCCATCGCGGTGCGGCGCAAGTCCATCGAGACCTCTCCGTGCGTCGACCTGACGACTCCGGCAGAGGAGCCTCACGAGCCCGTCTATCTGACACGGGAGCAGGTTGGAGCGATCGCGTCCAACTGTCACGGTTGGGGGCGGGACCGTCGCGCGGACAAGCGGCTAGATGGCTGGTACGCGCCGATGATCTGGTTCATGGCGACCACCGCAGCGCGCATCGGCGAGGTGGTGGCGCTCGACGTCGGCAGCGTCGTGCGGCGCAAGGTCAAGGGAAAAGATGTGTGGAGGGCTCGAATCGTCGTCTCGAAGTCCGAGAGGCCGCGTGACGTGCCCGTTCCTGCGAAGGTGGTGGCAATGCTGAATCTCGACAGGCCGAAGACCGATCCGCTGTTCGTGACGCCGCTCGGACACAGGATCAGGAAGGACACCTTCCGGGCGCGGGCGTGGACGAAGGCGCTCAAGGCGTCCGGCATGGACGATTCGGAGCTGCGCATCCACGATCTGCGGCACACGGCGATCTCGTGGGCGATCGCCGACGGCGCGGACGTCAAGGCGGTGCAGCGCATGGCGGGGCACAAGTCCGCGACGACCACGCTGGACGTTTACGGTCACCTCTGGGATTCTGGGCTGGACGCGGTGTCCGATCGGATGAATCGGCGGGTGCTGAAAGGGTGATCGGGATTTACCCAGGATTTACCGCACGGGCACGACTAGGGCTGGAACCTGCTTTGGGAGCAGGAGACCGCAGGTTCGAGTCCTGTCGCCCCGACCAACTTGTCAGAGGCCGGTCCGCTGTTGTCCGTCGTTGTCGGAATCGTTCGACGCCTATGACGTGCCGTCGTTGGAGCTTGTGATGCACGCGCAGAGAACACATGAGGAGGGCGGGACGATGAGGATCCTGGTGGTCGACGGCCAGGGTGGCGGCATAGGCAAGCAGCTGGTCACCGCGATTAAGGCCGCGTACCCCGACCATGAGGTAACGGCGATCGGCACCAATGTCTCGGCGACCAATGCGATGCTGCGGGCGGGCGCCGACCGCGCCGCGACGGGGGAGAACGCCGTCGTCGCCAGCAGCAGGCGTGCGGACGTGATCGCCGGGCCGGTCGGCATCGTCGTCGCCGATTCCCTCATCGGCGAGATAACCCCGGCTATGGCAGTGGCCATCGGTCAAAGCGAGGCCGTACGGGTGCTCATCCCCATGAACCGATGCGACAACGTGATCGTCGGCCTGAGCACGGATGCCTCGATGGCGAGCCTCATCGAGGAGGCTGTCGTGGCGATCGGGGCGCTGTAGTCAGGCGCGACGCAAGAGAATCTGACGGCGGATCGCGATTTCGGCCTGGATACCGTCCAAGGTGATATCTGGCGTCAGATTCTCTTGCGTTCCGGCCGCGTCGGCTCGTGCCGCGTGTGGACGAAGCCCTGCTGGGCAACTATCCTGTAGGCGAAAAGCCGTTGGCAGGACCAGCGGATGCGGCTGAAGCTGCTTCTTCGTCAGGCAAGACCAGGGCGGTAGCGAATAGGTCGTCGCCACATTCATGAAGGTTGTGGCGAGGTCGTTGCCAGCGTCGGCTCGCGTTCGCGTGATCGGGCTGTGCCGTTCTGGTGCGAATGAGAGGTTGAGCGCAATGGCTTGTTTTCTGGTGCCGGCCGCGGAAGCGGTTGTCGTCACTGTGATCCGACGGCGTGTGGCCAAGCGGCAGGGTTCTGAGCAGCAGGAGTTCGGGGGGGTGTTCTGGCCGCAGGCTCTCGCGTGGCTGTCGAACCTGTTGTGGGGCGGCAGCTTCCTTCTGGCCATTGAGCACATCTGGCACGGGGAAGTGGTGCCATGGCCTCCCTTCCTCACCGCGATGAACAGTCCGGTCGCGACCAGCGAGATGCTCCACGAGATGGCAACAGTCGGGGTGTCCATGGCTGTCCTCGTCACGGCGGTGTGGGCGATCATGGTTGCCGTCAGCACGCGTCGTGCGAAAGCAGCTGCTCACGTCGAGACGGCGGTGAACTGACGGCATGTGCTGGATCATCACGATTGCCGCCGCCGTCGTCACCACCTGGCTGTGGTGGCGCAGCCCGGCGCTTCGCGCCGCTCGCCTCGGTGTGCTCGTCCTGACCTATTGGGGCGCCGCGCTCATGTGGTCGGTGGACGTGGTCGCCAGTGCGATCGCCGGCGAGCCGCCACTGGATCTGGGAACGTCCGATGCCCTTCTTGGGCTCCTAGTCGTGGCTGCCGGCCTGGCGATGTGGGCCGTGGTGGCCCGCCTCGGGCGCCGCGGAGTGGAGGCGGTGCGGTGACGACCACGGTGGCCGTCGACGCGGGCCTGGCGGAGTTCTTCGACCGGAATCGGCATGTCGCACTCGGTTTCTCGGGTGGGGTGGACTCGTCCTATCTGCTGTACGCGGGGCTCGCCTGCGGTGCCGACATCAAGCCCTACTACGTGAAGACCGCCCTGACTTCGCAGTTCGAGTTCAACGATGCCGTGCGGCTGACCGATGAGCTGAACGTCGAGCTCATCGTCCTCGAACGTGACGCGTTGGCCGTCAGATCGATCGCCTCGAACCCCTCGAACCGGTGCTATTTCTGCAAGCTCGGCACTTTCCAGCTGATCGCGACCCGGGCGAGCGAGGACGGGTTCACCGTGATGGTGGACGGCACCAACGCGAGCGACGACGCGTCCGATCGTCCGGGCATGAAGGCCCTCGCTCAACTGGAGGTGCGTTCGCCGTTGCGCGAGGCGGGTCTCACCAAGCAACGGATCCGTGATCTGTCGCACGAGGCCGGCCTGTTCACCTGGGACAAGCCCGCATACGCCTGCCTGGCGAGCCGCGTGCCCACGGGTATCGAGATCACCTTCGACAACCTCCGGCGCGTCGAGGGCGCCGAGGCGGCGCTGCGCGGCCTCGGTTTCAGCGACGTGCGCGTCCGGCTGGACGGGGACTACGCCCGCGTCCAGGTGCCGGTCGACCAGATGTCCCAGGCGATCACACTGCGGCAGGAGATCACCGAGGCCTTGAAACCGCACTTCTCGGTGGTCCTGCTCGACCTCGCCGGCAGGTGAGCGGCGTGGATCAGGCCGAGGTCCGGCGGCTGCTCCAGGAGGTGGCCGAGGGCAGATCGAGTGTGGACGACGCTCTGCTCCGGCTGCGCATGGCGCCGTTCACGGATCTTGGCTTCGCCACGTTGGACGACCATCGCGGCGTCCGGCAAGGGGTCGCGGAGGTCATCTACGGGGCGGGGAAGACCGTCGATCAGATCACGCGGATCGCCTCGGCCATGTGGGAGCGAGGGCAACGGACGATCCTCGTCACCAGGATCGGCCCCGAGACGGCGGAGGCCATCGGAGCGGCGCTGCCGGTCGAGTACTCCGAACTCGGCAGGATCGCGGTCGTGGGAGAAGGCCCGAAGGCCGACGGCTCGGGAACGGTGGTCGTGGTCACGGCGGGGACGAGCGATCAGTCCGTCGCCGAGGAGGCCGCCGTGACCGCCGAAGCTCTCGGCAACCAGGTGACGCGTGTGTACGACGTCGGTGTCTCAGGCCTGCATCGCCTGCTGGCGCACACTGAGGAGATCATGCGGGCCGAAGTGGTGATCGCGATCGCGGGTATGGAGGGCGCGCTGGCGAGTGTCGTCGGCGGGCTGGCCGATTGCCCGGTGATCGCGGTGCCCACGAGCGTCGGCTACGGAGCCTCGTTCGGTGGGGTGGCCGCGCTGTTGACGATGCTGAACTCGTGCGCCAGCGGCGTGAGCGTGGTGAACATCGACAACGGATTCGGCGCCGGGTATCTGGCCAGCATGATCAATCACCGGAGGTCGGGCTCGTGACCATCCTGTACCTCGACTGCGGCATGGGCGCCGCGGGTGACATGCTCATGGGTGCCCTCTACGAACTGGCGGACGACAAGCGAGGATTCCTCGCCGGGTTGAGCGGGTTGACGGTCGCCGGTGTCGAGATCGAGGCACTGGCATCCGAGAAGTGCGGCATCGCGGGCACCCACATGCGCGTCCTGGTCGGCGGCCGGGAGGAACAGAGCCTCGACGCCGTGGACGTTCACGATCATGGCGACCACGACGTGCACCACCACGGTCACGAGCACACGCGTCACGATGATCACGATCACCACGAACATGACCACTACGACCAGGGTGACCGCCACGATCACGACCACCACGAGCACGACGGCGCGCCGGATCATCACCACGACCCGGGCGCACAGAGCCACACCCACACCCACTCGAGCCTGCCCGCGGTGAGCGAGATCATCTCGGGTCTCGGCCTGCCCGAGGAGGTACGGGACGACGCCCTGGCCGTCTACCAGCTCATCGCGGAGGCGGAGGCACACGTGCACCGTCGCCCGGTCGACGAGGTGCACTTCCACGAGGTCGGGACGCTGGACGCGATCGCGGACGTGGTGGGGGTGAGCCTACTCATGCACGAGCTGTCGCCCGACGAGGTCGTCGCGTCCCCGGTGCACGTGGGCAGCGGTCAGGTGTGGTGTGCCCACGGGCTCGTCCCGGTGCCGGCTCCCGCCACCGCGTATCTGCTGCGCGGGATACCGACCTACGGCGGCGAGATCCGCGGCGAGCTCTGTACGCCGACCGGTGCGGCCCTTTTGCGGCATTTCGTCGACAGGTTCGAGCCACAACCGACGATGGCTGTGGAGCGGATCGGCTATGGCATGGGCTCCAAGGACTTTGCGGCGGCGAACTGCGTGCGAGCGATGCTCGGAGGGCATGCGGGAGGCCCCGGGACCGTCATCGAGCTGGCCGTGAATCTGGACGACATGACCGGGGAGGCCATCGGGTTCGCCGTCGAGGAACTGTTCGCGGCGGGCGCGCTCGATGTCTGGACATCCCCGATCGGAATGAAGAAGGGGCGCCCGGCAGTGGTGTTGTCGTGCCTGTGCGACCTGTCGCGCCGGGACGACCTGATCGCGACGCTGTTCCGGCACACCAGCACGCTCGGTGTGCGCGGCACGCCGCACGACCGGTGGACGCTGGAGCGAGCGGTGGAGGACAGGCGGGTCGGCGAGCGGACCGTGCGAGTGAAGCGCGCCTCGGGATGGGGCGTCACGCGGGCCAAGGCCGAGTACGACGACCTCGCCACGCTCGCGCGCGACGAGGGTGTGACTCTGGACGAGGCACGACGACGGGTGGAGGGATCGAGCTGAGACGCGCCCCGATCACCGGGGCGGCGCGGTGCTCGACCTGACCACGAGCGTGGCCGCCAGCTTGATGCGCTGCAGGTGACTGGGATTGCCGGCCGCGATGTTCTGGAGTACCTGGACGGCGAGTCGGCCCATGTCGGCCATCGGCTGGCGGATGGTGGTCAGTGCGGGCGTCATGAGTTCGGTGCCCGGCGAGTTGTCGAAGCCGATGACCGAGATGTCCGCCGGGACGCGCACACCGTGGGACTCGAAGGCCCGGATCGCGCCCAGCGCCATGCGGTCGCTCAGGGCGAAGACCGCGGTCGGACGGTTCGGCAGTTCCAGGATGCGCTCGGCGGCGTCGAAGCCCGATCCGAACGTGTACTGGCCGTCGAAGAGGAGGGAGTCGTCCGGCTCGATCCCGGCATCGGCCAGGCCTGCGCGGTAGCCGTGGTACCTGTCGATGCCCGGGATGAAGCTGGGGGTCCCGTTGATGAGGGCGATCCTGCGATGCCCGAGATCGATGAGGTGCTCCGTGGCGGTCCGGCCGCCCTCCCAGTTCGTCGAGCTGATGGTGACGGTGGCGTTCCGTGAGATGAGGTAGGGATCGATGGCGATGACCGGGATCCTGCGCCTGCGCGCGACCTCGAACACCGGGCCCTCCACCGCGTACACGACTGTCACGATTCCGATGGTCGCCGGGCGCAGGTAGGCGCGTTCCCACTCGATCGCCGACAGCCGTTGGGGCGATTGATGGGATTCGATGTGGGGGACGATGTCGATGCCTCTCCGGAAGCCTTCCTCGACCAGTCCGCGCAGGATCTCGACGCCGTAGTAGGAGTCGATCGAGTCGGTGATGAGGGCGGCGGTCGCGCGTCCCTGCTCGGCCCCTGGGCGACGCTGTGGCATGTACGCGAGATCGTCGGCGGCCTGGACGACGGCCTGGCGTGTCTGCTCGGCGATCTCGCCGCGTCCGCTGAGTGCCTTGGACGCGGTCGCGGTCGACACACCTGCCCGCTGAGCGACGTCCTTGAGAGTGGTGCGTGTCACTGTCGGCTCCTTCCTACCGAAATGTTTCAGGTTCCGAGACCTGGGTCAAGCGGCGCACTCGGAGGAGCCTCGCCGCGGACGATCGTTAGCGGCGAGGCTCCCACAGCGGCAGGAAGTGATGGTGAGTGACGCGGCTCGAACGCTCGCCGACCCGCGCGCGTGCCCGGTGTTGACAGTTCCGGAGCGCGGTCCTATTCTCCTCGCGCTCCGAGACCAGATGTTGCGAAACATTTCGAAGAGTCGAGGCCAATGAAGGCCTGAGGTCGTGACATGGAGCGGACGGTGCTGTTTTCGAGGAAGAAGAGAGTGCGAGATGCCCGGGATGAAGTCGTTGTACTTCGCTCGTGAGAACGAGATCGAACTATGGGACGTCGACGTCCCGACACCTGGTCCGGGGGAGGTGAAGGTCAAGACCGCGTTCGCCTCGATCTGCGCCACCGACATCCACCAGGTCACGCAGGGAGTGCTGGGCGCCAAGCCGCCGATGCCTCTGGGACACGAGACCAGCGGCACCGTCGTGGAACTGGGGCCCGGAACCGAGGCGAGCGGGCTGAAGGTGGGCGACAAGGTGACGTCCTTCCCCGTCGCCGTGTGCGGCCAGTGCCGCAACTGCAAGAGCGGCATGCCCCAGTACTGCCTCAACGCGGCGCCTTTCGGCGGGTTCAGCGAGTATTACGTGACGTCGGTCAACAGCGTCTTCCCGCTGCCTGCGGACGCCGACCTGAAGTCGTTCACCATCACCGAGCCGACGGTCTGCGCCGTCCGGGCGATGGATCTCGTCCCGATCAAGCACGGGCAGACGGTGGCCATCTCAGGCATCGGCGGCATCGGCGCGATCCTCATGAACGCCATCCTGCTGTCCGGGGCGGCGAAGATCACCGTGATCGAGCCCGTGGCCGCGAAGCGGCAGATGGCTCTCGAACTCGGGGCCAGTCACGCCATCGATCCGACGACCCAGGACGTCGTCGCCGAGGCCACCAGGATCACCGACGGTCTGGGCTTCGACGTCGTCTTCGAGGCGTCCGGCTCGCCGCGTGCGGCCCGTCCCGCGTTGGACAGCGTGGCCAAGTGCGGGCGAGTCGTCTACTTCGCCGTCTACCCGCCGGACTACGAACTGGGGCTCAACCTCTACGAGCTCTACTCGAAGGAGGCCTCCATCCACACCGTCTTCACGAATCCCGACCTGTTCCCGCGGGCCATCAACCTGGTCCCGCGTCTCGCGCTGGATCACATCATCGGCCCGGTCATCCCGCTCAGCCGAGCGCTGGAAGGCGTGGAACTCTTCCACTCGGGTCAGTACCCGAAGATCATCCTCGACTGCACGAAGTAGTGCCCACCACAGAAAGGAGATGACATGACCACAGCTGAGACAGCACGGCTCGAGGATCTCGCCTACGAGCTACGGGTGAAGCTCGTCCAGCTCTGCGGCACCTACGAGGGGGCGGTGCACATCGGCGGCGACCTGTCGGCGGCCGATATCTTCACCGTCCTCTACGAATACGCCATGAACGTCGATCCGGACGACATCCGCATGCCCGAGCGCGACCGGTTCGTGCTCAGCAAGGGCCACGCGGCGGTATGCATGTACATCGCCATGGCGATCCGCGGCTTCTTCGACTACGACGAGATCGTCCGAACGTACGGACAGCTCGACAGCGCCTACGGCATGCATCCCTGCAAGGTGCAGTTGCCAGGCGTGGAGTGCTCGACCGGATCGCTCGGGCACGGGCTGGGCCTCGCCGTCGGCATGGCGGCGTGGGCGCGCCAGCAGGGCCGCAGCCACCGGGTCTTCACGCTGATCGGTGACGGCGAGTCGTGCGAGGGATCGGTCTGGGAAGCGGCCATCTCTGCCCGCAGCCTCGGCCTCGGCAACCTGGTGGCGTTCATCGATCGCAACAAGCAGTTCATGACCCAGATGTCGGAGCAGCGTGTCGTCCTCGAACCGTACGAGGACAAATGGCGCGCCTTCGGCTGGAACGTCATCGAGATCGACGGCCACGACATGTCCCAGCTCGTCGACGCCGTCGACGCCCTGCCGTCGTCCGGCTCGGGCCTGCCCACCGCCGTGGTCTGCCACACGGTGAAGGGCAAGGGCGTGGATTTCATGGAGGGAGACATCGGCTGGCACGCCGGATCGGTCAATCAGCGGGATCTCGAGCGGGCGCTGGCGTCGTTGCGCGCGGGGCGAGAGGAACTGGTGAAGTAGATGCCTGTCACATTCAACTTCCGAGACATGCTGTCGGCCCGCTCGGTGATGGGCGACACGCTGGACGCGCTGGGAGCGGCCCATGACAACGTGTGGGCACTCACCCCCGACATCGGCCAGTCCCTCAACGAGTTCAAGCGCAACCATCCGGATCGGTTCATCGACGTCGGCATCGCCGAGCAGAACTGCATGTCCGTGGCCGCCGGCCTGGCCTACGAGGGGGCCATCCCGATGGTCGTCGGCATGGGCATGTTCCTGACGATGCGTGCTTTCGAGCAGTGCCGCACCGACATCGGTTACCCGAACCTCCCGGTGCGGATCATCTCGACCCACGGTGGCATGGTCTCCGGTGGCGGTGCCACCCACTACATGATCGAGGACATCGCGCTGATGACCTCGATCGTGAACATGACGGTGACGGCGGTGAGCGACCCGAACATGGTGCGTGACCTCCTCACACAGTCCATCGACGTCCCCGGCCCCCTGTACATCAGGCTGTCGCAGGGCAAGGCCGACCAGGTGCTCTACCAGCCCGGGGAGCAGGACTACACGATCGGCCGATCGATCACCGCTCGCGAGGGCAGCGATGTGACACTGATCACCTACGGTGAGTTGGTCGCCCAGTGCCTGGACGCGGCCGAGGCCCTCGCCGCGGACGGGATCTCGGCGCGGGTGATCGACATGTTCACGCTCAAGCCGGTGGACAGGGCGGCCATCCTCGCGGCGGCCGAGGAGACCAACGGCATCGTGGTCGTGGAGGATCACCTCGCCTACGGCGGTCTGGCGAGCATCGTCAGTGACACTCTGGTGGACGAGGGCGTGGCCCCGCGAGCATTCCGGCGGCTGGGCATTCCCCAGGTCTACGCCGGCTTCGGCGGGCCCGACGAGTTGCGAGACAAGTACGGTTTCGGCCTTGCCGCGACCATCGAGGCCGTGCGCCAGCTGGCGTAATCCGGACCGGGGCGGCGCGGATCGGGTTCCGTGCTGCCCCGTCGGGGGGCCGCCGATCAGATGCGGGCCCCCGTAACTCCACGTTCCAATCTCCGACGACGCAATGAAGCGTCAGCGAATGGAGGGTCACACGATGGCCGTTGCCACGGTGCCTGAGACAAGCAAGCGAGTATCGCTTTCCGTATGGAGGCGTATGGGGTACGCCTCCGGTGATTTTGCCAACAACATGAGCTGGTCGCTGGTCAGCGGCTACCTGATGTACTTCCTGACCGACGTCGCCCTGCTCTCTGCAGCAGCGGTCGGGACGATGCTCATGGTTCCGAAGGCGTTCGACGCGATCATCGACCCGTTCATCGGGAGCATGGCTGATCGCACCAAGACCCGTTGGGGCCGCTACCGGCCGTACATCCTGTTCGCCTGTGTGCCGATGCTGATCATGAACATCCTGACGTTCTCGACGTTCCCCGATTGGAGCGATCGCGGCAGGTTCATGTGGGCCACGGGAACCTACATCACCCTGGTGGTGCTGTACTCCCTGGTGAACATCCCCTACAGCGCCCTTCCGGCCGCCCTGACCCGGGACGCCAACGAGCGCTCGAGCCTCGCGAGCTACCGGATGACCGGGGCCTTCCTCGCGACGACGATCCTGTCCTTCGGCCTGATCCGGGTCGTGGAATGGGCAGGACAGGGCAACTCCGCGCTGGGCTATCAGCGGGCGGCCGTAATCTTCTCCCTGATCGCCTTCCCCTTCTATCTCATCGCGTTCTTCTCGAACAAGGAGGTCGTCGAGGTCCCGTACGTGAAGGTGCGATACAAGCACCTGTTCGGCGCGTTGCGCGGAAACATCCCGGTGTGGGCGCTGGTGGGAGCGTTCGCCGCCTGGGGAATCCTCCAGGGCGGCATGTCGATGAGGCTCTACTACTTCACCTACAACGCGGGCAACCAGCTTCTGTTCGCGGACAACACCACTATCCAATCGATCCTCAGCGTCGTCGGCGCCTTCTCGATCTCTGCGCTCGTGGTCAAGGTGCGCAATAAACGCACCTTGCCGATGATCGGGTTCGTAGTGGCTGGCATCGCCTGCATCGTGTGCTTCTTCCTACCGATACAGACCCAGACCGGCATCTGGGGATACTACGCGATGAGCGTGTTCATCGGCATCGGACAAGGGATGATCCTGGCCAGCCTGTTCGGCATGGTGCCCGACACCACGGAGTTCACGATCTCGCGGTACAAGGTGCACGCGGCCGGATTCGTGTCGGCTTTCACCACCTTCGCCATGAAGATCGGTACGGCCTTCTCGACGGCCGCCTCCGGTTGGGTTCTCAGCTGGATCGGGTACGAGGCGAACGCCGAGCAGACCTCGAACGCGCTGTTCTGGATCAACTTCAGTGCGCACATCTTCGTCGGTGTCCTGATGCTGGTCGGCGCCCTCTGCCTCCGCTTCTACAAACTCGACAAGTCGACGTACAACAAGATCGTGGACGAGTTGGCCCAGCAGGGCGACGACCAGGTCGTCGAGAAGCTGTGAGCGCGTCCGAGGTCAACGGAGAAAGGGAATAGTCATGCGCACTGTCGCCATCACGAAGATGGGTCGGCTCAACCACCCCGACCTGGATCAGCGCGGCAAGGTTGAGGTGATCGACTTCCCCGAGCAGGAGGTCGGCCCCGAGGACGTCAAGATCCGGCTGGCCTACGCCGCGATCTGCGGCTCCGACCCGCACCTGGCCGAGGGGGCCTTTTCCTGGGACGTTCCGCAGGGGCTCGGCCATGAGGTCTCGGGGATCGTCGAGGAGATCGGCCCCCGGGCCACCGTCAACGGCCTGAAAGTGGGCGACCGCGTGGCCTGCAACTTCCTCCGTTTCTGTGGGACGTGCCACTGGTGCCGTACGGGACGCCAGCAGTTCTGCACCGAGGTGTCGCAGTATCAGCGCCCGGGCATGGCGGAGTACGTGGTCTGGCACGAGTCGCAGGTGTACAAGCTGCCCGACTCGGTCGGCCTGCTGAAGGGCTGCCTGCTCGAGCCGGTCTCGGTGGGCGTGCGGATGATGGACAAGCTCAAGCCGAAGGCGGGTGATCGCGTCCTGGTGTGCGGTGGCGGGCCGATCGGCCAGATCGCCACCCAGTTGCTCGCACGCTACGGGGCGACGTCGCTGACGATGGTGGAGCCGATCGCCGCGCGCCGGGAGCTGGCCAAGGGATTCGGTGCCGTCCATGTCATCGACCCCACCGCCGTCGACGTCGTGGAAGCGGCCCGTGAGATCACCGGCGGGCTGGGGTACGACGTCGTCCTGGACGCGTCCGGGTCGGTCAGGGCCGCGCCGACGCTTCCTCTCGTGACCGCGAGGGGCGGCACGCTCATCTACGGGGCCATGTACCCCAACGAGTTCGAGATGCCGTTCAACATCGCCAAGATCTGCTACTTCAACGAGCTGACGATCTCGGGCCTGTTCGTGTCGCCCTATGCGTTTCCACGGGCGCTCCAACTGCTTCCTGAGCTCGACCTGGACGTCTTCACCCAGGCGGTCTTCCCGCTGGAACGGGCGACCGAGGCGTTCGAGGTCCACATGTCGGGGGCCTACCCGAAGGTCATCGTCCAGTGCAATGAACTGAACTGACCGGCCCACCACCCGACGGCCCGGCGGAGCGATCCCGTATCGTCCCGCCGGGCCGTCGGGCATTCCGGCAGGGGGGACGCGGCCCTCCGTTTGCTTAGGGAAACGCTGATCAACGATCCCTGAGCCTGTCGAAGGGTCGTGGAACTGCCGTCCGGCAACGGGCTTCGACAGGCTCAGCCAGCGTTGCCCACATTGATCAGTGATTCCTTAGTCGTCTGCCCGAGGCGTCGTCGCAGCGGGCGGAGGGCATCCGCACGACTCACGCAGTTCGAGCGAGAAGGGCACACGGACGTCCTTGGGAAGCGAGTGCTCGGGGCTGTCGACGATGTCGAGCGCCGCTTCGGCGATCAGGTCGGTGGGCTGACGCACGGAGGTGAGCGGGGGAATCAGGAACGGGCTCAGTTCGGTGGCGTCGATGGAGACCACGGCCACGTCGTCGGGCACGGTGAGGCCGAGCCGGTGGAGCGCACTGAGCGCCCCGATCGCCTGCGTGTCGTTCGAGACGAAGAGCGCGTCCGGCAGGATCGATTGGGTGAAGAGGTCCATGGTCGCGTCGAAGCCGCCCTGGAAGGAGTACTCGGCGCGGCGGACGAGGTCCTTCGTCTGCGCCGCGGTGTAGGCCGTCGCGTCTCGCCAGCCGCGGTAACGGATGTTGAAGACGTCATGGGCGACCGGACCGAAGACGGCGGCGACTCGTCGCCTGCCATGCCCCAGCAGGTGCCTGGCCGCTTCCCGGGCTGCGGCGCGCTGTGCGATACCCACCGGGACGACGTCCCGGGTGGTGTCGAACCGCAGCACGTTGACGGCCCCGTGCACGACGGACGACGTGGACAGTGAGGTGCCGACGTGTGAGGTGGGCCCGATCACCAGCACGGCCTGGACCCGCCGGTTCCGGAAGGTCTGCAGCATGTCCCGCTCGGCGGAGGGGTGATAGCCGGTCGACCCGACGAGCACGACCTTGCCGCGCCTGGACGCCTGACGTTCCACCTCGGCGACGAGATCGGAGAAGAAGGGGCCGTTGAAATTGGGGACGAGCATCCCGATGGCGTTCGAGTCGGAGCCCCGGAAGGACAGGGCCACCGGATCCGGCTGGTACCCGAGTTCCTCGATCGCGCGCAGCACTCGCTGCCGAGTCTCGTCGGAGACGAACTTGGGTCCGTTGTTGACGACGTAGCTCACCGTGGCCGGCGAGGTCTGGGCGCGCAGCGCGACGTCCGCCCTGGTGGGGTTCCGGCCGGGGGTTCTGGACGACAATTCGAACACTCCTTCGACTACCAGGCGACCGAGCGTCCGGGATCGGTTGCCGCGCCACGATGCACCCGAGGCTGGCTTCGCTGAAGACCAATGCTAGAGCACCCGGCTCGTGTAGCCGGCGCGTCTTGCGCCCGCGGGTCGCTTCGTCCTGGGTCACCACCGTGCGCCAATCAGCCGTCACTAGGTGACTCGGATGCGGACGCGCGCCCCCCCAAAGCCGTTCAGGTGACACGTGGCTTCTTTCTTTCGGTCAGGCTCTTCCAATCGAGGTGATACGTGTCATATAGTGACTAGCGCCTAGCTGGTCGTTGCGGGCAACGATGCCTGAGCCAGCTCTGGGATTCAGTCCAGGAAGGATGGCTTCGTGAGCTATCAGAATGCGCTTTCGGCTGCCACTCCAGACAAATCCAAATGGGAGATGTCAGGCGCCGAGCCGGGATATTACCGGCTCAGATCAAGAGAAATACTCGGCTATTCATCTGTCGATTTCGCCATGAACCTGGTGTTCCAGGCGATCATGATGTACATCACTTTCTTCTACACCGACATCTTCGGACTGCGGGTAGCGGACGTGACTCTGATGTTCTTGCTGTCGAGGTTCGTCGATGCCTTCGCCGATCCGCTGATGGGGACGATCGCGGAACGATCCAATCCGCCCAAGGGCAAGTACAAGTCGTGGGTGGTCTTCGGTGCGGTTCCGTTCGGACTGATGGCCGTCCTGACCTACACCACCCCGGACCTCAGCTACGGGATGAAGATCGTCTGGGCGTACGTGACGTACAACCTGTTGAACATCCTGTACTCGGTCATCATCAACCCCTACATCTCGCTGGCAAGCGTGATGACCGCAGATCCGACGCAGCGCACCAAGCTCCAGAGCATCCGCATGATGTGTGCGCAGAGCGGCGGCGTCATCGTGGCCCTGGCGCTGCCGCTGGTCAGCGGCTGGCTGTCGAGGTTCCTGTCCCTGCAGAGCAGCTACATGACCACGACGGTCTTCCTGGCCGTCATCATGGTCGCCACGCTGTTCTGGGCGTCCACCCAGGTGGTGGAGCGGATCAAGGTCACCTCCCACGAGGATCCGCCGGGATTCAAGGACGTGATCTATCAGCTGACCCACAACAAGTACGTGGTCATGATGTTCCTCCTCTTCTTCGGCGTCTACGGCTTCAACACCGTCCAGTCGTCGTCCGGTGTCTACTACATGACCTACTACGCCCAGCGGCCCGACATGGTCGCCTGGTTCTCGATGATGAACGTGCTGCCGTCGGTGATCGGCGTCCCGATCGTTCCGTGGCTGGTCAAGCGGATACGCAAGAAGGGCACCGTGTTGCTCGGGCTGGCGATCGGTGCCGCCGGTGCCTTGCTGCTCGGTCTGCTGCCACCGTCGAGCATCGTCTTGATGCTGGCCTTCCGCGGTGTCAGCTCGTTCGGCTACGGCATCTTGATGGGCGTTCTGTGGGCGATCATCACCGACCCGGTCGAATACGGCGACCTGCACACCGGACGCCGGCTCACCGCGATCGTCATGACGCTCATCGGGCTGGGGCTCAAGTTCTCGATGCTGCTCGGCGGCGTCATCCCCACCCTGATCCTCGACGTGGTCGACTACGCGCCCGGCGTCGCGCAGCAGACCCAGCAGTCGTTGAACGGCATCCATCTCATGTCGTCCTGGCTGCCCGCGGGCATCCTCATCGTCACCCTGATCATCTTCGGGCTCTCCTACGACCTCTCCGAGGAGAAGGTGGCGGAGATCCAGCACAAGATCGCGGTCAGGGACGGGCTGGTCGAGCCTGTGAACGACGAGGAACGCGCGCTCGTGGCCGAAGGCGAAGCGCTGCGTGCGGCTCGAAATCACGACCACGCCCCACAGCGGGGAGCCGAGCCGGCACCTCTATCGACAATCGATCCCCCTGACGAACGCGAGACAACGGAGGACTCCCAGAAATGAAGTGTGTCAACGTAGTGAAGATCGGCAGTCTGAGGGACCCCGATCCCCAGACCCGGGGCGCCGTCGGCGTCCTCGACATCCCCGAGCAGCCGCTCGGTGACGAGGACGTCCGGATCAAGGTCGCCTACTGCTCGATCTGCGGCTCCGACCCCCATCTGGTCGAGGGGATCTTCGGAACCGACGTACCCATCGGCATCGGCCACGAGCTGTCGGGTGTCATCGCCGAACTCGGCCCGAAGGCGACCAAGAAAGGGCTCAAGGTCGGCGACCGCGTCGCCGGGAACTTCGTCCGCTTCTGCGGCACCTGTTACTACTGCCAGAACGGGCAGCAGCAGTTCTGCGAGTCCCTCCAGGAGTACAACCGCCCGGGCATGGCCGAGACGATCGTGTGGCACGAGTCCCAGGTCTACAAACTGCCGGACGACGTGCCGCTGCGGGTCGGCTGCCTGCTGGAGCCCACGTCGGTGGCCGTGCGGGTGATGGACAAGGTGCGTCCGAGGGTCGGTGAACGAGTCGCCATCTGCGGCGCGGGCCCGATCGGCCTGCTGACACTCCAGTTGATCAAGATCATGGGTGCCACGAGCCTGACGCTCATCGAGCCCATCGCCGAGCGGCGCGAGTTGGCCACGTCCTACGGGGCCGACCACACCATCGATCCCACCACGCAGGACGTCGTCGCCACTGCCCGGGAGCTGACCAACGGTCTCGGCTACGACGTCGTCATCGACTGCTCGGGATCGGTTCGCGGAATCCAGCCGCTTCCCCGGATCACCGCTCGGGGCGGGCGGCTCATCTTCGCCGCCATGTACCCCGGGGGCTACGAGTTCCCGCTGAACATCCACCAGTACTGCTACCTGAACGAGTTGACGATCACCGGCCTGTACATCTCGCCGTACGCCTACCCGCGAGCCGCACAGGTGATGCCGCGACTGGACCTCGCGGCGCTGACCGAGGCCGTCTTCGACCTCGACGACGCCGTGGAGGCCTTCGAGGCCCAGGTCTCCGGCAAGTACCCGAAGGTCCTTATCCGTTGCAACCAGATCGAGGGGGAGTGACCGGTGAACCGGCCACACCCCGGACAAGAGGAGGGCAGATGAGCAACACGATCGAGCGGCCACAGACCATCGAGCGTCAGGAGATCACCGTCGAGGAGCTCGAAGACCGCGCATACGAGCTGAAGGAGAAGCTGCTGCGGCTCTGTGGGTCGTACGAGGGCTCCGTCCATATCGGCGGCGACCTGTCGGTGGCCGACATCCTGACAGCGCTCTTCCAGTACGGGATGCGGGTCGATCCCTCGGACATCGGCAATCCGGGACGCGACCGGTTCATCCTGAGCAAGGGTCACGCCGCGGTCTGCATGTACATCGCCATGGCCATCCGGGGATTCTTCGACTACGACGAGATCGTCCGCACCTACGGCAAACTCGGGAGCGCCTTCGGGATGCACCCCTGCAAGGTGCAACTGCCCGGTGTCGAAGCGTCCACCGGGTCGTTGGGGCACGGCTTGCCGATCGCGGTCGGGCTGGCCCTGCATGCCCGGCAGGCCGGGCTGGACCACCGCGTCTTCGTCCTCATGGGTGACGGCGAGACGGGTGAGGGCAGCGTCTGGGAGGGCGCGATCGTCGGCCGCAGCCGTGAACTCGGCAACCTCGTGGCCTTCGTCGATCGCAACCGTCAGCTGATGACCAGTTTCTCCGAGGACCGCATCGTCCTCGAACCGTATGCCGACAAATGGCGCGCATTCGGCTGGAACGTCATCGAGGTCGACGGCCACGACATGAGTGCGCTGGTGCAGGCCATCGACTCCCTGCCTGCGACGGACTCCGATCGGCCGACCGCGGTGATCTGCCGGACCGTCAAGGGCAACGGCGTCGACTTCATGGAACGCAACCTGGGCTGGCACGCCGGCTCGCTCGGTGCGGCCGACCTCGAGCGAGCCCTGGTCTCGCTGAGCAAGAGCAGGAAGGAGAAGTGAGCAATGCCTGAGACCTCCAACTTCGATGTGGTCATCTCGTCGCGGTCGGTCACGGGGCAGACCCTTGCCGAACTGGGCGAGGAGAACCCGAACCTGTGGGCGATCACCCCGGACATCAGTGCGACGCTGGTGGAGTTCCGTGAGAAGTTCCCCGAGCGGTTCGTGGACGTCGGACTGGCCGAACAAACCGCTGTGGGCGTGGCCTCGGGGCTGGCCTACGAGGGCAACATCTGTGTGGTGTCGGGCATGCTGCCCTTCTTGAGCATGCGGGCGCTCGAACAGATCCGTACCGATGTCTGTTACCCGAATCTCCCCGTGCGCATCATCGGCACGCACGGCGGGCTGCAGGGAAACGGCGGCTCCACCCACTACGCCGTCGAGGACCTGGGGCTGATGTGCTCCCTGGTGAACATGACGGTCGTGTCCATCAGCGACCCCATGATGGTCAGGGAGATCCTGCAGCAGTCGATGTCGCTGCCCGGGCCGCTGTACGTCCGGACCGGCGTCGGGAAGAAGGACACCGTCATCTACGACTTCGACGAGCGCAGCATTCAGATCGGCAAGGGCATCGTCGCTCGTGACGGCACGGACATCACGCTCTTCTGCCACGGAGAGATGGTCGTCCAGGCGATCCAGGCGGCCGAGGCGGTGGCCGAGGAAGGCATCTCGGTGCGCGTGGTCGACATGTTCACCCTCAAGCCGATCGATGCCGATCTCGTCAAGCAGTGCGCAGGCGAGACGAATCGCTTCCTCGTCCTGGAGGATCACCTGATGGCGAGCGGTCTCGCCCAGTGCATCTCGAACGTGCTCGCCGACGAGATGATCCACCTCGACTGGTTCAAGCGGCTCGGCATCCCTCAGGTCTTCGCGGGGTTCGGCGAGGACAAGGAACTGCGTGAGAAGTACGGCTACGGCCTGCAGGACACGATCTCGGCGCTCCGCGAAGCGGCGGCCCATTAGCGAACAACGACAGTCGGATGGTGGACGGGGCTGTGCTCCGATCCACCGTCCGGCGGAAGGAACGTGACGATGAACAGTCCCGAAATCGCATGCGGAGTCAATGTCTACTGCTCCGGCCCGGACGCGCCCGATCTGCCCGCCGCCCTCGACGACATGGCCGGGGTGGGGTACTCGCACATCGCGTTGTCCCCGTTCTCCAAGGACGACCTCGACGTGGCCGCGCTCAAAAAGGCCCTCGCCGACTCCGGGGTACGCCCCATTCCCATGTCGGGCCAGGCAC
This sequence comes from Brooklawnia cerclae, assembly GCF_011758645.1. NCBI lineage: Bacteria > Bacillati > Actinomycetota > Actinomycetes > Propionibacteriales > Propionibacteriaceae > Brooklawnia > Brooklawnia cerclae. The sequence continues at coordinate 2,064,373 of NZ_JAAMOZ010000001.1, read as the reverse complement.
CGGACGCCAACGTCTCCTCACCGGACGAGGCGGTCAGGGCGAAAGGCCTGGACCTGCTCAAATCTTCCATCGACCTCGCCCATGAACTGGGCGCCGACCAACTCAACGGCGTGGTCTACGCGCTCTTCGGCGACCACCAGGAGCCCTTCTCCGCGGAGCGCATCGCCGAGTCCGCGCGGCTGGTGGGTCAGGCCGCGGACTACGCCAAGGGCGCCGGGATCCGGATGACCTTCGAGGTCGTGAACCGGTACGAGACCTCGATGCTCAACACCGCGGTTCAGGCGATCGACTACGTCCGGCAATCCGGCTCCGACAACCTCTTCGTCCATCTCGACAGCTATCACATGGGTATCGAGGAGGCCGACATCCCCGCGGCCGTCCGCAGTGCGTTGCCCGTGCTCGGCTACCTGGAACTCGGCCAGTCGGGACGCGGCTCGCTGCTCACCGGGTCCGTCGACATCCGGGGGGCGGTGCAGGCGGCGAAGGACGCCGGGTACACGGGCCGGTTCGGTCTGGAGGCGTTCACCCGGCAGTTGTTGCCCGCGGGCGGTGCCAACGGCCTGGCCATCTGGCGGCAGACCTACACCGATCCCCACGCGCTGGCCGCCGAGGCCGTCGACATCGTCCGCTCGGTCTACGCCGGGCAGTGACCGTCTCGTCCCCACAACGCATCCCACTTATTAGGAGTTCAAGGACAATGAACGACGAAATTGACCGTTTTTCCATGGACTATTTCCGGTTGGACGGCAAAGTCGCCGTCGTCACCGGTGCGAACATGGGCCTGGGAATGGCATACGCGGCGGCTTTCGCGAAAGCGGGCGCCGACCTGTACATTCCGCATTTCACCGGCGACGTCGCCGAGATCACCGAGATCGTGGAATCCGCAGGGCGGAAAGTCGCATTCCTACAGGGTGATCTCACCGATTCGAGTTACATGGATCGTGTCGTCTCCGATTGCCTGTCGACCTACGGACGCATCGACATCCTCGTGAACAACGCCGGAATGAGCAAGTTCGGTGACTTCGATACGTACGCGGACGAGGACTACAGGCGCTGCATCGAGCTCGATCTGAACGTGTCCTACTTCCTCGGCAGGCGCGCCGCTCTGGTGATGAAGAAGCAGGGCGGCGGGAAGATCATCAATATCGGGTCGGCGCTGTCGTTCACGGCGGACAAGCGTTGTCCTCCCTACACGACGGCCAAGCACGGCATCATCGGCCTGACCCGGGTCTTCGCGAACGAACTCGGGCAGTACAACATTCAGGCCAATGCGATCTGCCCGGGATTCCTGGCCACCGAGGTGAATCGCGAGCTCCGGGAGGACCCGGCGTTCTACAACAAGATCACCGATCGCATTCCGGCCGGGCGATGGGGGCGGCTCGACGACCTCATGGGAGCCGCTGTCTTCCTCGCGAGCCAGGCGTCCGACTACGTCAACGGGTGGACGATCAACCTGGACGGCGGGTTCACCACGACAGTCTGAGCGGACGCGTTCGGCGTCTGTCCCGATGGGACACGCCCGAAGGCTCCTGTTCGGCGCGATGAGCCGTGTGGGGCACATCGCGCACCGTGGCGGCTCGGCGGATCGGTTGGACGATCGTCCGCCGGGCCGTCCGGCGTGAGGCCGGAGGCGAGGGGGCCGCTCATCGGGTACAGTGGTGCCGCCACCGCGTCAGCGGGCGTGCGGACGTAGCTCAATGGTAGAGCCCCAGTCTTCCAAACTGGCTACGCGGGTTCGATTCCCGTCGTCCGCTCCACAGTGAACCGGGGTGTGTGATCGCATACCCGATTTGGCCCGCCTTCGGCGATGATCGCTAGAATCAAACGGTTAGCGCAGGCGCCCGTGTGCGTTCTGCCCCGATCAGCCAGGAGAACCCGTGCCCAGCACCCTCGAGCAGTTGAGCCCGACTCGCGTCAAGCTCACCATCGATTTGCCCTTCGACGATCTGACGCCGGCCATCGACAAGGCCTACCAGGAGATCGCCAGTCAGGTGAACATCCCAGGCTTCCGCAAGGGTAAGGTGCCGCCGCGGTTGATCGATCAGCGTTTCGGACGCGGTGCCGTCCTGCAGGAGGCCATCAACACGGTGCTCCCGCAGGCCTACGGTGCGGCCGTCCAGGAGCATGACCTGCGTCCCCTCATGCAACCGAGCGTCGACGTCACCGAGTTGAACGACGGCACCAACGTGATCTTCACGGCCGAAGTCGACGTTCGTCCCGACTTCGAGGTGCCGGACGCCTCCGCGATCAGCGTCGAGGTGCCGGTCGTCAAGGTCACCGACGCCGAGGTAGACGAGCGCGTTCAGTTGCTGCGTGAGCGCTTCGGGACGCTCACGGAGGTCGAGCGCGCGGCCGAGACCGGCGACGTCGTGACCATCGACCTGACCGGTCGCCAGGAGGGCAAGGTGCTGGACGACGCCGAGTCCAGTGGCGTCCAGTACAAGATCGGTGCGGGCGGTTTCGTCGAGGGCCTGGACGACGCCGTCGTGGGCATGAAGGCCGGGGAGACCAAGACCTTCACCTCCACTCTGGTGGGTGGGCGCTACAAGGACCAGGAGGCCGAGATCGAGGTCACGGTCTCCAAGGTCCAGCAGCAGGATCTGCCTGATGTGGACGATGACTTCGCTCAGTTGGTGAGCGAGTTCGACACGGCCGAGGAGATGCTCGCCGACCTGCGTGACAACCTCGTGCGGCTCGCACGCCTCGATCAGGCCAATCAGGCCCGCGAGAACGTGCTGAGGGCGCTCGTGTCGCAGACCGAGTTCGAGCTTCCGGAAGCTCTCATCACGGCCGAGCAGGATGCCCGCCGTCAGGAGATCGAGGGACAGCTGTCCCGCGCCGGCCTGACGATCGAGCAGTACCTCGCCGACAGCGACGAGGAGGCCGACACCCCCGAGGCGTTCTGGGACGACATCAACGAGCGCGTGGTCGAGAGCCTGCGGTCGCAGATCATTCTCGACAAGCTGGCCGAGGAATCCGACATCGAGGTCAACCAGCAGGAGCTCACCGAACTGATCTTCGCGAAGGCGCAGCAGAACGGCACCTCGCCGGAGCAGGAGATCCAGCACATGATGGATCACGACCACGCGGCCGAGTGGATGGGGGAGGTGCGACGCGGGAAGGCCCTCGGGCAGATCGTCGCCGCGGCCACCGTCACCGACGCCGAGGGCAGCGTCCTCGATCTCGAGCATCTGAACTCCGACGGAACGTTGTCCGACCCCTCCGACGAGACGGAGGAGGAGCCCGCCGAGGAAGAACTGCCCACCACCGAGGAGAACCCGGCGGTCGACGAGCCGACCGAGGAGTCTCCTGCCGTCGAGGATCCCGATGAGGAGGCCCCGGCGAAGTCCGAGGACTGATTCGTTTCGCAACGGCGCTCTCGTCCACCCGGACGGGGGCGCCGTTGCCGTACACAGCCGCGAGGCACCACGGTCGGCGGCCCTCATGTACTAGGCTTCTGCGCGTCCGCTCTCTGGTTGGAGGATCCCTATGGCGATGGACCAAGCCGGCGCCCATCCGGCGGATGCGTCGCCCGCCCGGGCGGGAACCCGGTTCAACTCGATCGTCATCGGCGTCGCGGGCACGCTGGTCGCGTTGATCGCGATGAGGCAGTTCGCCGATCTGATCGGCCCGCTGTTCCTCGCCCTGAACCTCATGATCACCGCCTACCCGGTGCACACATGGCTCGTCCGCAAGGGAACCCCCAGCTGGCTCTCCGCGGTGGCCGTGGCCCTGACGGTGTTCGCCGTGCTCATCGCGATGGTGGTCGGGTTCATCTGGGCGGTCAACGAGATGGTCGGGCTGCTCACGGACTACGGTGACGAGTTCAACAAGCTGTACGAGCAGGTCCTGGCGCTGGCCGCCCAGTTCGACTTCAACACGGACGCCATAGGCGGCCTCGTGGGCAGCATCGACCCCAACAGCATCCTCGGCGCCGCGTCGTCGCTGCTGTCGGGGGCCTCGGGGCTGGTCGCGATGCTGGGTGTCGTCATCGCCGCGCTGGTGTTCATGGCGATGGACACCCCGGGCATGGAGGCCCGCATGCGCCGCCTGGCGTCCAACCGCGCGAGCATCGCCCATGCCATGGGGATCTTCGCGGCAGGAGTCCGGCGATACTGGCTCGTCACAACCATCTTCGGCATCATCGTCGCGATCCTCGACGGCATCGCCCTGGCTATCATGGGTGTGCCGTTGGCCGTGGTGTGGGCGCTGTTCAGCTTCCTCACCAATTACATCCCGAACATCGGCTTCGTCGTCGGCCTGGTTCCTCCCGCGCTCGTCGCGCTGTTCGCCAAGGGCTGGCAGGCGGCTGTGCTGGTGATCGTCATCTATTCCGTGCTGAACTTCGTCGTCCAGTCGATCATCCAGCCTCGCTTCACCGGGGAGTCCGTCGGCGTGACGCCCACGGTGTCGTTCATCTCGCTGTTGTTGTGGACAGGGGTCATCGGTGGCATGGGCACGCTGCTGGCGCTGCCTCTGACGCTCCTGGTCAAGGCGCTCGTCATCGACGTCGACCCGCGTACTCGATGGGTCAACGCCCTCATCGCGAGCGATCCCGCGGACGCGGATGAACCGCACGAGACCTGAGACCCGAGGACGCAACATGGGCAGGACGATGAAGGATCCCGAACTCGACGGTCCTGACGCCCCGGATCTGCTACGGCGCGTCCGCCTGGACAACGATGCCGTCGTCCCGCCCGATGCGCAGGGCCCCGGCGCCACGGCGATCGACCGGCGCATCGTCCGGGCAGCGCGGCCGGGGGCGACCGGGCTGGAACTGCTCGCCGAGCAGCGGGCCTGGAACATGGCGTACAGTGCCGACCCCGCCGCGGTGCCGCAGGGACCGCACCTGGGCCAGTCACCACAACTGCCGCGGCTCGTGGTCATCCTGCTGGCGATGGTCGGTCTGGCCGGTGGCCTGTGGCTGCTGCGCACGCTGTCATGGCTGATCGCGCCGATGTTCTTCGCGCTCAACCTGGTCATCGTCGTCTACCCGGTGCAGACCTTCCTGCGCCGCCGGGGCTGCCCCAAGGCCCTGGCCATCGCTCTCACCGGGCTGACGCTCGTCGCGGTGCTGACAGTCCTCATACTGGTCTCGGTCTGGGCCGTCAGCGAGATGATCGGGACGACGCAGCAGTACATACCCGAGATGACCCTGTTGTACGACTCCGCGCTGGACTGGCTGGTGAGCAGGGGAGTGGAGGCGGACCCGATCGCGGCCATGCTGTCGGCGATCAGCCCGTCGAGCCTGCTCGGGGCGTTGCCGGGCGTGTTCTCCAGCTTCTCCAGCCTGATAGCGGTGATCGGGGTGGTGCTGTCCGCGGTCATCATGATGATGCTGGACGTGCCGAGTTGGGGACGCAGGGTCGCGGCCGCGGGATCGACGCACCCGCGTGCGGTCGCCGCGATGAGGGAGTTCAGCCTCGGCGTGCGGCGCTACTGGCTCGTGTCGACCTTGTTCGGCGCCATCATGGCGACCCTCAACTACATCCAGTTGGCGATCCTCGGGGTCCCTCTTCCGCTGGTGTGGGCATTGCTCACGTGGCTCATGACCTACGTGCCGAGCGTCGGCTTCTTCTTCTCGCTCATCCCACCGCTGGTGGTGGCACTGGTCGCGAACGGCTGGCAGACGGCGGCCTGGTTGCTCGCCGTCTACTTCGTCACCACATGGATCGTCCAGGGCATCCTGCAGCCCAAGTTCACCGGCAACGCGGTCGGGGTCAACGCGACGGTCGCGCTCCTCTCGCTGTTGCTGTGGGCCTGGGTCTTCGGCCCGCTCGGCGCGCTCATCGCGCTTCCGTGCACCCTGTTCGTCAAGGCGTTGTTGGTGGACGCGGACCCGAAGGCGCGCTGGGTGAACTCCTTGCTGGCGAGCGAACCCGACGTGCGGGGCGCCGCCGGGCAGAGTTGAGTCGCACGGCGGGCCAAGCCGCGAGCGAACACGGGCGATACCCTTCGTATTTCCTGCCTCAGCCGGGTAGGTTCGTGGTGTGAATCCAGACATGACAACCTTGCGCGCTGCGGCTGCCGCCGCAGCCTCGCCGGCGGGCCTGACTGACAATGTCTACCAGTCCCTGCTGGTGAATCGGATCGTCTTCCTCGGCTCCGAGGTGCGCGATGAGAATGCCAATGCCATCTGCGCACAGATGCTCCTGCTCAACGCCGAGGACCCGAATAAGGACATCTACCTGTACATCAACTCCCCCGGCGGTTCGGTCGACTCCGGCATGGCGATCTACGACACCATGCAGTGGATCAGCAACGACGTCGCGACGGTGGCGATGGGCCTGGCGGCGTCCATGGGACAGTTCCTCCTGTGTGGTGGCGCGAAGGGCAAGCGGTACGCCCTCCCGCACGCCCGAATCCTCATGCACCAGCCCTCGGGTGGCCTCGGCGGCACGGCCTCCGACATCGCCATCCAGGCGGAGCAGTCGATGCACCTGAAGAAGCAGATGGCCGGGCTGATCGCCCACCACACGGGCCAGAAGGTGGAGCAGATCGAGAAAGACTCCGATCGTGACCGTTGGTTCACGGCGCAGGAGGCTCTCGAGTACGGCTTCATCGACCACGTGTTCGAGCGTGCGTCCCAGATCAGCACTCCCGACGCGCCCAACCAGTGAGGACGACAGCCATGATTCCGACCATGATCCCGGGCACCAACCTGCCCACCGCGCCCCAGGGCATCACCCCCCACGACACGCGGATGGACTACATCATCCCCCAGTGGGAGGAGCGCACCAGCTACGGCGTGCGCCGGATCGACCCCTACACCAAGCTGTTCGAGGATCGCATCATCTTCCTCGGCACCCCGATCACCGATGACATCGCGAACGCCGTGATGGCCCAGTTGCTCGTCCTGCAGTCGATGGACGCCGACCGCAAGGTGTCGATCTACCTGAACTCCCCGGGTGGCTCCTTCACCGCGCTGACCGCCATCTACGACACGATGCGCTACATCAAGCCCGAGGTGGAGACCATCTGCCTCGGTCAGGCCGCATCGGCCGCCGCCGTGATCCTCGCGGCGGGGACGAAGGGCAAGCGTCTCGCTCTGCCGAACTCGCGGATCCTGATCCACCAGCCGGCGATCTCCGGCGAGGGCTCGTACGGCCAGTCGTCCGACCTCGAGATCCAGGCCAACGAGATCATGCGCATCCGCACCCAGATGGAGCAGATGCTGGCCGACAACACCGGACAGCCGGTGGAGAAGGTCAGCCACGATGTCGAACGTGACAAGTACCTGACCGCGGCTGAGGCCGTGGAGTACGGGATCATCGACGATATCCTGACCTCGTTGTCGGATACTCGGAAGTAAGCGGCGACAACCGCGCAAACGCCGGGTGGTCTCAACCCCAATCCCTCCATAGGGGGGATATGGTTGAGGCCCCGGCGGTGCACGGGGTGGTGCGCCGACCGGGCACCAGACAGCCACCATTTTCGGCGGAGGAGGAACAATGGCTCGCATCGGTGAGAGCGGTGACCTGTTCAAGTGCTCCTTCTGCGGGAAGAGCCAGAAACAGGTCAAGAAACTGATTGCCGGTCCCGGCGTCTACATCTGCGATGAGTGCATCGATCTGTGCAACGAGATCATCGAAGAGGAGTTCAGCGAGACCGGCCCGGTACCGGCGACCACCGAGTTGCCGAAGCCCGCGGAGATCAGGGCCTTTCTCGACGAGTACATCATCGGCCAGGACTCGGCGAAGAAGGCGTTGTCCGTCGCGGTGTACAACCACTACAAGCGGATCTCCGCCCAGCCCTCGTCGTCGGGACGACACCAGAACGCTGACGAGGTCGAACTGGCCAAGTCGAACATCCTGCTGATCGGGCCGACCGGTTGCGGCAAGACGTACCTGGCACAGACGCTCGCGCGCATGCTCAACGTCCCCTTCGCCATGGCCGACGCCACCGCGTTGACCGAGGCCGGTTACGTGGGCGAGGACGTCGAGAACATACTGCTCAAGCTCATCCAGGCGGCCGACTTCGACGTCAAGAAGGCCGAGACCGGAATCATCTACATCGACGAGATCGACAAGGTGGCCCGCAAGTCGGAGAACCCGTCGATCACACGCGACGTCTCGGGTGAGGGCGTGCAACAGGCGCTGCTCAAGATCCTCGAGGGCACGGTGGCCTCGGTGCCGCCGCAGGGGGGACGCAAGCATCCCCACCAGGAGTTCATCCAGATCGACACGACCAACGTGCTGTTCATCGTGGGCGGTGCGTTCGCGGGTCTGGAGGAGATCATCGACGCACGGGTCGGGCAGCGTCCGCTCGGGTTCACCTCAAGCCCCGAGGTGCGCCGGGGACGAGGGCTCGATGCGTTCGCCGGCGTCCGCCCCGAGGATCTGCAGAAGTACGGGTTGATCCCCGAGTTCATCGGACGCCTGCCGATGATCGCCACGGTGCCCAAGCTGGACGAACCCGCGCTGGAGCGGATCCTCGTCGAGCCGCGCAACGCCCTGGTGAAGCAGTTCCGCAAGCTGTTCGACCTGGACGGCGTCCGCCTGGAGTTCACGGACGCAGCGGTCAGGGCGATCGCCGAGAAGGCCTTGGAGCGCGGGATCGGAGCTCGTGGGCTTCGGGCGATCCTGGAGGAACTGCTGCTGGACGCCATGTACGACGTGCCGGGCAGGTCGGAGGTCGGCCAGGTCGTGGTGACTCCCGAGGCCGTCAGAGGCGAGGCACCCCCACTGTTCATCACCCGCAAGGAGATGGCCGAACGCACCGAGCTTTCCGCCTGATCGCGGCATCCGCGTCTCCCGGAGCGTCCACCCAGACCCCAGCTGGACCACCGTTACGGAGAACCTTTCTTGCACGGCTAGCATGAGGGGTCAGGAGGCGCGACGATGACCACACGGAGCAGTGCGGACGAGTACGCGCACGCGATCCAGGAGATCCTGAGCCGCACCTATGAGGCCACCTCCGTCGACGGGGCGGTGACGGTGATGTCGGTGGGGGAGGCGAGGGTGACCTCGGCGAGCATCGAGGCCGTGGCCGATCCCGTCGGCGAGTTGTCGCAGTCGGCGACGGATGCTGTCCAGCGGAGCCTGAGACAGGCTCGTGCCGAGACCCGCCGGGCACTCGCCGACCTGCCCGGGCTCAATCCCCAACTCCGCGCGTTGTTGTTGGGGGGCCAGTGACGTCCACCGTGATCGACGGCAGGTGGCCCAACGAGGACGCGAGCCCGGCAACGGAGTTCAGCGCCAGTAGCGACGACGGTCTGGTACGGGCCACGGTGTCCGCGCACCTGGACGTGCTGCGTGTGGTGGTGGCGGAGGAGTGTGTGCACGAGGAGGCCGAGACGGGCATCGTCCAGGCCGTCAACCGCGCGCTCGAAAAGGCCGAGGGCATGCCGGTCGACGACCTCATACGGGCCAGGGACACGCGTGTGGCGGAGTTCAACGCGGTGCTCGACGGGCTGGAGGACGATGTCGCGCGGACGAGGACGAGCCTGGGCCGGCCCCAGCGCCGAAGACGGCGTCGGAATTGGCCGCACGGCCTCGGACGGGGCACGTCACAGTAGACGCCTGTCGGACGAAGCGGAGTTCGGACTCGTCGGAGCCGCCGTGGCCGAGAACGATCCCGACCGGGTCAATGATCGTCCGACAGTCGCTGCTCGACGTCGGCGAGGTTGTCGCGCAGTTCGTCGGCTGTGTCGGTCAACTGAGTGACCAGGGAGGTGACTTGGGCGAACAGGACGCCCACCCGCTCCGTGGCCTGCCGCAACTGTTCCACGAGGCAGGTGACCTGCCTGACGTTGTTCGCCGTCCACGTCGACAACGACGCCCCGCCGGTGAGTCCCGACAGTGTCTTGGCGATCTGCAGGGACCTCTCGGCGTAGTCGATGCTGTCGCGCACGAGGTCGGCCAGCAGCCGGTCGTTCTCCTGGAACCCCTGCCCCGCAGTCGACAGCAGATGGCTTCCCTGGGTGCCCAGTTCCGCGAGTTCTCCTGCCCGGGAGCCGAGCGTCGTGACCGTGTCGTCGAAGGCTCGCCGGGCCGCGCCGTCCCAGTCGGAGACCCGAGCGCCCATGCCGTCCATCTGACGGGCCAGTTCTTCCATGCGACGGGCGATCGTCGCCTGCTGCTCCGCGGCGGATCGCAGTGCCTCCGGATCGGACGACAGCCGCATCGCGAGACCGAGGAGACGGGTGAAGGTGTCGTTCACGTCGAAGACCATGCGGACCTCAGGCGACATGTCGTCGCGCCACTGCTTCAGCGTGGCCACCAGGTCGAGTTCATCTGCTCCCATCAGGGCCCCCGAAGCCTCGTTCGCCTGTCTGCCCCACGGTGCGCGCGATCAACTCGACGGCTGCGGTCTCGGTCTGCTGGTAATCGCGTGCGGAGCCCCTCAGAGTGTCGGAGGCCTTCTGGAGGGTGCGTCCCAACTGCGCGACCGCGCCGGACAAGGCATCGAGCTGCCGTCCGCGGGCCTGGTCGAGGGCATCGGGAGGGCGATCGGCCCACGAGTCGTCCTCCGAACCCGGCGAGGAATCGGTGACCTGATCGGCCACGCAGTCCTCTGCCAGGGCCTGCAAGGCGTCCGCACCGGAGAACAACTGCTCAGGGGAGACCGAGACCTCGTATCCCATCGTCCCTCCTGTCGGCGCGGCTGCGGTAAGCCGATGGTAGCGCCGCCGCGGGCTCACGGTGGGCGAAGGCGAGGCGACTCGCCAGACGCGGCGTCGGTGGGCGGGCCGGTAGGCTGAGCGCGTGCGGTACATCTCAACGCGGGCGCTGCCCGGGGCTCCGACGGCCGGTTTCAGCGACATTCTCCTCGAAGGCCTGGCGGCCGACGGGGGTCTCTACGTGCCGGTGGAATACCCGAGGGTCGACGCGTCCCAGCTCGCCGAGTGGCGTGACGTCCTCGCAGGCGACGGCTACGCGGCTCTCGCTCACCGCGTCCTCAGCCTGTTCGTCGACGACATACCGTCCGAGGACCTGCTGCGAGCGTGCCGACGCGCGTACACGGCGGAGAAGTTCGGGTCGCCGCGGATCGTGACGGCCGACCGCATCGGTGACGGGTCGCTGTGGATCGGGCACCTGTCGAACGGGCCGACGGCAGCGTTCAAGGACATGGCCATGCAACTGCTCGGCGAATTGTTCGAGTACGAGCTCGACCGCCGGGGGCAGTCGCTCACGATCCTCGGCGCCACGAGTGGCGACACCGGAAGCTCGGCGGAATACGCTCTGCGGGGCTGCAGCCGTCTGAGCGTGTACATGTTGACGCCGGCCGGACGGATGTCCCCCTTCCAGCAGGCACAGATGTTCGGTCTGGCCGATCCCAACATCCACAACATCGCGATCGACGGGGTCTTCGACGACTGCCAGGACATCGTCAAGGCGGTCAACCGCGACGCCGGCTTCAAGGAGCGTCATCGCATCGGGGCGGTGAACTCGATCAACTGGGCGCGGATCGTCGCCCAGGTGATCTACTACGTGGCCCTGTGGCTGCGAGTGACGACCGACAACGGCCAGAGGGTCAGCTTCGCGGTGCCGAGCGGGAACTTCGGCAACATCTGTGCCGGGCACATCGCCCGGGAGATGGGGCTTCCCATCGACGCGCTCATCCTGGCGACCAACGAGAACGACGTGCTGCACGAGTTCTTCTCGACCGGCCGGTATCGTGTGCGGGCCTCCAGCGAGGTCGCCGAGACCAGCAGCCCGTCGATGGACATCAGCAAGGCCTCCAACTTCGAGAGGTTCGTCTTCGACCTCGTCGGACGCGACGGCGGGTTGGTGCGCCGTCTGTTCGGCGAAGAGATCACGCGATCCGGTGGGTTCGATCTCTCGGCGACACCGGCGTTCCAGTCGATCGCGACTCGATACGGGTTCGTGAGCGGCTCGTCCACCCACGCCGATCGCGTCGAGACCATTCGCGGGCTTCATCGCGACACCGGCGTCCTGATCGATCCCCACACCGCTGACGGTGTGCATGTGGCCCACCAGTGGATCGGTCGCGTGAGCGCACCCATCGTCGTCCTGGAGACGGCCCTGCCCATCAAGTTCGCCGAGACGATCAGCGAGGCCATCGGTGCGCCGCCGCCCACGCCACCGCGGTTCGCGGGCATCGAGGACGCACCTCGTCGCGTCGTCGACCTGCCGAACGACGCGGACGAGGTGAAGGCCTACATCGAGCAGTCCGAGGGCTGAGGGTCCCTTTCGACAAGCTCAAGGGGCGAGGGTCCCTTTCGACAAGCTCAAGGGGCGAGGGTCCCTTTCGACAAGCTCAAGGGGCGAGGGTCCCTTTCGACAGGCTCGAAGGGGCGAGGGTTTCTTTCGACAGGCTCAAGGGGCGGGAGTCGCTTTCGACAGGCTCAAAGGTGCGAGGGCGGAACGGCCCTTGAGCTTGTCGAAAGGGCGTCCGGGGCCGCGAAGTCAGCGCTGAGAAGCCGCGAGCTCCGCGTCGAGCGAGAGTCGCTCGCCTCCGGCATTCCAGTCGAGGTCGCCGGTGATGCGTCCGACAGCCCTGAGATCGTCGGTGACGAGCTTGAGCCGTTCGATCGTCTCGGCGGGCCCGTTGAAGCTCGCTCGCACGATCTCGGTCTTCATCGACACCTTCGCGGTCGACTTGACGCCGCGCACCTCTATGAGGGCGGCGGAGATGTCGTCCAGCAGCGCGACGTCCCCGCTGGTCGGGATCTCCTCGACGGTCGGCCACGTGGCGTGGTGCACCGAGCCCTCCTGCCACCAACTCCAGACCTCTTCGGTGACGAAGGGCATGAAGGGTGCGAAGAGCCGCAGCAGGATCGACAGCGCGAGTTGTAGTGCCGCGTGGGCCGAGGCCGCGGCCGCCTGCCCGCGAGCACCGTAGGCGCGTTCCTTCACGAGTTCCACGTAGTCGTCGCAGAACGTCCAGAAGAATGCCTCGGTGGCCTCCAGGGCATCGGTGTACTGATAGGCCTCGAACGCCTCCGTCGCGCGGGCGACGACGTTCTTCAGCGCCTCCAGCATCGCCAGGTCGTCTGGCTCGACGATCGCCTCGGCCCCGGCCGGGCTTCCCATGGCCAGGACGAACTTCGATGCGTTGAGCACCTTCATCGCCAGGCGGCGTCCGACCTTCATCTGGGTCTCGTCGAACGGCGAGTCCATGCCGGGACGCGCCATGGCCGCGCGCCAGCGCACCGCGTCGGCGCCGAACCGGTCGAGGATCTCGGTGGGGACGACCACGTTGCCCTTCGACTTGCTCATCTTCTTGCGGTCGGGGTCGACGACGAACCCGGAGATCGTCGCCAGCCGCCACGGTAGGCAATGCTCCTCGAGGTGACTACGGACGATGCGGCTGAACAGCCAGGTCCGGATGATGTCGTGTGCCTCGGGGGCGACGTCCATCGGGTAGGTGAGGCGCCACAGCTGCTCGTCGCGCTCCCAGCCGCAGGCGATCTGCGGGGTGAGCGACGAGGTCGCCCAGGTGTCCATGACGTCGGGGTCGCCGATGAAGCCGCCGGGCTTGCCGCGCTGGTCCTCGGTGTAGCCGGGGGCGGGTTGGGACGCCGGGTCGACGGGCAGGGACGCCTCGTCGGCGGTGATCGGGTCGGAGTGGTCGGGCTGGCCGTCGGCGTCGAGCCGGTACCAGATGGGGAACGGCACGCCGAAGAAGCGCTGGCGGCTGATCAGCCAGTCGCCGTTGAGCCCGTTCACCCAGTTGGCGTAGCGATACCGCATGTGCTCGGGCACCCAGCCGAGCTCGTCCCCGCGTGCGAGCAACTCGCCCCGGAGCTTCTCGTCGCGGCCGCCGTTGGTGATGTACCACTGGCGGGTAGAGACGATCTCGAGCGGCTTGTCGCCACGCTCGTAGAAGTTGGCCATGCGGGTAGTGGGCCGGGGCTCCCCGTCGAGATCGCCGGAGGCCCGCAGCAACTCGACGATGGCCTCGCGTGCCTGAAGTGTCGTCCTACCGGCCAACTCGGCGTACGGTGCGGCGTCGACGAGCCAGTCGGGCGCCTCGGCCTGCAGACGCCCGTTGCGCTGCAGGATCACCCGGGTCGGCAGGCGCAGCTCGCGCCACCACTGGACGTCGGTGAGGTCGCCGAACGTACAGCACATGGCGATGCCGGCGCCCTTGTCCATCTCGGCGGCCGGGTGCGCGAGCACCGGCACCTCGACGCCGAACAGGGGAGAGGTGACCGTCGTCCCGAACAGGTGCTGGTAACGCTCGTCGTCGGGGTGGGCGATCAGCGCGCAGACGCTGGGGATCAGTTCCGGGCGCGTGGTCTCGATGTAGACGGGCCCCTCGGCCGTATGGAAGGCGACGCGGTGGTAGGCGCCCGGGTACTCGCGAGCCTCGAGTTCGGCCTGGGCGACCGCCGTCTGGAACGTGACGTCCCACATCGTCGGGGCCTCGGAGAGGTACGCCTCGCCGCGCGCGAAGTTGTGCAGGAACGCCCGCTGGGCCACGGTCTGCGACTCGGGCGAGATCGTCGTGTACAGCTGCTTCCAGTCGACCGACAGGCCGATGCGCCGCCAGAGGCTCTCGAAGACCTTCTCGTCCACCTCGGTCAACTCGTGGCACAGTTCGACGAAGTTGCGCCGGCTGATCGGCACCTGCCGCTTCGGATTGGGTTTGGCCGGGGGCTGGAAATCCGGGTCGTAGGGAACCGACGGATCGCAGCGCACGCCGTAGAAGTTCTGGACGCGCCGCTCGGTGGGCAGGCCGTTGTCGTCCCAGCCCATCGGGTAGAAGACGTGCTTGCCCTGCATGCGCTGGTAACGGGCCACGATGTCGGTGTGGGTGTAACTGAAGACGTGCCCGACGTGCAGCGACCCCGACACCGTCGGCGGGGGGGTGTCGACCGAGAAGACCTGTTCCCGCGTCTCGGGGCGGACGAAGGCGTAGGTTGCCCGGTCCTCCCAGCGTGCGGCCCAGGCGTCCTCGAGGCCCTCGAGCACCGGCTTGTCCGGTACCTGCCAACCCGAGGGCTCGGAGGGCGCGGCGGACGGGATCGGTGCAGAACTCATGGGGTGCATCCTACCGAGTCCGGGCAGGGACCAGCACATCGAAGCCCGGCCGTGAGGGGTGGAACCGCCGGGTCAGGCGACGGCCTGCACCTTGGCCAGCACCTGGTCCTCGGTGTCGCTGGTGCTGAACTCGACGAGCTGACCGTTGACGACGAACGACGGGGTCGCCGTGACGATGTCGGGGCGTGAGTTCTGCATGGCGTCGACGAAGTCCGAGGTTGCGTTGCCGTCGAAGCATGCCTGGAAGTCGGTCAGGGCCTGCCCGGTCATGCCGGACTGCTCGGCGAACGTCTCGCGAAGCTGCTCATCGGTCCAGCCGTCGCCCTCCTGCTCGGGCTGATTGGCGTAGACGAGCGTGGCGTAGTCGGAGAAGCTGCCGTACTCGGCCGCACACGACCCGGCGATCGCCGCCTTCTGGGAGTACGTCGTGCCCAGTGAGGTGTCGAGCCCGTGCAGGACGTGGTATTCGATGCGAAGCTCGCCCTTCTCGGCCAGCGATTCGAGGTTCGGTTCCACGTAGGCCGACGCCTGGGCGCAACCGGGGCACTGGAAGTCCTCGTACACCTGCACGAGCGGAGTCGCATCGGAGGCGGTCCCCGTGACGAGGATCCCGTTCTGGTCGGCGTTGGCGCTCGCCGGCACGATCTGGTCGGCCTGCGACTGGAGCTCCTCCTGCCGCTTCTGGGTCTGGTGGTTCTGCCACAACACGACACAGACCGTGACGACGATGGCGACAGCGACGACGATGGCGGCGGCCGTGACGATCCGCCTCGTCCGGGCGCTCTTCGCCTCCGCGAGCTGCTGGGCGCGCAACTGTTCCCGGCGGGAAGTACCGGCCGATGCGTCGCGGTTGGTCGCGTCGGCCTGTTGACGCGGTTGGTTCTGCTTGCTCTTGCTCATCGATCAGCCCTTTGCTGTGGTGGGAGCGGAAACCTCCGGGAAATCGTCCGGTGGGTCGTCGGGAAGGTCGTCGTCGGAGCCCGAGCCGGGAAGGTCCACCGGCGCGAGTAGCCAGTTGTCGACGGCGAGGACGGCTGCCGGGCGGGCCCACAGCCACACCCCGCAGGCCATGAAGCCCAGGTCGCGCAGGATGTCGTATGTATAGCGCGTCCGATCGTCCGGCCCGAGTTCACCGCCGAGGCTGAAGCATCCGCAGTCGATGCGCAGACCCTGCGACCACGCCCACACGATCCCGGCGATGAAGACGCCCATGGCGATCGTCCCCAGCGCGGCGCTGACACGGGTGAACAGGCCGACCACGAGCAGGAGGCCGACGGTGATCTCGACGAACGGCTGGGCGTACCCGACGACGGTCTCGGCCCAGCCCGGCAGTGGCAGCTGGTAGAGCGCCACCTGTTGCACGTTGGCCTCCAGGCGCCCGACCTTGAGGCCGCCCGCGACCACCAGTCCGAGGCCGAGGACGAGGCGGGCCGCCAGACCGACCCAGTCGCGCCAGTCGCGGGAGACCCGGGCGTGCGCCACAGTCCTCGTCCACGAGATCACGCGGTCATCATAACGAACCCCGCTGTGAGCCGGGCTGGACCAGAGACGGCGCAGGTAGGCTGGCCGATTGTGACGAACACACCCAGTCCGACTGCGGCACCGGGACACGCCGAACTGGTGGCGTCCCTCATCGCGCGCTGGCCGGAGCACCATCCGCAGCCCTCCCTGGAGCGGATCGCGGCATTGTGCGATCTTCTCGGCGATCCGCAGCGCGCGTGTCCGGTGATCCAGATCACGGGGACCAACGGCAAGGGCAGTACCGCGATCATGATCGATGCGCTGCTGCGGGCGATGGGTCTGCGGACGGGTCGGTTCTCGTCCCCGCACCTGGTGGACGCCACCGAGCGCGTCTGCATCGACGGCGAGCCGATCAGCGCCGAGTACTTCGACGAACTGTGGTCGCAGATCTCGCCGATGGTCGAGATGGTGGACGCGCAGCGCCTCGGCGGGGTGCCCATGACCTTCTTCGAGGTCATCACCGGCATGGCTTACGCGGCGTTCGCGGACGCGCCCGTCGACGTGGCCGTGGTGGAGGTCGGCATGGGCGGCACCTGGGACGCGACGAGCGTCGCGGACGCGGCGGTGGCGGTGGTGTGCCCGGTCGCCCTCGATCACATGCACCTGCTCGGCAACACCGTCGCCGAGATCGCCACCGAGAAATCGGGGATCATCAAGCCCGGCGGGATCGCCGTCATGGCAGGCCAGAGCGCCGACGCGGCCCAGGTGCTGATGGAGCGCTGCACACAGGTGGGCGCACCGATGGTGCGCGAGGGCATCGACTTCGCCCTGCTCGACCGGCAGCCCGCCGTGGGCGGGCAACTGCTGCGCATCGAGACGGCCGGAGGGCCGGTCGGCGATCTGTTCCTTCCGCTGCTCGGGGCACACATGGCCCACAACGCGGTGCTCGCGGTCGCGGCGGTCGAGGCGCTTCGTGGGGGCACCGGGCTCGACCCGAAGATCATCGAGGCGGGGTTCGACAGCGTCGTCGCGCCGGCTCGGCTGGAGGTCGTCCACGACGACCCCACCGTCGTGCTCGACACGGCCCACAACCCGCACGGGGTGCGCGCCACACTGGCCGGCCTGCGGGACGGGTTCACCGCTGAGCCGCTGATCGGCGTGGTCGCGATGATGGGCGACAAGGCGGTGTCGGAGGTGCTCGAACTGCTGGCCGACGAACTGGACACCATCGTCGTCACGGGCATCCCGGACATGCCGCGGGCGATGCCGGTGGACGATCTCGCCGAACTCGCCACCGGCGTGTTCGGGGCCTCGCGGGTGCGGCAGGCTCCCACGAGTGAGGAAGCCGTCGACATCGCCATGGGGATCGCGGAACAGTCGGGGCCGGAATCGGTCGTCCTGGTGATCGGGTCGGTGTACCTGGCCGGCGAGGTGCGTGCCAGGTTGCTGCCGACCGGGACGCGCCTGCGCCCGGACGTGGTGGTCGGCGATCCCGTGGGGTATCGCGCTGACGTGGATCCTGAAGACCCGATGGAGATCTGACGGCGGGTTCGGCCCTTTCGACAGGCTCGAGGGGCGGCCGCACTCCGTCCTTTCGACGGGCTCAAGGGGCGACGCAAGGCGCTCGTTGAGCTTGTCGAAACGAGTCTCCTGGGGCCGAGATCCGATCCACGCCTACAGTTCGGCACCGGCGTGCCCTGTTGCCCGCCTGCCGGGTTGGGCAGGCTTGTAGGGTTCAGCCATGAGCGTTTCGGAGCGCACCCTGGTCCTCGTGAAGCCCGACGGCGTGGCACGCGGGCTGGTCGGCGGCATCATCGCCCGATACGAGGCGAAGGGACTGGTGATCCGGGCACTGGAGCTCCGGACCATCGGCTCCGACCTCGCCGGGCAGCACTACGCGGAGCACGTCGGCCGGGCCTACTACGCCGAACTCGAGGAGTTCATCACGTCGGGCCCCCTGGTGGCGATGGTGCTGGAGGGCGAGCGGGCGATCGAGGCGGTGCGCAGCCTGAACGGCACCACGGACTCGGCCGTGGCCGCACCCGGCACCATCCGCGGTGACCTGTCGCTCCACAAGAATCGCAACCTCGTCCATGCCTCCGACTCGCCCCAGAGCGCGGCCCGCGAGGTCGCCCTGTGGTTCCCGGGGCTGGTGTGACGATGTCGACGCCACCCATCCCTGGCGGCCAGACCCCCTACGGGCAGGCCGGGGGACAGGCGCCGTACGGGCCGCTCCCACAGCCTCCGGCTGGAGTCCCGCTGCCGATGGGGACGCCGCGGGCGGCCGCGATGCCGGGATGGGGCTATCCACCCCCGCCGAAGCCCGCGCTTCCCGTCGTCCCCACCGAGTACCCGGGGTTCTGGCGGACGCCCGCGTGGTCGGCCTGGCGGCCGATCGTCCTGGTGGTGCTGGCGGTGATCGCCTATTTCGCCGGTGGGCTCGTCTTCATGGCGGTGGCGATCATGATCGACATGATGACCGGCCGTCAGACCTGGGAGGAGGCTGTCGGCGAGATCGCCAACGACGGTGGGGTGACCCCGATGGTCTTCCTCGGCAACAACCTGTCGCTGGCGCTGCTCATCGTCATCGCGATCGCACTCACCGTCCTGCTGATCAAACAGCGCCCGGGCTGGCTGGCGAGTGTCACCGGCCGCATGCGCTGGCGCTGGATGGGAACCTGCTTCACCATCGTTCTGCCCATCTGGATGGTCTACCTCTCCCTCGACACCTGGCTCCAGTTGCAGGCCGGCCCCCTGGGGCTCGCACCCAACCGCGACACGGTGGTGCTGGCGATCGGCATCCTGGTCACGACCCCGTTGCAGTGCGCTGGTGAGGAATACGCGTTCCGAGGCCTGATCAATCGCGCTGCGGCCAGCTTCTTCACGCATCAGCGGGTGGGGCTCGTCGTCGGTGCGGTGCTGTCGTCGCTGGTGTTCATGCTGGCGCACGCCGCGGCCGATCCGTGGCTCAACGTCTTCTACTTCTCCTTCGGGCTCATCGCCTGCTACGTCACATGGCGCACCGGAGGGCTGGAGGCGAGCATCGCCATGCACGTCGTGAACAACCTCCTGAGCGAGGCGTTCATGCCGTTCATGGACATCACGGAGGTGTTCGATCGGTCCGCTGGAACGGGCAGCCCGTGGGTGCTCATCGGTATCGTCACTCCGTTGATCGCCGCGGCGGCCATCACCTGGCAGGCGCGAAAGTTGGGGATCACGCGCTCCAGTGCCCCGGCGGCCTCGCGGGTGTCCGCGCCGGCTCCGGCTTTCCCGCCCGGTCCGGGTCAGTTCGTGCAAGCGCCCGGATGGCCCGCAGGCGCGCCGCAGCCCTGGGCCCCGGCGGCCGGCGTCCACGAGCCCGGGGCCGGGCAGGTGGTGCCCCCGACGGGAACGGCAGCCGCACCCCTGGCGGACCCGGCGTCCCCATCGGCCTCCGGCTTCGCGGGTGGTCAAGCAGGTGGCGACCGACCGCCCACACCGGCCGGCGAGCACCCCGCACCGTTGTCCAACCCGAGGCCATGGGACGATCCCTTGCCTGGAGAGGGACCGTCGCCGTCCTCGTGACCGGAACATCGGTCGTGGCCGATTACCATTGTTCGGACCATGACCACAGACATGCTTGCGGCGGGATCGCCGATGCCGACGGATCATCGCGGCGCTGAGCCACCGTCCCTGTTCGACCGGCTCGAGCCGCTGCTGGCGCGTGTCACCAAACCGATCCAGTACGTGGGCGGCGAGGTGAACTCCGTGACCAAGGGGTGGTCGGATGTCGACGTCCACTGGGTGTTGGCCTACCCCGACGTCTACGAGGTGGGCCAGCCCAACCAGGGCCTCGCGATCCTGTACGAGGTGATCAACGGGCAGGACTGGGCATGTGCTGAGCGCGCCTTCTCCGTGTGGCCCGATCTCGAGCGCGAGATGCGTTCTCGCGGGGTGCCCCTGCTCACCTGGGAGTCGCATCGGCCGGTGCGGGCCTTCGACATCCTCGGGGTGAGCCTGTCCACCGAACTCGGCTACACGAACATGCTGAACGCGATCGATCTGGCCGGGATCCCGATCCACAGCGCCGATCGCGGGCCGGGCGACCCCCTGGTCGTCATCGGGGGGCACTGCGCGTCCAACCCCGAACCCGTTGCCGACTTCGTCGACGTGGTCGTGCTCGGCGACGGCGAACAGGCCGTTCTCGAACTGGGAAGCATCGTGCGCGACTGGATCGTGGCCGGACGCCCGGGTGGTCGCGACGGGGTGCTGGAAAAGCTCGCCGCCACCGGCCTGTTCTACGTGCCACGTTTCTACGACGTCACCTACGGGCCGGACGGTGCGATCGCCAAGGTCTCACCCAACCGGCCGGGAACCCCCTACCAGGTGGGCAGATGGGTGCTCACGAACCTGGACGAATGGCTGTACCCGAGGGCACCGATCGTCCCGCTGGCCGAGACCGTGCACGAGCGCTACTCGGTCGAGATTTTCCGGGGCTGTACGCGTGGCTGCCGCTTCTGCCAGGCGGGCATGATCACCCGGCCCGTGCGCGAGCGCAGCCTGCCGGCCATCGGGACCATGGTCGCCGACGGGCTGGCCGCGACCGGCCTGGAGGAGGTGGGCCTGCTGTCACTGTCGAGCGCCGACCACACCGAGATCGGGGAGATCACGCACGGGCTGGCCGAACGGTACAGGGGCACGAACGTGTCCCTGTCGCTGCCCAGTACCAGGGTCGACGCCTTCAACATCGACCTGGCCGAGGAACTCGCCCGCAACGGCAGACGCAGCGGCCTCACGTTCGCGCCCGAGGGCGGCACGGAACGCATGCGTGCGGTGATCAACAAGAACGTGAGCGAGGACGATCTCATCTCGACGGTGACGACAGCATTCGCGAACGGCTGGCGGTCGGTGAAGCTCTACTTCATGTGCGGCCTTCCGACCGAGACCGACGAGGACGTGCTCGCCATCGCCGACATGGCGCACCGGGTGATCGAGACCGGGCGGAAAGCATCGGGACGACGCGACATCGCTTGCACCATCAGCATCGGGGCCTTCGTCCCGAAGCCGCACACCCCGTTCCAGTGGGTGGGCCAGACCGATCCGGAGATCACGAACGAGCGCCTTCGCGCCCTCAAGCAGAAGGTGCGGGACGACCGGCAGTGCGGCCGCGCCATCGGCGTGCGATGGGCGGACGGGCACCCCGGCCTGATCGAGGGACTGCTCGCGCGCGGCGACCGGCGCGTCGGCCGCGTCATCGAGGCGGTGTGGCGCGACGGCGGCATCTTCGACGGCTGGAGCGAACACTTCGACTACGCACGGTGGGTGCGGATCGCCGGCGAGGAACTGGGGAAGCTCGGCGTCGATCTCGCGTGGTACACCACGCGCGAGCGGCCGGTGACCGAGGTGCTCGCCTGGGACCATCTCGACGTCGGCCTGGACCGCACATGGCTGTGGGACGACTACCAGGCCTCGCTGAGGCAGCTTTCGGTGCCGGACTGCCGATGGGACGACTGCAACGACTGCGGCGTATGCCCCGATCTCGGGGTCGACATCGAGATCGGGCCGTCGGGCCGCACGCTGCTGCCCTTGCCGACCGTCACAGCGCAGGCGGGGTCGTCCCGGCCGGGCTGAGGCGCCGGTCAGGCCTCCGCGGGCAGGCCGAGTTCGTCCTCCAGCAGGCCCGACCGGCACACGATCACGCCCGAGACCGCGAGCGGGACGAACAGCAGCAGCTGCATCAGCAGTGGAACCAGCCATGTGCCGGTGGCGTCGTGCAGTACGCCGACCAGCAGCGGCCCGGCCATGGCCAGCACGTAGCCGCCGCTCTGCGCGAAGCTCGACAGCGAGGCCATGCCCGACGGGGTGCGGGTGCGCATGCCCAGCAGGGTCATGATCATGGAGAAGCTGCCGCTGCCGAGGGCCAGGAACATCGGCCACAGCCAGGGCAGCACGGCCGGATCGTGGATGAGACCGGCGTAGCCCAGCATGCCGAGCACCGACATCGCGATGACGATGCCCCAGGGGCGGCCGAGGCGTTGCGTCCAGACCGGGACGAGGAAGGTCACGGGAAGGACGACCGCGTTGAGGACCGTCAGGAACTGGCCCGACTGGGTGGCGGTGAACCCGACCGACTGATAGATGCTCGGCAGCCAGCCGAACTGTGCATACGACTGAGCCGACTGCATGCCGAAGAACACCAGCAGCACCCAGCCCAGCTTCGTGCGGGCGACGTCGCGTAGCCGCACGACCTGCGATCCCTTCACGGCTCGTACCGGACGGTCACGGGAACCGGCCACCAGCCAGGTCACCGGCACCAGGGCGACCGCGGCCGCACCGGCCCAGACCCAGAAGGGCCCCTGCCACCCGCCCATCGAGATGGCCAGCGGCGCGGTCAGGAGCCCGGCGATCATCGTCGCGAGTGCCTGACTGGTCGTGTAGAGCGCGGTCATCACACCTACCCGACGCGGGAAGTGCCGCTTGACCAGCGGCGGCATGAGCACATTGATCAGGCCGATACCGGCCAGGGCGACCGTCGTCCCGGCCAGGAACCCCAGCGTGCTGTCGCTGAGGATGCGCAGCGCCTGCCCGCCGATGTTGAGGACCAGGGCGGCGCCGATCACCCGGTGCAGCCCGAAGCGTGAGGCCGCGGGTGGGGCGAAGAAGCCGAACAGGGCGAAGCAGAGCGTCGGCAGCGAGGTGAGGACGCCCGCGACGCTCGTGGAC
Organism: Brooklawnia cerclae; assembly: GCF_011758645.1. Taxonomy (NCBI): domain Bacteria; kingdom Bacillati; phylum Actinomycetota; class Actinomycetes; order Propionibacteriales; family Propionibacteriaceae; genus Brooklawnia; species Brooklawnia cerclae. The sequence goes on along the minus strand of NZ_JAAMOZ010000001.1, from coordinate 2,041,259 downwards.
ATGCCCAGTTCGGACTGGAGCTGCGGGAGCACCGGGCCGATGGCCACGGCCGCGATCCTGAGGTTGAAGGCGATCATGATGATCGTGAGGCCGGTGAACAGTGCGGGCTTCCCGTAGGGCATGACACCTTCTTGTGTTGTGAACGGTCGTGCCCGCGGCACCCGGCGCGGGCGCCCCAAGCATAAGTGCTCGTCGCGGGCGTCCTGCCGGGCAGCCTTCTCGTGGTCATGTGCCCGTCACCGGCCGGGTACCCTCTATGGCATGCCCCGCAGTCAGCCGCCGCAACAACCGCCGCCGGTGCAGCGACTCCGCGTCCACTACACGAAACAGGGGACAGCCCGTTTCGCGAGCCATCGAGACTTCGGACGAGCCCTCGAGCGTGCGTTGCGTCGTGCCGGAGTGCCGATGGCCTACTCGTCGGGCTTCAACCCGCACCCGCGCATCTCGTATGCCGGTGCCGCGCCGACGGGGACGGCCAGTCTCGCCGAGTATGTCGAGCTCGGCCTCGCGGCCAGGTGCGATCCCGAGCGTCTGCGGGATTCGCTCGCCGCGGCGTTGCCGGCGGGATTCGATGTCGTGGGAGTGATCGAGGCGGAGGGTCGCGCGCTGGCCGACCGCATGGAGGCCTCCGCCTGGACGATCGAACTGCCCGGCGTGGACGAGCGGTCGCTGGCTGCCGCTGCCGCCGACCTGCTCGCGGCCGATCGGGTGGAGGTGACGCGCCGGACGAAGAACGGTGATCGTGTGTTCGACGCGCGGGAGGCGATCGTCAGCCTGCGCGTGGACGGGGACACCGTGAGCGTCGTCCTGCGTCACGGTCAGCCGCTGGTGCGTCCCGACGACCTGGTGTCGGCGCTCGTTGCGTGCGCCCCCGGCCTGTCGGACGACCTCGACGCGCCGCGCAGCACTCGATTGGCGCAGGGTCCCCTGGGGGACGACGGCACCGTGGTCGACCCGTTCGCCTGATGTGACCTCGATGTGACTGGTTCGCGTCCCGCGGGCTCGTGATCGTCGTCGTGGTCCAGGCAGGCCGATCCCGTCCCGGACGAGTTCGTCGCGCATCGGACCACGTGTCAGGTGAAAGTCGCGCACAGGCGGGTGCATGACGCGCCGGACTAGGCAATCCGGCGAAAATTGTTGCGTGTGGCATAATAGCCACAGGCATCGTGCCGCCGGCACGAGCGATCGGGTAGTCCACAACCCAACCGCGACGCATGTGGCGTCTGCTTTCGACGGGGGAATCGTCGGAGGCGTGAGCGTCAGTGCGAATCAGGTGTCACCACCTCTGACACCCTGGCCGCGGGGGTGATGCGAACGCCGGTTGCGCCACCAGCTTTGAACCGCAGTTGCGGCTGCGGCGATGACCAGCACCTGACCGGTGCAGAGGAGCGCCCCATGCTCGATAACGAATCACAGACCCCAGATCAGGACGACGCCGCACCCAGTGCGGCACCCGCCCCCGAAGCCGACACCGATCTTCCCCGTCCCCCACGTGGCCGAAGGGCCGCGACCAGGCCCGCCGGGCCCCCCGTGGAGTCACCGGCCGTTCCGCTGCCGATCGAGACCCCGGTCACGGTGGAGTCCGCTGCACCGGACGTCGATGCCCGGGCGACCGGGGATGCCGACGAGGCGTCCTCGCCCGCTGTCGGGCCCGTCGCGGAGACACCGGCCCCGACGCGTCGCCGGGCCACCCGCAAGCGCACGAGTCCGTCGGCCGACGAATCACCTAGCCAGGGCGCTGCAACACCGGTGGCAGAGACTGAGCACGATGAGCCGGTCGCCGCGCCCGCCCGTCCGCCGCGCCGCCGCAGCACGCGAGCCGCCAAGACCGTGGTGGCCGAGGAACTCCCGGCAGCACCGGCCGAGCCCCTCCCGACCGATCCGGCCGGGATCGCGGACGGCGGCACCACAGTCGCCGAGACCGATGCGGTCGCCGACGAGGTCGTGACACCGGCGGCCGAGGCCACGGTCACCGAGGAACCCCAGGATGCGGGCGCGCGTCCCGCACCCGAGCAGCCGGCTCGTCCCGCACGCCGGCGTTCGGCGCGTACCGGCCGGGCGTCCCGTGTCGCGGACGACGAGCCGCGTGAGCAGTCACCCGATCTGGAAGCCGCACTCGAGGCGATCGAGGCGGCCGCCGCGGGCCGGGCTCGCACATCGCGTGGAGCCGCGACGCACCTCGTCGGCGACGAGGTGCCCACCGACGAGCACGGCGATGTCGACACCGAACAGGTGCTGGCTTCGCTCGCCGCTGCCATCGCGAGTCGAGGCGGCTCCGAGGAGACCGACGAGGCCGAGGAACCTGAGGACGAGGCGACGGACGCCGGCGAGCTGGAACCGGACGCCGACGCCTCCGCAGATCTGGACGAGGACTCCACGGACGACGCCGATGATGGCGCCGAGACCCAGTCGTCCCAGCGTCGTCGTCGCCGTCGTGGCGGCCGTCGTCGCCGTCGCGGCTCGTCCGCCGCGGCCGACGAAGGTTCGGACGCGACCGAGCAGACCACCGACGAGGGAACCGGCGCCGAGGACACCGAGACCGAGAGCACGCCGGGCGAGGACGAGCCGGACGCACAGCAGGCGGGCACGTCGACCCGCCGTCGTCGTCGCCGTCGCCGCAGGGGTGACGATGCCGGCGAGGAGGAGGGCGATGTCGCCGTCCGCGTCCGGGAGCCGCGTCATTCCGCGACCGACGAGATCGCGGGCATCGAGGGTTCCACCAGGCTCGAGGCCAAGAAACAACGTCGCCGTGAGGGGCGCGCGGCCGGCCGCCATCGTGCCCCGATCCTGACCGAGGCGGAGTTCCTCGCCCGCCGCGAATCGGTCGACCGCGTGATGGTCGTCCGCCAGCGTGACGAGTACACGCAGATCGCGGTTCTGGAGGACGAGGTGCTCGTCGAGCACTATGTCGACCGGACGAGCTCGACCTCGCTGATCGGCAACATCTACCTCGGCCGCGTACAGAACGTCCTGCCCAGCATGGAGGCCGTGTTCATCGACATCGGCCGCGGCCGCAACGCCGTGCTCTACGCCGGTGAGGTCGACTGGAACGCGTTCGACGTCAGCGCGGATTCGCGCAAGGTCGAGCAGGTCTTCAAGTCGGGTCAGAGCGTGCTCGTCCAGGTGAGCAAGGATCCGGTGGGGGCGAAGGGTGCGCGCCTGACGGCGCACGTCTCGCTGCCGGGCCGCTACGTCGTCTACTCGCCGGGTGGGCACCTGTCGGGGATCAGCCGCAAACTGCCGGACGCCGAGCGCCATCGCCTGAAGTCGATCCTCGACCAGGTGGTCTCGGAGAACTCGTCCGTGATCGTCCGCACGGCTGCGGAGGGTGCCTCCGAGGAGGACCTGATCCAGGACGTGGAGCGCCTGAAGACGCAGTGGCAGGTGATCGAGAAGAAGGCCAAGCAGGTGAGCGCGCCGCAGCAGCTCTACGCCGAGCCCGATCTGACGCTGCGCATCGTCCGCGACACCTTCACCGAGGACTTCAAGCAGCTTGTTGTCTCCGGCCATGGTGGCCCTGACGACGCCTATCAGGCCTTGTCGAGCTACGTCGAGTACGTCGCCCCGCATCTGGCGGACCGCATCCGCAAGTGGGACGACGCCGACGGCGACCTGTTCGCCAAGTACCGCATCGACGAGCAGATCAGCAAGGCGCTGGAGCGCAAGGTCTTCCTGCCCAGCGGCGGTTCCCTGGTCATCGACCGCACCGAGGCGATGACGGTCATCGACGTCAACACCGGGAAGTTCACCGGCAGCGGTGGCAATCTCGAGGAGACGGTCACCCGCAACAACCTCGAGGCGGCCGAGGAGATCGTCCGGCAGCTGAGGTTGCGCGACCTCGGCGGCATCATCGTGATCGATTTCATCGACATGGTGCTGCCGAGCAACCGTGAGTTGCTGTTGCGCCGTCTGGTCGAGTGTCTGGGACGCGACCGCACACGGCACCAGGTGAGCGAGGTCACGAGCCTGGGGCTCGTCCAGATGACTCGGAAGCGGATCGGCACCGGCCTGGCAGAGGCGTTCACGGAGACGTGCGAGCAGTGCGGGGGTCGCGGCTACATCCGCCACGACGAACCCGTCGACTCGCAGGCCCCGGCCGACGGTGGCGAGCGGCAGGGTCGCTCGAAGGGCAAGGGCCGTTCGGGACGCAACCGCAAGTCGGAGGCCGCGCCTGCTGCCAAGGACAACCAGGTGCATCCCTCGGATGCGGCGCGTGAGGCGGCGGCCAAGCTCGCCGCGGCATCGCGTCACCATTCGCCGGATCAGGACGCCGACGAGCCGCAGGACAACACGGGTGAGGACGTCGTGGCCGAGCCGGGAGCGGCCGGTGCGGACGAGGCCCGTGAGCCCAGCACGGTCTGATCAGCGGCGTTTGACCGGCCGGGGGCCTGCGACGTACCATTGACCTTCGGTGCGCCTTCGGCCGGTGGATTGACCGTCGAGGGTCTCGGAAGCGTCGAGAAGCGCGGGACGCAGGGTCGGTGGTCACAGACCGCCGGGGCGTCCAAACTAGTGAACGAGGTTCCGCCGCACGTGCAGCGTGTCGGCGGGTGAGCGAGAGTGAGTCAGGCGTGTACGCGATCGTGCGCAGTGGCGGCCGCCAGCACAAGGTGGCTGTCGGGGACATCGTCGAGATCGACCGGGTCGCCGACGAGGTCGGCAGCAGCATCACGCTGCAGCCGCTGATGCTGGTCGACGGCGACGACGTGACCACCGCCCAGGACGCCCTGGGCAAGGCTTCGGTCACCGCCGAGGTGCTCGGCGAGACCAAGGGTCCGAAGATCCGGATCCTCAAGTTCAAGAACAAGACCGGTTACAAGAAGCGCCAGGGGCATCGTCAGAAGTACACCCAGGTCAAGGTCACCGGGATCGAAGGCTGAGGGAGCAGAGATGGCACACAAGAAGGGCGCGTCCAGCTCGCGCAACGGTCGCGACTCCAACGCGCAGCGCCTCGGTGTGAAGCGTTTCGGTGGTCAGCTGGTCAACGCGGGCGAGATCATCGTCCGTCAGCGCGGCACCCACTTCCACCCGGGCGAGGGCGTCGGGCGTGGCGGCGACGACACCCTGTTCGCGCTGATCGCGGGCAAGGTGCAGTTCGGCACCCGTCGTGGGCGCCGTGTGGTCAACATCGAGCCTGCCGAGGCCTGAGCGGCGGCGCACAAGCATCACAACGACATGAGTGGGGGACGACCGAGGCGTCGTCCCCCACTCATGTCGTTCACGATCGATCAGAACGTGGACGTGTCGATCACGTACCGGTAACGCACTGCGGACGACACCACGTTGTCGTAGGCGGCGGTGATCTCCTCGCCACTGATGATCTCCACCTGGGGGACGACGCCGTGCTCGGCGCAGAAGTCGAGCATCTCCTGGGTCTCGGCGATTCCGCCGATCTGCGACCCGGCCAGGATCTTGTTGCCCCCGGTGAGGCTCGACAGATGCACGGTGCTGGCGTGCTCGGGCAGGCCCACGTCGACGAGCGCACCGCCCGGCTTGAGAAATCGCAGCAGGGCATCGAGATCGGTGGCCGCCGCGACCGTCGAGACCATGAGGTCGAAAGTTCCGCGTACCGCCTTCAACTCGTCGGGCTCGTTCCACGCGTAGTAGTGCTGGGCGCCGAACCTGCGTCCGTCGGCCTGCTTCGACTTGGTCTGGCTGACGACGCTGACCTCGGCACCCATCTTCGCAGCGATCTGGACGCCGACGTGGCCGAGCCCGCCCATGCCGACGATCGCGACCTTCTTACCGGGGCCCGCGCCCCAGCGCTTCAGCGGGGAATACAGGGTGACGCCCGCGCACATGAGCGGTGCGACCGCGTCGAACGGTATCGACTCCGGCAGACGCAGGGCGTAATCCTGCTCGACGGTGATGCCCTGGGAGTAACCGCCCGCGGTCGGCAGGCCGTCACGTCCGACGCTGTTGTATGTCCAGATCGTTCCCGGACGACCGGTGCAGAACTGCTCGAAGCCCGCTCGGCACTGCTCGCACTGCCCGCAGGAATCGACGAAGCAGCCGACCCCCACGCGGTCGCCGACCGCGAATCGCGTGACCTGGTCTCCCACCTGTGTGACGACGCCGGCCAACTCGTGGCCGGGAACGAGAGGGAAGATCGCCGGGCCCCACTCCTCGCGCGCGGTATGGATGTCGGAGTGGCAGATGCCGGCGTACTTGATCTCGAAGTAGATCTCGGTCGGGTCGGGCTCCCGGCGGGTGATGGTCGTCCGGTGGAACTGACACGACCGGTTGTCTGTTGCGTACGCGAGCACATCGGGCATGAGGGTCTCCCTCGTCGGAGTCGTCGGGGGTGGTGAGCCGATTCTAGAGCCCGTAGCGGGGGCTTCGGTGGCGGCTGCCCGTGCCGGATGGCCTCAGGGCAGCAGAGACCAGGCCAGGTAGAAACCGGCGGCGGCGATCACCCACCGGCTCACCTTCTCGGGGACGTAGCGCTGCACCAGCGGGCCGAGGTTGCCGCCCGCGAGCTGACCCACGAACATGATGCCGGCGGCCAGCCAGTCGACCGGCGCGAAACCGATGAACACCAGTGAGGCAGCCAGGTTCGACACACTGAGCAGGATGGTCTTCATCAGTACGGTCTGCGACCATTCGAAATTGGTCAGGACGAGCACGACCGCGAAGTAGACGACGCCGGCTCCCGCCCCGAAGTAGCCCCCGTACACGCACACCACGAACAGCACCGCGAGGTAGGCGGGCCACTTCTCGTCCTTGCCGCGAAGCGTCCGGATGCGCGGGCTGGCGAGCAGGGTCAGGGACGCGAAGGCGATGAGCCAGGGGACGATGGCCTCGAACGCCTGCTCCCCGGTGGCCAGCAGGGCGATGGCCCCGGTCGTCCCGCCCAGCGCGCAGACGACACACTGCTGGATCGTCCTTCGTCGACCGGAGGCTCCGGCCTCGCGCCCGGCCCGCAGGGTGGCGCCCGCACCGACCCCGACGAGGGACAACGTGTTGGTGACGTTTGCCGACAACGGGCCCAGCCCGACGGCCAGCAAGGCAGGGTAGCTGACCAGGGAGGCCAGGCCGGTGAGGTAGCCGATCAGACCGGCGCCCAGCCCCGCTGCGAGGAGGAGGACAACCGACTCGATCGTGACGTGCATGTGCCCTCCTGGTTCCAACCGCCCATTGTGGCAGGTCCTCGCGCGACGGTGGGTAGTGCCCACGAGTGCGGTAGGCCGGGAATCGGCACAGGAAACTCCTGCGGCCCGTATCGCGTCGGGGATTGGGGGACCAAAGCCCTCCCGGTAGAGTGGAAGGGTGCGCCGAACGGCGTCCATCTCCACATGAAAGCTCGTCACATGGCCATTCCCTCCTTCGTCGATCGCGCCCGGCTGACCGTGAGTGCCGGCAACGGCGGGAACGGCTGCGCCTCGGTGCACCGCGAGAAGTTCAAGCCCCTGGGCGGGCCCGACGGCGGTAACGGTGGGGACGGCGGTTCGGTGATCCTGCGCGTCGACCCGGGTCTGACCACGTTGGTCGACTACCACCGGCAGTCGCAGCGCAAGGCACCCGGCGGGCAACCGGGAATGGGCGGACACCGCAACGGTGCGAAGGGGGACGACATCGTCTTGTCCGTGCCGGCCGGAACCGTCGTGACCGATGACGAGACCGGCGAGGTACTGGCCGATCTCGGGACGACCGACGAGGTCGTGGTCGCGTTGGGCGGCAAGGGAGGACTGGGAAACGCGGCGCTCGCGTCCAGCAGCCGCAAGGCCCCGGGGTTCGCCCTGCTCGGTGAGGAGGGCGAGGCGCGTCAGGTGCTCCTCGAACTCAAGGTGATGGCCGACATCGGGCTGGTCGGCTTCCCGAGTGCCGGCAAGTCGAGCCTGATCGCGGCCATCTCGGCCGCCAAGCCGAAGATCGCGGACTACCCGTTCACCACGCTGGTGCCCAACCTGGGGGTCGTCGTGGCGGGGGAGACGACGTTCACCGTCGCCGATGTGCCGGGGCTGATCGAGGGGGCCAGCGCGGGCCGTGGCCTCGGTCATGATTTCCTGCGTCACATCGAACGCTGTCAGGCGATCGTCCACGTGATCGACTGCGCCACCTGGGAGCCCGGTCGCGAGCCGCTGCGGGATCTGGATGTCATCGAGCACGAACTGGCCGCCTACGGTGGCTTGGAGGATCGTCCACGCCTGGTGGCGTTGAACAAGATCGACGTGCCCGACGCCCGCGACATGGCGGAGATCGTCCAGGCCGACATCGAGGCGCGGGGCCTGCGGGTGTTCCCCATCTCGACGAAGACCGGGGAGGGGCTCACGCGCCTGACCTTCGCGATGGCAGCCATCGTGGGGGAGCGCAGGGCGCAGCAGGCTGCTTCACCGGTACAACGCATCGTCATCAGGCCCAGGGCCGTGGACGACGGCGACGTGTTCACCATCCGGCGGCAGGGCGATGGCGAGGGCGGGCTCGTGTGGCGTGTGCGGGGCACCAAACCCGAACGCTGGGTGCGGCAGACCGACTTCGGGAACGACGAAGCCGTCGGCTATCTGGCCGACCGCCTCAACCGCATCGGCATCGAGGAGCGCCTGCTCGAGATGGGTGCCCAGCCGGGCGACGCCGTCGCCATCGGGGCCGGGGAACACCCGGTGGTGTTCGATTTCGCCCCGCAGGTCGACACCGGGGCAGAACTGCTGTCGCGCCGCGGTGAGGATCAGCGTCTCAACGAGGCGCGACCGGCCGCGCAGCGCAGGCGCGAGCGGGACGCCGAGTACCGCGCGGCTCGCGAACAGATCATGAGCGACGACCGCGACGCCGACTGGCGCGAGCAGCGTCGGCGCGCCCTGGAAGCCGAGCTGTCGGACGAGTGGGACGACGAATCGGGGGATGACTGACCGTGGTGGGCCCGGATTTCGACGGCACGCTCACCGAGGACGAGGTGCGCCGCCAGGTGTCGTCCGCCCGTCGGATCGTGGTCAAGGTGGGGTCGAGCTCGTTGAGCAGCGCATCGTCGGGCATCGACGACGATCGGGTCGCCGCCCTCGTGGATGCTCTGGCGCATGCGCACGATGCCGGGCACGACATCGTGCTGATCAGTTCCGGCGCCATCGCTGCGGGGTTGTCACCGCTGGGGCTGCGCCGCCGGCCGCGGGATCTCGCTCATCAGCAGGCGGCCGCGGCGGTGGGACAGGGGCTCTTGATCCAGCGCTACACCGAGATGTTCAACGCGCGCGGCATCCTCGTCGGGCAGGTGCTGCTCACGGTGGACGACGTCACCCGCCAGTCGAACTATGCGAACGCCTTGCGGACGCTGGGCACCCTGCTGCGCATGGGGGTGATCCCCGTCATCAACGAGAACGACACCGTCGCCACCCACGAGATCCGGTTCGGCGACAACGATCGGCTGGCGGCCCTGGTCGCGCAGCTCGTCCGCGCGGACGCGCTCGTCCTGCTGTCGGACATCGACGCCCTCTACACCGCGCACCCCGAGGAGCCGGACTCGGAGGCGATCACGTTCGTCCCCGATGTCGAGGAGCTGGAGGTCGACACCCATCGCACCGGTTCGGCGGTCGGCAGCGGCGGCATGACCACCAAGCTGCAGGCCGCGCAGATCGCCACGAGTGCGGGCATCCCCACGATCCTGGCCAACGCGGTGGACGCGAGCGAGGTGCTGGCCGGACGCCCGGTCGGCACCGCTTTCTCGCCGATCGACCGCCGTCGTCCTCGTCGCCTGCTGTGGCTGGCGCACGCGTCCCTGGCCCGTGGCGAGCTCCACCTGGACGCGGGGGCCGTGCGCGCGGTGACCAAACGCAACGCCTCGCTGCTGGCGGCAGGTATCACGCGGGTCGAGGGCGATTTCGTGGCCGGGGATCCGGTCGACCTGGTCGCCCCGAACGGTGAGGCGATCGCGCGTGGCCTGGTGAACTTCGACGCGGGCCAGTTGCCGGCCATGCTCGGGCGCAACTCCCACGAGCTGGCGGCGACGTTCGGCGTCGAGTACGAGCGTGAGGTGGTCCACCGGGACGCCCTCATGCTGCTCAACCACGTGGGTGGATTCTCGTGAGGAGCCATCAATGAGCCTTGTCACCGTCGTCGGCTGGCTCGCTGCGATCATCGGGGCGGGTTATGCCATGCCCCAGTTCCTTCGCATCATGCGGACGCGGACGAGCGCCGGGCTGTCGCGTCCCGGTTGGCAGATGCAGTGCGCGGTGTGCCTGGCCTGGATCGGGCACGGCATCATCTATGCGATGCCCAACCAGGTCGTGTGCAACCTGGTCACCTCGGCGGCGAGCCTCGGTGTCATCGTCATGCTGGCCAAGGACCGGCACCTGTCGCTGGTGCCGGTGCTGGCGCCCGTGGTCGTGTCCGCCCTGCTGCTCGTGGGGGTCGATGTGGTGTTCGGCCAGGTGGTCTTCGGCGTGGTGATCATCGTCCCCTCGGCCTTCACTCTTCTGGCCCAACTCCGCGATCTGGTCGTCTCACCCGACGTGCGCGGCGTGTCACCGTGGTTCCTCGTGCTGGCCTTCCTGATCCAGTCGCTGTGGCTGGTGTGGTCGCTGATGGTCTCCGACCGCGCGGTGACCATCTCGGCGGCGGGGACGATGGCCCTCCTGGCCGCCAACTACGGGGTCTGGCTGGTCCGCCACGCGCGGTCCGACAGCGTCGGCCCGGCGGACCACGGATTGGCCGAATCGCCTTGCGGCACTACTCTTACCCCATGACTGCCGTCGCTGAACTCGCGCAGGCCTCCCGTGAGGCGGCCCGCCGCATCGCTGTCGTGGACCGCGCGCGCAAGGATGCCGCACTGCAGGCCATGGCGGATGCTCTCACGCAGGCAACCGACGAGGTGCTCGCCGCGAACGCGTCCGATGTCGAACGCGCGAGGGCCGCGGGCACCGCGGAGGCATTGATCGACCGGCTCGCGCTCACCCCGGCGCGGATCACGGGCATGGTCGACGGACTTCGGTCGTTGGCCACGTTGCCCGATCCCATCGGTCAGGTCGTGCGTGGGTGGCAGCTGCCGAACGGTGTCCATATCGACCAGGTGCGCGTGCCGCTCGGTGTCATCGGCATCATCTACGAGGCGCGACCCAACGTGACCGCGGACGCCGCCGGTATCTGCCTGAAATCGGGCAACGCGAGCCTGCTGCGGGGCAGTTCGAGCGCGGTGGAGTCGAACAGGGCGATCGTCGCGGCGCTGAGGGCGGGGCTGGAGGCGACCGGGCTTCCTGCCGATGCCATCGCACTGGTCGAGGGCGGGCACGAGACGACCGACGAGATGATGCGGGCACGCGGACTCATCGACCTGCTCATCCCTAGAGGTGGTGCCGGGCTGATCAACGCGGTCGTGTCCGGGTCGCTGGTGCCGGTGATCGAGACCGGCACGGGCAACTGTCACCTGTTCGTCGACGAATCCGCCGATCAGGCGAAGGCGATCACGATCATCCTCAACGCCAAGACGCAGCGCCCGAGCGTCTGCAACGCCCTGGAGACGCTGCTCGTCCACGAGTCGGTCGCCGCGGAGTTCCTGCCCAAGGCCATCGATGCCCTCACCCAGGCAGGGGTGACGGTGCACGGCGACGAGGCGTCCCGGGTGATCGACGGCCGCGTCGTCCCGGCCACCGAGGACGAGTACGACGCCGAGTACCTCTCTCTCGACCTGGCGCTACGGGTCGTGCCCGACCTCGACACCGCGCTCGACCACATCAGGCAGCACACAACGGGACATTCCGAGACGATCGTCACGAACGACGTGTCGTCCCAGCGCCGGTTCGTCGCCGAGATCGATGCCGCCGCGGTACTCGTCAACGCGTCGAGCCGTTTCGTGGACGGCGGCGAGTTCGGGTTCGGTGGGGAAATCGGGATCTCGACGCAGAAGATGCACGCGCGCGGCCCGATGGGGTTGTCAGAGATGACCTCCACGAAGTACGTGATCACCGGCGAGGGCCAGGTGCGCGCCTGAGCGCGTCACCGGCGGATTCCGACTGACAGGCAGCATCGTGAGCAACGAACCGTCCATCGGCTTCGACGAACTGAACTCCGGCGATCCCCATCACAACCTGGGACTCGCACGTGTCGTCAATCACAAGGGGCGATATCGGCTCGGTGTGATGGGCGGCACCTTCGACCCCATCCATCACGGTCACCTGGTCGCGGCGAGCGAGGTCGCAGCGCGGTTCTCGCTGGACGAGGTGGTGTTCGTCCCCACCGGTATTCCGTGGCAGAAGGCCGGACGCCGGGTCAGTTCGCGCGAGGACCGCTATCTCATGACGGTCATCGCCACGGCATCGAACCCCCGGTTCACCGTCTCGCGGGTCGACATCGACCGGCACGGCAACACGTACACCGTCGACACGCTCAAGGACATCAAGGCCGAACGCGGCCCGGATGTCGATCTCTACTTCATCACCGGCGCGGATGCCTTGGCCTCGATCCTCACCTGGCGTGGTGCCGGTGAGCTGTTCGATCTCGCATGGTTCGTCGGCGTGTCGCGTCCGGGGGTCGACCTCAGCGCTCGCGATCTCAGCCACCTGCCGCCCGACAAGGTGACACGTCTGGAGGTGCCGGCGCTGGCGATCAGCTCCACCGAATGCCGCAAACGAGTGGGCGAGGGCTTGCCGTTGTGGTATCTCGTTCCGGACGGGGTCGTGCAGTATGTTGCCAAGCGGGGTCTGTACACCCCGGCCAACGACGGGGCGGTGCTGCACGCCGACCCGGTCGAGTGAGGCCGGTCCGGTCGGCTGTGGCCGGGGGCCGGCCGACGGCAGGACAACCCGTGAACACCGGACCGACGAACGCAGGGAGTGACGTGAGCGCAACCGAGAGTGCCCTTTCCATCACCAGGCTGGCCGCACAGGCCGCCAGCGACAAGAAGGGGCTGGACATCGTTGCGTTCGACGTGTCGGAGGCTCTCGCCATCACCGATGTGTTCCTCATCGTCAGCGCTTCCAACGAGCGTCAGGTCGGAGCCATCGTGGATGCGGTGGAGGAACGACTGATCCAGCAGGCGAACCTGCGGCCCACCCGGCGGGAGGGCGATCGCGAGAACCGTTGGGTGTTGCTCGACTACGTCGATGTGGTCGTCCATGTGCAGCACTCCGAGGAGCGGACGCTGTACTCGCTCGAACGGCTGTGGAAGGACTGCCCGCGCATACCGCTCGATCTTGACGAGGCCTCGGCTGCCGAGGGCGAGGACGAGGAGTGAACCGGCCTGCCCGGACACGGCTGATCCTGTGGCGCCATGGACAGACGGATTGGAATGTGGACAACCGTTTCCAGGGACAGGCGAACATCCCTCTGAACGATGTGGGACGCGCGCAGGCCAGGGCGGCAGCGGACGCCCTCGTGGCGTTGCGTCCGGACGCGATCGTCTCGTCGCCGTTGGACCGCGCGCGGGTGACCGCACAGGCTCTTGCCGACCGTACCGGGCTCGGGGTCGAGACCGACGACCGGCTGAAGGAGATCGACGTCGGTTCGTGGGAGGGCCTGCTGATCGCCGACGTCACCGCGAACGACCCCGAGTTCGCACGGGCCCTGGCGTCCGGACGTGATTGGCGCCGTTCTCCGACGGGGGAGACCAGCATCGAGACGGGGGCGAGGGTAGCGGGCGCCCTGCGGGAACTGGCGAACGACTTCGCGGGCCGGACCCTCGTGGTGGCCTCGCACGGGCTTGCGATCAGGATGGGGACCGCGCACGTGCTCGGGTGGGACTTCCGCACGAGTCTCGCGCTCGGTCCGATGTTCAATTGCGGGTGGACCGTTCTTTCGCACGCGAACGGGAAATGGGCCCTGGTCACCTGGAACCAGTCGGTGCTTCCGAAGGTGGGATGACAGCGCGTTCTCGGTGCCATGACCAAGGGCGACAACGCGTCGATTCGGCGTGGAACGTGAGTATTTGTTTTCGAATTACATATTCGCAATTTCAATCAGATTTTGACCGACTCTCGCGCAACGGGAATTGGCCGGTACTGAATTGCGCCGTGTGGGAATGCGGCCATAGTGTTCCCCGCATGATCGTGAGCGAAATCGCGCACCCGGCCACCATCGGTGGTGCGTACGCGCATGTTCCGGTCTGTTCGTCGCCGGGCTGTTGTTGTCGTTGACCGCCGCCCCGCAACTTTTCTCCCAATAGCTGTCGCAGCGTCCGGAATGGTGCGCTGACCTTCCTCAGGTTCGGTCGATCGGGCCGGTGACGCCTTTGCCCCCCACATCAGTCCGGCATTCCGCCGCACCCCTATGCACGAGGAGATGCTCATGCACGCACCCTTGCCCTGGCGTACTCGCAGAAGACGGGTCGCTTCACTGTTGTCCGGCACCGTGATCGCAGCATTGTTGCTTGCCGGTTGCGGTGCGAGCTCGGCGAGCAACGACCCCTCCGACACCGGTGCGAGCGGGGAACCGCAGGCCGGTGGCACACTCACCGTCGCGTTCCGGTCGGACGACACCTCCAAGACCACGCTCGACCCGATCCAGCAGCAGTGGCTCGAGCACAGAACCGTCCTGCGCAATGTGGTGGAGTCGCTGACCGATCAGGATCCGGATACCGGTGAGATCAAGCCGTGGCTGGCGACATCGTGGGAGATCAGCGATGACCAGTTGACCTATACGTTCTCGTTGCGCGAGGGAATCACGTTCAGCAACGGCGAGAAATTCGATGCGAATGCCGTGAAGACGTCGTTCGACTCGAATCTGGCCGTGATCACCGAGCAACCGGCGACATTCGGCTACACGTACCTGGCGGGTTACAAATCGTCCGAGGTGATCGACGATCACACCATCGCCTTGACCTTGGAAGAGCCGAATGCGGCCTTTCTCCAGGCCCTGTCGACCGTGACCCTGGGAATCCTGGCGCCGGCCTCCTATGCGGCTGACGTCTCCGAGCGCAATCTCGGTACCGCACTGTGGGGGACCGGCCCCTACGTGATCGAGAGCTACACCCCGGATGTGGGGATCTCGCTGGTTAAGCGCGACGACTACGTCGCCACCACGGAACTCGCCGAGAATCAGGGACCGGCGTATCTCGACCGCGTCGAGGTCGTCTACATCCCCGAGGACACTGTGCGGGTGGGTAGCCTCCAAAGCGGTGAGGTCGACGTGGCGGCTCCGCGCAACCCGTTCGCGGCGACCGATATCGATCTTCTCAAGGCCAATGACATCGAGTTCACCTCGTTCTCTCTGCCGGGCACGATCGAGGCCTACTACCCCAAGGTCACCGACGGCCCGCTCACCGACAAGAACGTGCGACTCGCTGTTCAGGCGGCGATCGACCGCACCACCTACGCCTCGACGGTCTTCGGGGCGGACTACCCCGTGGCGCAGGGCGTGTACGACGTGTCGACGCCGTACTTCAAGGACGAGAGCTCGAAGCTCACCTACGATCCGGACAAGGCCAAGGAACTACTCGACGAGGCCGGCTGGACGGTCGGGGCGGATGGGTATCGGGTCAAGGACGGCCAGGTGCTGGAGATCGTCTATCCGGTGACCTCGGAGTCCACCGGCGACCTGCTCGTCCAGGATCAGCTCAGGCAGGTGGGTATCAAGTTCACCCTGCAGGTGCTGACCTCGGGGGAGCAGAGCGACGCGGTCTCCAACGGCGAATGGAACATCACGCGCGGCGTCCTCACGCGCGGTGATCCGTCGATTCTCGGGTCGATCCTCGATACGCGTATCAGCCGTTCTCCGGCGCGCGCCGAGTGGGGCGTTCCCGCCGATGTGCAGTCGAAGCTCCAGGAGTTGCTGGACGCAGGCCTGGCCACCACCGACGACGACGCTCGTCGTGCGGCCTACGAGGAGGTCCAGGATCTCCTGCTCGACGAGGCCCTCCTGTTCCCGGTCTTCGAGCGGGTGCAGCAGGTGGGCTACCGCCCCGACGTCCACGGGATCGTGTTCACGGCCGAAGGGTTCATCGACTTCCGCAGCACGTGGGTCGAGCAGGGTTGACGGTGAGTCGGTGATGGTCAAGTTCGTACTCAGCCGCGTGGGCCAGACCCTGCTCGTCCTGTGGGCCGCCTACACGATCACGTTCACGATCCTGTTCGTCCTACCGGGTGATCCGATCGCGATCATGCTGAACGCGGCCGACATCGAGGTGGACTTCCTCTCGGACGCCGAACTCACCGCGATCAAGGCTCAGTACGGGCTCGACCAGCCGATGTACGCCTACTACCTCAAGTCGCTCGTCGGCGCGGTGCATGGCGACTTCGGGATGTCCCTCACCCAGAAGCAGCCCGTGACGGGCCTGATCCTGGACCGGCTTCCGTCCACCATGTCACTGGCCGGCACCGCGGTGCTCGTCTCGGTGGTGGTCGGGGCGGGCTTCGCCTACCTGGCGACGCGCTCGTCCTTCCGGCCGTTGCGCACCCTGCTGGCGCGGCTGCCGGTCTTCGGGGTCTCGCTACCCACCTTCTGGGTGGGGCTGCTGCTCGTCCAGGTGTTCGCCTTCAGCCTCGGATGGCTTCCGGCCACCGGGCAGAACGGTCCGAGAAGCCTGATCCTGCCCGTCATCACGATGTCGCTTCCCAGCGGGGCGGTGTACGCGCAAGTGCTGATCAAAGGACTGGAGGAAGGCTTCCGACAGCCCTACGCCCAGGCGGCGCTCAGCCGCGGTCTGACCAGAGGACAGGTGCAGGGACGATACGTGTTCCGCAATGCCGCCTTGCCCGTGCTGACTCTCCTGGGTCTCCAGGTCGGTAACACGGTCGCGGGGACCATCGTCATCGAGACGGTGTTCACCCGCAACGGCATAGGGCGGCTCGCGCAGGAGGCGGTTCTCGCCCAGGACATCCCGCTCGTGCTCGGCATCGTCGTGCTCGCCGCCGCGGCGTTCGTGGTCGTCAACCTGCTGGTCGATCTGATCTATCCCTTCGTCGACCCTCGTGTCAGGGCCGAGGCCTCATCCCGCAGCAACCGCCTGTCGACGCTCTGAGGAGAGTTCCATGACCACACTGACCGATTCCCGCGCCCCGTCGGCGGCGCAGACGCCGCAACTACTGGACGCGGCGCCGGCGACCGGCACGCCCCCGCGGGACCCGTTCGATCAGCTGGAGGACGCCGCCGGCCTCAGTGCGACCCGGGTGCGGCTCATCGTGTTCCGCGAGCAGGTGCGCGACGTCGGACGATTCCTGGTGAGGCGGCCCGGATTCGTCGTGGCGCTCCTGGTCGTGCTGACGGTGATCGCCGCCGCGATCAAGCCGGACTGGTTCACCGGGAGGGACCCCAACGCCACCGCCCCGGCAGAACTCTTGAGGCCCCCCGGGCCGGGACACCTGTTCGGCACCGACCAACTCGGCCGGGACCTGTTCGCCCGGGTCGTCCACGGATCCTCGCTGACGATCGAGGCCGCCCTGCTCGCCGTGTCCATCGCCGTGGCCGCTGGGCTTCTCGTGGGGGTGGTGAGCGGTTTCGTCGGTGGACGCCTCGATGTCGTCCTCATGCGGTTCATCGACGTCCTGCTGGCGATCCCCGGGTTGCTCCTGGCGCTGGCCATCGTGACGGCACTGGGGTTCGGCATCGTCCCCGTGGCGGTCGCTGTCGGCGTCGGGATCGCCCCGGGCTTCGCGCGAACGACGCGGGCCGAGGTGCTACGCGTCAAGAACCTGCCCTACATCGAGGCCGTCACGGTGGGGGGAGCGAGCAGGCTGCGCGTCGTCCTGCGCCATGTGCTGCCCAACTCCTGGGGGCCGGTCGCGGCTCTCACCGTCCTCGAGTTCGGCTCGTCGGTGATCTCCGTCGCGTCCCTGAGCTTCCTCGGCTTCGGGGTGGCCCCGCCCGCGGCGGAATGGGGATCGCTCATCTCGGCAGGCCGCGCCTACGTGGTCACCGCGCCGTGGGTCTGCCTCATCCCGGGCTCGGTCGTGGCCGCGCTCGTCTTCTCGCTGAACCACATCGCCCGGTCGGTCTCGGAGCGTGTCGCATGAACCCGGTTGCCGAAGCAGTTCCCGAAGCCGCGGAGACTCCGGACTCGCTGGTGGTCGAGCACCTGAACGTCACCTACGGAACCGCCGGCCGGGCCGTCGTAGCGGTACAGGACGAGTCCTTCACCATCCCACGGGGAAAGATCGTGGCGATCGTCGGCGAGAGTGGTTCGGGGAAGACGACCACAGCACTGGCGGTGCTCGGCCTGCTCCCGGGAACCGCCCAGGTGCGGGGGAGCATCAGCCTCGAAGGCCACGAGATCGTCGGGGCATCGGGTCGATCGCTGCGGGCGCTGAGGCGGGGCATCGTCGCGCTCATTCCGCAGGATCCGACACTGAGTCTGAGCCCGACCAAGACCATCGGTGCCCACATGGCCGACACCCTGCGGCTGCGTGGCCTGCCCCGCCAGGTGATAGGCGCGCAGACCGAGACCTATCTGGCGCTCGCTGGACTGGACCATCCCGCCGTGCGCGCCAAGCAGTATCCCCATCAGCTGTCCGGTGGGATGCGCCAGCGGGTCCTGATCGCGCTGGCCATCGCGTCCGAACCCGACGTGATCATCGCGGACGAGCCCACGAGCGCGCTGGACGTGACCGTGCAGAAGCGGATCCTCGATCACCTGGAGTCGCTGGTGGCCGAGCGCGGCATCACTCTGGTGATCATCACGCACAACCTGGCGGTCGCGGCCGACCGGTCCGATCGGATCATCGTCATGCAGGCCGGACGCATCGTCGAACGTGGCGTCACGTCCGAGGTGCTGCGCGACCCGCGCGAGCCCTACACGCGTCGTCTCATCGATGCCGCTCCGTCGCTGCGCGGTGGGGGAGCGGTCGTCGTGCGGCACCGCGAGGACGAGGTACTCAGCCAGGAGGGGCTCCTGCGCGAACCGCTGCTCGAGCTCAATGACGTCTCGGTGAGGTACACACTTCCGCGCACCGTGAACGGGCCGCGATTCGTCCAGGCGCTCGATCGGGTCAGCCTGTCGGTGGCGAAGGGACAGACGCTCGCGGTCGTCGGCGAGTCGGGATCGGGGAAGTCCACCGCCGTCCGCGTCGCCCTCGGGACGATAGCTCCGCAGACCGGTGAGGCCAGGTTCGACGGACAGCGTCTCGATCAGCTCTCCCACAAGGATCTCCGCTCGCTGCGGCGCCGATTCCAACTCGTCCAACAGACCCCGCACGCCTCGCTGAACCCGAGATTGTCGGTGTTCGACTCGATCGTCGAGCCACTCCGATCGACCCACACGGTGGCCGGCAGGAACCTCTCGGCCACGGTCGGATCGCTGCTGGACAGCGTCGGCCTGCCTGTTTCGGTGGCGAGGCGTCGTCCCTCGGAGTTGTCGGGCGGGCAGGTGCAAAGGGTCGCGATCGCTCGTGCGCTGATCCTCGAGCCGGATGCCATCTATCTCGACGAACCCGTGTCCGCGCTGGACGTCTCGGTGCAAGCGCAGGTGCTGGAGTTGCTGGTCGATCTGCAGGAGCGTCTCGGCCTCACCTACGTGCTCGTGACCCACGACCTCGCCGTCGTCGCGGAGACGGCCCACCGGGTGGTGGTGCTCCGGCGTGGTCAGGTGGTCGAGGAGGGGACCACCGAACGCATCTTCACCGACCCGCGTCACGACTACACACGCCAGTTGATCGATTCGGTCCCCGGGCGGCGTCACCCCGCGGCGATCGCGGGTTGACCAGGGAGGATCGGAAGGGGACAGGTCTGTCATGACGCGTTATGTCATCATCGGTGCCGGGGCCGTGGGCGCCTCGCTCGCCGCCCAACTGTACGAGGCGGGCATCGATCAGTTGCTTGTGGGACGAGGCCCCGGCATCGGGATCATCCGGGACCGCGGACTGACCTACGTCCGTCATGGGGTCGCCCGCCTCGTCCCGGTGTCCGCGGCTGCCGGCCACGGGGAGATGGCGCTCACCGCCGAGGACGTCCTCGTGTTCGCCACCAAGACCCAGGATGTCGAGACCGCGAGCCGGGAGTGGGCCTGGCGGCCGGTCGCCTTTCCGGATCACCTCGGGGTGGCGGGTGATCTGCCCGTCCTCACGCTGCAGAACGGACTTGCTGCCGACCGGATCGTCGCCCGGCGCTTCGCCAGGGTGCTCGGTGGCAGCCTGATGACCCCCGCACGGCATCTTGAACCCGGACGTGTGGAGTCTGGTGCCGCGGGACCGGTGGGGGTCGTCACTCTCGGCCCGGTCATCGGGGTGGACGACGCGTTGCGCGACCGCGTCGCCGGGGACCTGCGCCGTGCCGGATACTCGGTCCAGACGACCGACGACGTGGCTCGGTGGCAACGTGCGAAGTTGTTGAGCAGCGTGCGATTCGGGCTCGAGGTGCTCTCCGGTGATCGGGACGTGATCGCCGACGTCGCGGACCATCTCGTGACCGAGGCCAGGCAGGTGTTCGCGGCCGCGGAACTGCCGGTGGCGGATTCGGCGACCGAACGCACCGTCGATCTCTCGGGATATCGCAGGGACCCGGCTGCGGGGTTCGAGCCCGGCGGCAGGTCCACCTGGCAGAGCTTCCGGCGAGGAGCCCCGAGCGAGGTCGACTATCTCAACGGCGAGGTGGCACTGCTGGGACGACTGCACGGCGTCGCCACTCCGTACAACGAGGCGCTCCAGCGCGTGCTCGGCGTCGCCGGCCTGCGACGGGAGCCGCCCGGAGCACACGATGTGGGTGAAGTGCTCGCGCTGGTCGGGCAAGCCGACACCACGGACGCGGGCGCCCGGCCCGCTGCCTTGTCGCATTGGTGCGTGTCTCGCAACGTGCGCGAGCGGGGAACTGTCGTCGTCCTCGCCGGACGCGGAGAGACACCGGCGGTGTACGAGCGGTTCGGCAAGCGGCTCGCCGCGGATGCCTACCACGTGATCGCCGTCGAGACCGATCCGGTTGCCGGGAAGAACTGGGCAACGAACACGACGGAGGTGGACGCGACCGTCGCGGGTCTTCTGGCCGATCCCGATCTGGTCGCACCGGTGGTGCTGGTGGGCAGTGACACGGGTGTGTTCTGCGCCCGTCGGATCGCCGACGCCCATCCCCGGCGTGTCGACGCGATCATCCTGGCCGGTGTGCCCGCGGAGGCCGCTGTGGAGGTGCCCGGCGGAAGGGGTGCCGAGATCGCGGCTCGTAGCGCGTGCCGTAACCACCAGCGGGTGCTGAGCGTCGAGGCGCGGACGGGACTGTTCGCCACCCCGGTACCAGGTCTTGTCGGGGCACCCGTCGACGGTCATGGGCATGCCGACCTCCCAGTACTGGCGATTCACGGCGCGGACGACACCTTGAGCCCGCTCGCCCGGGCTCTGGAGCGGTACGCCGATCTGGGCGCCACGGAGGTCGACGTGGTCCGGGAGGGCCGGCACGACATACTCAACGACATCACTCATCGGTCGGTGGCGGCCACCATCGTCCTGTTCCTGGAGCGGCTGCGATCGGGTGCCGATCTGCCGGCGATCGTCGAGGTGGTCGCCCCGCATGTCACGACCGGAATCCTGGCATAGGAGAATCGGCTCGCCGTACTCGACACCCGGGGAAGAATCGTGGCGATTCTGCCCCGTTCATGTCTTTCATTCCCCCTGTTCGTCCCATTATTAGGTAACCCTGTTTCCCGTTCATCAGGAAAGTGAAAGTGCCACGTTGCGCTGTAGGTGAACCTCACTTTAGTCTTTTCATATGGATACGAACCACGCGAGCCGACGATCGACCGCCATCGGCGGCAATTCGTTGTGCGCCCGGGGTGGCACGGTGAACGTTCTTCGTTCCTGTTGTCGTTGAGACCGTCAACGTCGGCCGCTCTCGCTGATCGGCCACTCGCTACGGGATAACCTTCCTGGTCACCGGGCCGTCGCGATCCTTGCAGAAGGGCCGATACGTGCCTGGCCCAACCGGAGTCCGCGACGAATTCAGGTCAATTTCGATTCGTTCGACGAGACAACATTCCTCCCGACTTTCCAATTCCGGGGTCGCCGGAGTTCGGTCGTCCTTTTGATCACTCGCGCATCAGCGCGCCATTCTTCATGCCCGAAAGGTTCTTGATGACTGTCAGCAATTCTTCATCTCCGTCATCGGACGAAGCCCGCAGCTATGGGCGACTGCTTGAGCTGGTGGGAAATACCCCGCTCCTGCGGTTGAACACCGTCACGGAGGATCTGCCCGGTGAGGTCTGGGTCAAACTCGACCACTACAACATCGGAGGATCGTCGAAGGACAGGATCGCGGTGAACATCGTCCGCCAGGCGGAGCTGTCGGGGGAACTCAAGCCCGGAGACCGGATCATCGACAACGGCGCCGGGAACACCGCGCTGGGCTTCGCCCTGGCAGGTATCGCCGGCGGACACCCGGTCACCATCGTCGCCAATCCCTCCCTCGCCAAGGGCAAGGCCGACCTGCTGACGTTCCTCGGTGTGGAGATCCTCCAGGGACGCGCGGACGTGCCGTTCGACGACGCTGAGAACTGGGAGGCCATCGCGGCTCATCACGCGGACGAGGACCCGTCCACGTGGTGGTCGCACCAGTCCGCGACACCGGACAACCCGGACGCTCACTACGCGTCCACAGGCCCGGAGATCTGGCATCAGACACAGGGAAAGGTGTCCACGTTCATCGCGGCCGTCGCCACGGGAGGCACGGTGAGCGGCACCGGTCGGTATCTGAAGGAACAGAACCCGGGAGTCCGGGTGGTGGCCAGCGACTTCGTGGAGGGGCCCAACTACAGCACCGACCTCGCCGAGGTGATCGCGGGTACCAAGCCGCTGACCGAGGAGAAATGGGCTCACAACATCGACACGACGGTGATCGACAGCATCGAGTACCGCACCAGGGCCGAGGTCATCGCCTTCGGGTGGGAACTGGCCCGCCGCGAGGGCCTGGTGCTCGGCCTGACCTCGGTGCTGAGCGTGGCGATCGCCCTCGACCTGGCAGCCGTCGCCCAGCCGGGCGAGGTCATCGTGGCCTTTTCCGCCGACCACGGCCGCGACTACCTGGCCCGTGAATACAACGCGGAATGGCTGCGGGCCAACGGGCTCGCCGAGATCGCCGACCGCTACGACCCGGCGGCGCGTCCGACCGAAGTGCTGGTGGGGTGAACACGATGACGACCGTCTCCGCTGCCCCGGCCGTCGAGGCCGATCCCGTCGACTTCGAGAGGTTCGGGACGATCTACGAGCCCAGGGGCGGCGCCCAGTTGGCACCGTACGGCACGTCGGACGCCTACCCGTTGCGCGGAAGGATCACCGAGGACGGGCCGTTTCCGCCCGCCCCCGACAGGTACCACCTCTATGTCTCGTCGGCCTGCCCGTTCGCCCACCGAACCTTGATCGTCCGGGCGTTGAAGGGGCTGGAGGACGTCATCACGGTGTCGATCGTCGACCCGATCCGCGACGGACGCGGCTGGGCTTTCCGTAGCGGTCCGGGGCAGACGCTGGACACCGCGGGGAACGGGTTCGCGTTCCTCTCCGAGGCATACGAGGCCTCGGTGCCCGGCGGGCAATACACCGGGCGCGTCTCGGTTCCGGTGCTGTGGGACAAGCTCACCCACCAGGTCGTCGCCAACTACTACCCGACGATCACCCTCGACCTGGGAAGCCAGTTCGATTCGTGGGCGGGGCATCCCGACCTTGATCTCCGTCCCGCGGACCTGCGCGACGAGATCGACGCGCTCGCCGACCGAGTCGCCGAGCATCTCAACCACGGTGTCTATCACGCGGGTTTCGCGAGGACCCAGACCGACTACGAGGCCGGGTATGCCGAGGTCTTCGCCACCCTGGACGAGTTGGAGTCGCGGCTGGCGACGGGCGGCCCCTATCTGTTCGGCGACCGGCTCACCGAGGCCGACGTCCGGCTGTGGGTGACCCTCGTCCGCTTCGACTCGGTGTACTACGGCCACTTCAAGGTGAACCGTAAACGGCTCGTCGACTATCCGGCCTTGTGGCAGTACGCGCGCCGACTGTATGCCCTACCCGCTTTCGGCGGCACCACCGACTTCGATCACATCCGCCGTCATTACTACGGGACACAACTGCACATCAACCCGACCGGCATCGTGCCCGTCGGACCGGAGATCGACTGGAGCCTAACCAGTGAGTACGCCTCTGTCACCTAGCTATGGACGACTGGTGGCCGGCAGCAGGCATCCCCGGGTGGCATTCGCTGTCCGGGGGACAGTGCTGGATCACTTCGCCAGGGCAGCGGTGTTCCGCATCGTCGAGATCGACGGGGCGGAACACTGGGTGGTGGAGGATCGGCAGGTTCAGCCGGCAGCCGACAGTGAAGGGCACAACGAGAGCGGGTTCGACCGGGTGCTGGCCGCATTGGCCGACTGCCAGGCGCTCGTTGTGGGCCGGATCGGGCCGGGTGCGGCCACCCATGTGATGAAGACGGGTATTCGGCTGTTTCAGGGATCCGGTGCCCAGGAAGGAGTTATGCGTTCACTGATCAGGGCGGGTGTGTTCGAGAGCGGACGCTCAGCAGGCCCGGGGTGTGGTGATTGATCCCGCGCCTGGAGCACGAAGGCCTGTGTCGATGCCGTTGCAGGCGTGGCAGGTCGTCCGAACAATTCACGAAGGGGTATTCCAGCAATGCGAAAGATAGCCATCTACGGTAAGGGCGGGATCGGCAAGTCCACCACCACGCAGAACACGGTGGCGGCGTTGACCGAGATGGGCCGCAAGGTGATGGTGGTGGGCTGTGATCCCAAGGCAGACTCGACCCGCCTGTTGTTGGGTGGACTCGCCCAGCAGACGGTTCTCGACACATTGCGTCTGTCCGGGTCGTCCGTGCGGCTGCCGGATGTGCGGGCCAACGGCTTCAGCGACACACTCTGCGTCGAATCGGGAGGCCCGGAGCCCGGAGTGGGCTGCGCCGGACGCGGAATCATCACGTCGATCAATCTGCTCGAGCGTCTGGGAGCCTACGACGAGAGCCTCGACTACGTCTTCTACGACGTGCTCGGCGATGTGGTGTGCGGTGGTTTCGCCATGCCGATCCGCGAGGGCAAGGCCGAGGAGATCTACATCGTCGCGTCCGGCGAAATGATGTCGATGTATGCGGCGAACAACATCTGCAAGGGCATCAAGCGTTTCGCCACCTCCGGCACTGTGCGGCTCGGCGGGATCATCTGCAACAGCCGCAACGTCGACAACGAGTACGAGTTGATCGCCCACTTCGCTCAGGAACTGGGAACGCGGCTCATCTACTTCGTCCCCCGGGACAACGACGTGCAGCGCGCGGAGATCAACAGGAAGACGGTCATCGAGTGGAATCCCGCCTGCAAGCAGGCCGATGAATACCGGTCGCTCGCCCGCGCCATCGAGCAGAACTCGACGTACGTGGTGCCCAAGCCGATGGAATCCGACACTCTCGAGGGGCTGCTGCTCGAACACGGCATGCTCGGCGCGGCCTGAGCGCGGCCGGCATCACCCACCTCCAACCCACCCATGAGGAGCCAACTGTGACAACGTCCATCGCTCCCGCGACCCCGACGCGGGTGCCGCTGACCGAACATCCCTGCTTCGACGAGGCTGCACGGGCGCGAGCGGCACGCGTCCACCTGCCGGTCGCGCCACGGTGCAACGTGCAGTGCAATTACTGCAACCGACGGTTCGACTGCGTGGCCGAGTCGCGGCCGGGGGTGTCGTCCACCCTTCTGACTCCGGAACAGGCTGCCGACTATGTGGACATGGTGCGTCGCGACATACCCGCCCTGGCCGTCGTGGGTATCGCCGGGCCGGGCGATCCGTTCGCGAACGTGGACAAGACACTGAGGACGCTGCGACTGGTGAAGCAGCGTCACCCCGACCTGCTGCTGTGTGTGTCGAGCAACGGTCTGGGGGTTCCCGCCCACCTCGACGACATCGCCGAACTCGGCATCAGCCATGTGACGATCACGATGTCGACGGTCGATCCGGAGGTGGGTGGCCGGATCTATCGGTGGGTCAGGGATGGCCGTGGCAAGGTCTATCGGGGACGAGAGGCCGGCGAGCTCCTTCTCGCACGGCAGATCGAGTCGATCCGGGGGCTGAAGGACCGTGGCATCACGGTGAAGGTGAACACCGTGCTGGTGCCGGGGATCACCCTCGACGGTGTCGCCGACGTGGCCAGGCTCGCGTCCGAGCTGGGCGTGGACACCATGAACGAGATCGCGCTGTATCCGGTCGAGGGCACACCTTTCGGCGAGCTGGACGCCCCCACGGCGCACGAGGTTGCCAGGGCGCGCTCGGAGGCGGCGGAGTTCGTGCAGCAGATGACCCACTGCCAGCGATGCAGGGCCGACGCCGTCGGGCTTCTGGGGGATGACAACGACGACGAGGCCATCACCAGGCTGTTCGCCGCGAGGACGATCGGCCGGGTGCGTACCCGGATCGCGGTGTGCAGCCAGGACGGGAAGACGCTCGACCAGACCCTCGGGGGCGCTGACCGACTGCTGGTGTATGAGAACGCCAACCTCGGTGGACGCATCACTCCGCAGCTGGTGGAGGAGCGCGTCGTCCCGCCGATCGGCGGGGGAGCGGCACGTTGGACGCATCTGGCCGGGTTGCTGCAGGACTGCCGGGCGCTCATCTGCTACCAGTTGGGCGGCACGGCCCGCACAGTGCTCCGGGGATGCGGCATCAGCGTGTACGAGGCGGAAGGAGCGGTCGGTGAGGCTCTCACCGACGTGTTCGGCGGACGACCCCCGCGTCTCTCGCTCGATGCGCGGAGTTGCGCGACCGACTGCGACGGGCCCGGCGATGGCCTGGCGCCGGGCGACGGGTGCCGCGACCTGCCGGTTGTGCAGGCACCCCGCGCGCGGGAGACCGGGAGCGGAATCGTCGAGTTCGTGCTGGACGAGGGCGTGCTTTCGAGACGACCCGTGGACGCGAGCGGCGGGGCGGAGATCGCACCCGCGCGTGAGCAGGCATCCTGAACCGTGCGCGAGAATGCGAGGCGCTGGTGAGTCGAGGCTTGTCAGCCGCTGGATGCCTTTCAGCCGGTGAGTGCGGGGCGTCAGCCCAGTAACCAGGGCGCGCCGCTGGCCGCGGCGATCCGGCGCACCTGGTCGAGCAGGCCGGGGCCGACCGGAATGCCGTCGCGTCGCCGTTGATCGGCTGTCGTCCACTGGGGGTCGCCCGCGACCATGACGGGCTGGTCCGGGTCAGCCGGCTGTGTCGCTCGCAGATCCCCGCACAGGCGGGCGACGTCGTCCTCGAACTCCTCGTGTGCACGGAAGACGGCGGGATCGATCACGATGAAGCAGTGGCCGATGTCGTGTGCTTGCGCTGTTTTCGCGTGCGCCGATGCCTCGGTTATCAACGCCGCACCCGACAGGCATGAACCGAGAATGTTGACCATGACCGCGAGCCCGTAGCCCTTGTAGCTGGAATTCTGCGGGGAGCCTCCGAGCGA
The DNA here is from genome assembly GCF_011758645.1 of Brooklawnia cerclae. NCBI lineage: Bacteria > Bacillati > Actinomycetota > Actinomycetes > Propionibacteriales > Propionibacteriaceae > Brooklawnia > Brooklawnia cerclae. The sequence continues at coordinate 2,014,010 of NZ_JAAMOZ010000001.1, read as the reverse complement.
TGTCATGAATCCACCTTTCTCGCGAGTGACCAAAGGGTCGGTGCTCGGGTTTCCTTCACGATCGAGAACCCAGCCAGGAGGGCATTCGAGACCTTCGTTCGCCTTGTTCCTGATCCGTCCCGCAGCCACTGTGGTCGTGGCCATGTCGAGCAGAAACGGCCGCCCGCCGGACGTCGGCGCCGCGAAGGACCAGGGGTCGGTGCCGAGCTTGGCTTGCTTGCCGAAGGTAGGCGCCACCTGGGCCACCGACGCGGTCGTGCAGGCCATACCGACGAGGCCCTCATCCGCGGCCAGGGAGGTGTAGTACCCAGCCGCGCCGAAATGGGCTGAACCACGGACGACCACGATCGCCATGCCTGATTGTTTTGCCTTACTGATGGCGAGTTGTATACCGAATCTGGCCGGGACGTGGCCGAGCCCGCGGCCACCGTCGACCAGCGCCGACACCGGCGTCTCGCGGACGACGGCGGGCTGGGCTCGCAGGTCCACGCGTCCTTGCTCACGCAGTTGGTTGTATCGGGGAAGCATCGAGATCCCGTGGCTGTCGATGCCGTGCAGGTCGGCCCAGGACAAGACGTCGGCCGTCACTTCGGCGTTGTCCTCCGGCATGCCCCATGCCAGGAGGATGGCCTTCAACTGGGCTCGGTGGGTCTCGTAGGTCGCCGGCATGAGCGAATTCCTTTACAGTGGGAATCTTCTGGCTGTTTCGCGACGAATTGGGCAAAATAGCGCGCACTATTTGGCGTGGTGAAGAGATGGATTCTCGTTCGGAATTGATCATAGGGCGCACAGCAGAAATGATGGGCCGGACGATCGGCATATGGAATCGGCGAAAAGTGCGGGGGTTGCTGACGGGATTGCCGCTGGACGGGTTCTGCGTGTGGGGTCGGTACCCGGAGTCCCGGCGGGGTGGCTTGCGGCGGGCGGTCGTCGTCGACGCAGCCGAAGGCGGTGGGAGGGCTCGCTCGTCCAGCCTGCAGGGTGGCCCCCTGGCGCGGTTTGGCAAGCGTCCGATCCTGCGCTAACCTACCTAGGTCGCCGCTCGCGCGGGGATGAGTGTGCGGGGCTATGGCGCAGTTGGTAGCGCGCTTCCATGGCATGGAAGAGGCCAGGGGTTCGAATCCCCTTAGCTCCACAATTGCAGACGTAGTCGAACTCCTGACATGGGTGTTTTCGCCTGTCGTGACGGCGAAGGGTTCCGCGAGGCGGAGGGTTGCTTCCTCGTCTTCGTTGATGTCGATGCCGGTGGTGAAGGTCTGATTGACGAGGCGCTTTCCGTGCGGGTCGGTGGTCTTGTAGAGGCGTTGGCAGTCGATCAGGAGGCGTAACGCCTTGTTGATCTGGCGTCTCGGGCCTTGGTCTTGGTCGTGCTCGTTCTCGATGCGGCGGTCGATGTCGGCCAATCCTGCGCGGATGCGGTCTTGGTGGCGCTTGAGCGTGGTGAGGTCGATGGCGTCGGCGAAGTGCGCGGCGAGGAGCTTGTCGGACTCGTCTTCGAGGCGTCGGCGGTTCGCCGCCAGCTCTGCGAGTTCGTCGGAGCGTGTAGCGAAGCGTTCGTCGAACGCGGCCTCGATCTTCTTGGCGAGGCCGACGTACTGGGCCTCGTTGAGGAACCCGTCGAGATTCACTGCGATCGGTTGCAGTAGACCGTGGCGCTGGATCGACGCGGCGAGGGTGTCGATCTCGCCGAGGTCTTTGCGGTGCCGGTTCCCGACCGGTATGGAGGCGATGGCCTGTTCGACGTAGAAGCCGTCCTTTGGCACGTCCATCCCCGCTCACCTCCCCACCCCGAAGGAAGCGAGCGAGAGGGCAGTGACGAGATCGTCATCGTCCAGCAGTAGCGGGATCGTCTCGCCGATCAGCAGCCGCAACAACACCCCGCGCCCCATGGGTGTCGCCGCGTGCGCTGGTTCTCGGCTGCCTAGTAGGGCTCGGAGCAGTGCATGCCAGGCCGGGCGGGGAAGATCCAGCATCGCAGGGGTCTGCTTATCGCGCCGCAACGCGCTATACGCGGTCTGCCGCGCTCCGGTTTTCGTGAGCGCGTCACAGACATGCTCGACCGCATCCCGCGCCGTATCGCCCGGCCAGCCCAGCAGCACCAGGAGCGTGATCGCCCCTTCGACCGCATGAAGGACAGGCGTGGATCCGGGATCGGGTTCTGGGGTATCGAGGTCGTCGAAGTGCTCGTCGATGAACCCGAACACGGGGTGGTTGTCGACCATCGGGTGCTCGCGGTCGGAGAATCGTTCGGGATCGTGGAACACGGTGAACCGCTTCCGCCTGGCCTGATGCACCGAGCACAAGAGCCCCTGCCCTTGTTCCTCGACCGAGCAGGTGATCCGCACCGAATGCGTGATCACCGCCCACGGATCACGAGCACGACGCGCGGCCGGGGTGCGCATCACCTCGAACGCGGCAGAGACCGCCTCCCACGGATCAAGCCGATGTTTGACCGCCAGAGCGGCGTACTTGTCCCGCGCGTACCGCATCAAATCCGCCGCGACGGGATCATGCACCCAGGCACCCTCAACCCTGCTCGTGCAGACGACACAGCAGGCAGCGCAGTTTCTCGCTATCGCGAAAGCTGATAACGGCACCCGCGTGGTCGGTCACGGTTTCGCTCCCCTTTCCCCTACCGATAGGTGCTCATTGGTTAACCAGGTGGCAGAGCTGTTGGTGGGCGGCGGTGGGAATTGTCATGTTGGCCGTCTTTCAACGCGCAGTGACGCGTAGACGAGCCTGATCAGCTTCATGGGCTTGAGATGGATCTGCCGGTCCCAGAACTCGGGCGGGGCCACGCTCGCCTCGTCAACATCTTGGTGGGTATACCAGCCAGCTTCTTCGAGCCAGTGGCGTGCATCAGATGGTGTGGTCGTGCACAGCCATGGCTCCCCAACCTTGCCCGCCATCGTTGCGACAGTGTTTGCGTAGGCCGCACCCGCCTCATCTCGGTGTCCAGATGAAAGGACGTAGTCGAAGATCAAGACTGACCCGTATGACAGACCGGACAGGTCGGCGAAGAATCGTCGGCACTGCGCTGGGAGCAGGTACATGCTTACCCCGAGCCAGAGGACCACGGCCGGCCGTCGGGCTTTGAAACCAGCCATCTTCAACAGGTGGGGGTCCAGGCCATCCCTGAGATCGGCGGCAACATGATGAGCGAAGTCAGCGACTCCGGCATCGCGGAACAGTTCTTCGCGCCAGGCAAGCACCCCGGGCAGATCCACGAGCCATGCCTGCCCATCAAACTGGTCGTGAAGCCGCTGGAGTGTGGTGTCCAGGCCTGCGCCAACGACAACGAGTTGATCAATACCAAGGTTCAGAAGCGTCCGGTCGGCAAAGTTGGAACGCGCGCACGCCGACAGGCGTGCGGCAGCCAGCACCGGCTCCTCGGAGTGTTCGACCTGAAAGGTCAGTGGAGACGGGCTGATCGACTCGCACAATCGTTGTGCGACTGGATCTTCCAGCAGGTGTGGTTCTTGGTCGACGATCGGATGCGCGGCACGCGCTGCGGCAGCGAAGACCGCGGTCGTGCTGAAACCAGTTATATCTCTCACTTCAACTAACTACCACGAGTAGGCCACAGATAGCGGGAAGCACGCCGCGCACACCCAGAACCGACCGGCCTGAGCGTGGGATCACTCAGGAGCTCTTAACCCCTTCCCCGCCGTGGAAACCGCCCGAGCTCCCGCTCACCACCGGCCCAGTCTTAGCGAACACGCGTCTTGCAATCGAGGTTTCACCGCGTGCTGAGAGAATCGATACATGGCCTCTCCGCAGACACTCGACGACGCCGATCGGCGTCTCGTCGCTCTCTGGGCAGCAGACTGCGCTGAACGAGTACTGCCGCTGTTCGAAGCCGAGGCTCCCGAGGATGATCGTGCGAGGGATGGCATCGCACGCACCCGCGCCTATGGCCGTGGTGAACTCGATGCTGCTGGTGAGATCAAACGGAGGTTGGTCGCCGGGCGTGCGGCTCAATCGGTGAAGTCACCCGTCGCGGTAGCAGCTGCTCGCGCCGCTGGCCAAGCTTCGGGCGTGGCCCACATGGGGGCTCATGCTCTCGGTGCTGCCGCGTACGCGGCGAAGGCCGCTTCACTCACGGCGGTTGACCAGGAAATCGCGCGCCGCGATGAGGTTCGCTGGCAGATCAACCACATGACGCCCGACGTTCGCGCGGCACTGGCGAGACTGCCCCTGCTCGGAGAGAACTCATCCGGGCCATTGGGAACCGGACTCCTGGCGTCGGGAGCCCTCGCTGTGACGATCCGAGAGATCCAGGCTGAGCTATCCCACGGCGACGCCCCAGCCTGAACTTCTTCCAGCGCTCAACCTCGATTTGTATGAGGCGTGCCGTCGCAAAAGCGGGTCCGTGAGGGATACTTCAGGCAGCAACGCGGTGCTCGCCAGAGGAGTGTCGCGGATGGGCAGGGAGGCTGGGCCTGAGTGGCCGCGCGCATCTTCTGAAAGACGTGTGGCCGGTCCGGCATGCTGTCGCGCGCTACGCGGGTGCCTAGTAGGCGGGTGGCTCCCAAACTGTGATTGATCGGATATCCTCGACTTCTGCTGGTGTGGCGAGCTCGAAGGGATCGCCACGTCCTACGACCGAATCATTCGGATCTATCTTGCGCGGGGAGTTGCGATCAAGCGTCAGTTTCTCCACTTGCTCGACATATTCTGGCTCCTGCATCGCTCGCGCAATTGACCCAAGCCCGAGCCCTCCACTGCCCCCAATATTCACGCGCCGAGTGCGGAATGTTCGTGCCAACGTGATCTTGGGTGCTACGTCTGTCGCTCGAACAACAATCTTTACGATTCGGATGTCTCCAAGCGTCTCTCCGGTTTCGGGGTCGGTGATACCGACGGCGTCCGGGTCGAGGATCGCAAAGTACATCCCTGGTCGGACCCCATGTTCTGACCCGCGATTTAAGATCACCTCGCGGTCGCTTACTACTTCTGCGACCTTCCCGCGAATTCGATTCTCGGGTTCCTTGACCAACTCAGCTAGTTCGGTGTTGTCATCATTGTCGGCGTGATCTTCAGTCATTCTGTTCCGCCTCTCGTGCTAGCAATTCGAATGCCCGGCGTCCTTCGTTACGCAGCCGGTTAACCTCGTCAAGTGAGCCAGGGGCGACGGAGTCCCACTCCGCCATAGATGCGTACAAGGCGAGCCGGACCTCTTGCAGTCGTTCTTGGATGTCTACCAACCCCGTTGAGACGCGGCTATTCCTCGGCGATGTGGCTTGAGACAGTTGAGTCGCGATCGCCTGCGCGTTTTCGACATCTTCAGCGATCCCCAGCAGACCGCGTACTGCGCTCGCGCCGTTCGCGGTGAAGTCCTTCTCCCGCGGGGTCGTCTGGAAGAGAGTGCCGAGTATGGCTCCCAGTACCCCGGCGCAGCCGATCCCGACACCTGCCCAGAGGTTGTTCGGTGTCACGTAGATGCCGAGCGCAATGAGCGCGATCGCGATTGCGCAGCCGATCCAGACCTTTGGTCCGAGTAGGAGCTCAGATCTCTTGAAGCGAAGAACAGCCCACTTGCTGCTGCTCGGTGATTCGCTCATAGGCGAAGTCTATCGCCACATGCACCATTTTCGTATAACATTAATCCCATGAGTGAGCGCGAGACGATCGACGGCACTCCCGTCACTGAGGAGCAGATCGCAGCCTGGGCAGACGAAGCTGAGGTTGGATACGACGTTACGGAGTTGAAGAAGCGGGGCCGTGGTCGGCCCGGACGTGGCGCGGAGCCGTCGCAGGTCATCGCGTTGCGCATCACTGCGGACGAGCTCAGTGCTCTCGATGCACGGGCGGAGCGTGAGGGCAAGTCTCGCTCCGAGGTGATTCGCGAGGCACTGGCCTCGGCATGAGAGTCCACCCCTCGGCTCGCAAACACGGTGTCGACGCCGAAGACGCAATCCAGGCTGCGACATGGGCAACCTGGATCGAGGACCTCGATGATGACAGCCCGGCGCGGCAGCTTCGGCTTGGGTTCGACACCTGTGGCCGTCTGCTGGAGACGGTCGTCCTGGTCTTTGACAGCGGAAACGAACTCGTGATCCACGCCATGAAGGCCCGCCCGCAGATGCTCGACCTCCTGCCATAGTCGGCGCCCCGGCACTGACTCATCTTGTCCGCGTCTTCTTCCACACCGTCATCCGGCTCACCTCGAACCGTCGGGCGATCGACATGACGCTCTCACCGCTGTCGCGGGCCGTTTGAATGGCGTCTATCTGATGCGGCGTCAGAGGCGTTCGACTCCGTCTCGTTGGTTCCGTGACCGCGCCGTCGAGCCCGGAACCAGCCACGTCGCCCGATGACCCGAGCCCTCGTTTCGCCAGTTCCCACACGGCTTCCAGCCGCTCGACCCGCTTCCACTCATGTGATTGGAATCCGCCCCGGTCCACCCTGTGTGATGTCTCGTGGCATGTGTCCTATGTGCGGTCGCGAGGCCCGCCACCATGGGCGAGTTGCACATCCTGGCCTTTGGACATAGATGAGCGCCGCGCTGTACGCCCTTCCTCAGGGAGCTCGCGGACGAACCTCATCAGTTCGGCGAAGCCGCCTGGCTTGCGGCGAAGCCTCCGATTCTCCCGCGGTGTCGCTGCTGTCTGGGTGCTGGTGGGCACCGCTACGGTATGAGATAGTCCTGATAACAAGTGAAGACGGCGCCCCTGGCGCGGGAGATGAACTACATGGCACCGACCACCAAAGAAGGCCAGCGCGCCGAACTGCACAAGACGATCTGGCGGATCGCGAACGATCTGCGGGGCAGCGTGGACGGTTGGGACTTCAAGAGTTACGTGCTCGGGATGCTGTTCTACCGGTTCATCTCGGAGAATCTCGCCACCTACATCAATGCCGGCGAACACGAGGCTGGGAACAGCGGCTTCGACTACGCTCGCCTGCCCGATCCGCAGGCGGCGGTGGCGCGCGACGAATTGGTGGCAGAGAAGGGCTTCTTCATCTACCCGTCGGAGTTGTTCGCGAACGTGCGCGAGCGAGCGCCGCAGGATGCGAATCTGAACGAGACGCTGGAACGGGTCTTCAGGAACGTTGAGGCCTCTGCGGCCGGCACAGACAGCGAAGACGACTTGAAAGGCCTGTTCGACGACCTCGATCCGAACAGTTCGAAGCTGGGTGCGACGGTCGCGAAGCGCAATGAGAAGCTGGTGAAGCTGCTGGATGCGATCGGGGATCTGCCGCTGGGGAACTTCGGGGAGAACGCGATCGACCTTTTCGGGGACGCGTACGAGTACTTGATGCAGATGTATGCCTCCCAGGCCGGCAAGTCCGGCGGCGAGTACTACACGCCGCAGGAGGTCTCGGAGGTGCTGGCGAAGATCGCCGTGGTCGGTAAATCCCGTGTGAATAAGGTCTACGATCCCGCTGCTGGTTCTGGCTCACTGCTGCTGAAATTCGCGAAGGTGCTTGGGCGTGAGAACGTTGGCGGGTTCTTCGGGCAGGAGATCAACCTGACCACCTACAACCTTGCCCGGATCAACATGTTCCTGCACGACGTGAACTATGAGAAGTTCAACATTGCGCACGGCGACACTCTGACCGATCCGCAACATTGGGACGACGAGCCGTTCGAGGCGATCGTCTCGAACCCGCCGTATTCGATCCACTGGGAGGGCGACGCGAACCCGCTGCTGATCAATGACGAGCGGTTCGCGCCGGCCGGGGTGCTGGCGCCGAAGTCGAAGGCTGATCTGGCGTTCACGATGCATATCTTGTCGTGGCTCGCGGTGAACGGCACAGCGGCGATCGTCGAGTTCCCCGGTGTGCTCTACCGAGGTGGTGCGGAGCGGAAGATCCGCAAGTACCTTATCGACAACAACTACGTCGATGCGGTGATCCAGCTGCCGCCGGATCTGTTCTTCGGCACCACGATCGCGACCTGCATCATCGTGCTGAAGAAGTCGAAGACCGACAACGCGGTGCTGTTCATCGATGCCTCCGCGGAGTTCAGCCGCGTTGGTAACAAGAACAAGCTGCTGCCGGAGAACCAGCAGCACATTCTCGACACGTATACCGCCCGGGAGAACGTCGACCACGTCGCGAGGCTCGTGCCGGGCGAGGACATCGCCGCGAACGACTACAACATCGCTGTGTCCTCATACGTCGAGCAGGAAGACACCCGCGAGGTCGTGGACATCCAGGCGCTGAACGCTGAGATCGCCCGCATCGTGGCACGTCAGGCAGAGCTGCGCACCTCCATCGACGCCATCGTGGCCGACCTGGAAGGAGGAGCCGCATGACGGACGGGGCCTCCGGAGAGGTGATTCTCTACCAACGCGACGACGGCGCACCCGCTATCGAAGTGCGCCTTGACGCCGAGACGGTGTGGTTGAGCCAGCAGATCGCGGAACTGTTCCAGACGTCTCGCACGAACATCGTCGAGCACATCTACGAGGAGGGCGAACTCGAGGAGGCGGCAATCTGTTGGAGATCCCGACAGGTTCGCACCGAGGGCTCCCGCCGGGTCAGTCGCGAGATCCCCTTCTACAACCTCGACCTGATCATCTCGGTCGGCTATCGCGTCAAGAGCAAGATCGCCACACAGTTTCGCATCTGGGCAACCGAGCGCCTGCGCGAGTACCTTGTCAAGGGGTTCACGATGGACGATCAGAAGCTCAAGAATCTCGGCGGCGGCAACTACTGGCGTGAGCTGCTGGAACGCATCCGCGACATCCGCAGCAGCGAGAAGATGCTGCACCGGCAGGTGCTTGACCCGTACGCGACGAGCATCGACTACGGCCCGAAGGCCGAAGAGAGCGTCGAATTCTTCAAGATCGTCCAGAACAAGCTCCACTACGCTGCCCACGGGCGCACCGCAGCCGAAGTCGTCGCAGCCCGCGCGGGCGCGACAAAGCCGAACATGGGCCTTACCTCGTTCGCGGGCGCGCGGCCGCGCAAATCCGACGTCTCCGTGGCGAAGAACTACCTTGACGAAACCGAATTGAAGAAGCTCAATGCGCTCGTGTCGGCCTACTTCGACGCGGCCGAGTTTCGCGCCCAGAACCACGAGCCCACCTATATGAAGGACTGGCTCGCCCACCTGGATCGGCTCGTCGTCGCAATGGAGGCTCCGACCCTGCCCGGAGCTGGAAGCATCAGCCACTGGCAGGCCATCGCGCACGCCGAGGGCGAGTACGCGAAGTACCGCGCTCAGATCGACGCTGCACCGACCGAGGTCGAGGGAGCCTATCTGGAGACCATCAAGCGCGCACAGCGCGAGATCGAAGGCAAGAAGTGAGCCGTATCGACGACCTGATCGCGGAGCTTGCGCCTAAGGGCGTCGAGTTCAAGCCTGTCGGTGAAGTCACGGCAAAAAGCTCCAACATCAAATGGGCCAACGTGGGTGACGACGAGTTCCAGTACATCGATCTAGGTTCTGTGGACCGCGTGACGCGCAGGATTGGTGAAACGGCATCCATCACTGCAGGCGACGCTCCAAGTCGCGCGCAACAGATCGTTCACACAGGCGATGTGATCTTCGCGACCACACGTCCCGCGCAAATGCGGTGGGCGGTGATCCCGGCCAAGTATGACGGGCAAATCGCAAGCACGGGCTACTGTGTGCTTCGACCAGACACCTCCGTTGTTCTCACGAACTTTTTGGCTCACCTTCTCGGCGCCGACGCTTTCCGTCAATACGTTGAGGCAAATCAGGTCGCGGGAAACTATCCCGCAATACCCGACAATCGTGTCCGGGCTTACCGAATCCCCGTCCCGCCTCTCGAGGTGCAGCGGGAGATCGTGCGAGTATTGGATCAGTTCACTCAGCTGGAAGCGGAGCTGGAAGCGGAGCTGGAAGCGGAGCTGGAAGCTCGCCGCCGCCAGTATGAACACTATCGTGATGCCCTTCTGGCCTTCCCAGAAATCGACGGGGGGGGGGTGACGTGGATGCCAATGGGTGAGCTGGGGGCGTTCATTCGTGGTCGTCGTTTCACGAAGAGCGATATGGTTGCGGCTGGTATCCCGAGCATTCATTACGGTGAGATCTATACTCACTATGGTGTTTCGGCGCGCGAGACCGCCAGTCACGTCCGTGATGATCTCGCGGAGAGCCTCCGCTATGCGAAGTCGGGAGACGTTGTGATCGTAGGCGTCGGCGAGACGGTGGAGGATGTCGGGAAGGCGGTTGCCTGGCTCGGGAACGTTTCAGTTGCCATCCACGACGATTCCTTTGCTTTTCGCTCCGAACAGGATCCCACGTACATCTCTTACGTCATGCAGACTGCTGCGTTCCAAGGGCAGAAAGAGAAGTATGTCTCTCGCGCCAAGGTGAAGCGCATCGGTAGTGAGGGCCTCAGCCAGATCGTCGTTCCGATTCCGCCGCTCGATGAGCAGCGTCGGATCGTGGCCATCCTCGACAAGTTCGACGCGCTCGTGAACGATCTGAGCATTGGTCTCCCTGCCGAGCTCACTGCTCGGCGAAAGCAGTATGAGTTCTACCGTGACCGGCTGCTGACTTTTGAGGAGATGCGTTGATGAGGCATGTCGCGAGCACACCTGGCGGCGACTTCGCGGATTTTGATTTCAGTCCCCGTGTGTTTGCCAGAGCCTTGCGGAAGACCGATGAGCATTACCCCGTCTCTGACCATTGCGAGCAGGCACTGGCGGCACATCGGAAACGGCCAACGGCGCCCTGGTACCGGAGTCAGAAAGAACACGTCACTGGATGGCTGAACGAGCTTGACGGGCCCGGTGCGTATAACCGCAAGTCGCGAGGGCTCAACGCAAGGCATTTCTGGAACCACTTCCAATGTGCGCCCGGACTTCTCTGGGTGGCCGAGGCACTCGGGGAAGATGTGACCGTCGTTCGGCAAGCATCGGAAGCTGCGCAACATGAGGAACGGGCCGCGGCGCGGTGCGCTGCAGTCAGGAAAGTGATCCCGTGGGCTCGGGTGGTGGAGCTCGTGCTCGCGCAAGGCGTGAGCCCTCTGGCACAGCAACCACGCCGCTCTGTGGGGAAGAGGGCGTCATGACCGACGCGCCGCTGCGTACGTACGATCCGATCGCGGTCTCGGCCGAGAGCACGGTCGTCGCCGAGTACATCCCGGATGCGAAGGCGGATGCGGCGTATCAGTCGGAGGCTGCGCTGGAGCGTGAATTGATCCGCCTCCTTGAGTCGCAGGCATATGAGTACCTGCCGATCACTTCCGAGGAACAGCTGGTGGCGAACCTCCGCACCCAGCTGGAGGCGCTGAACCACATCACCTTCTCGGATGCGGAGTGGCGCGGCTTCTTCGAGAACACGATCGCCGGGAAGAACGACGGCATCGTCGAAAAGACAGTGCGCATCCAGGAGGACCACGTCCAGCTGCTCAGGCGTGACGACGGATCGACCAAGAACATCACCCTGCTGGACAAGCAGAACATCCACAACAACCGGCTGCAGGTCATCAACCAGTACGAAGTCGAGCGCCTCGACCCTGCCGATGAGGGCAGCGCTGGCGGGCGCTACGCGAACCGCTACGACGTGACGATCCTCGTCAACGGTCTGCCGATGGTGCACATCGAGTTGAAGAGGCGCGGGGTCGACATTCGTGAGGCGTTCAACCAGATTGACCGCTACCAGCGCGACAGCTTCTGGGCAGGTTCGGGTTTGTTCGAGTACGTGCAGTTGTTCGTGATCAGCAATGGGACGCTGACGAAGTACTACTCCAACACGACGCGCAGTCAGCACCTCAAGGAAGGGCGGGTTTCGACCGGCTCAACCACCGGCGAAGGACGGAAGACGTCAAATAGTTTCGAGTTCACGTCGTGGTGGGCGGACGCGCAGAACAAACCGATCCAGGATCTGACCTCGTTCGCGAAGACGTTCTTCGCCAAGCACACGCTGCTGAACATCCTTACCAGGTACTGCGTGCTGACTGCCGACCGGATGCTGCTGGTGATGCGGCCGTATCAGATCGTCGCGACCGAGCGAATCCTGCAACGCATCGATATCGCGACGAACTACAAGCGTCTCGGCACGGTCGCGGCAGGCGGCTACGTCTGGCACACGACCGGCTCGGGAAAGACGCTGACGAGCTTCAAGACGGCGCAACTCGCGTCGGCGCTGCCGGGCGTGGACAAGGTGCTGTTCGTCGTGGACCGCAAAGATCTCGACTACCAGACGATGCGCGAGTACGACCGCTTCCAGAAGGGTGCGGCCAACTCCAACACCTCTACAGCGGTGCTGAAGCGCCAACTGGGAGACCCGGCCGCGCGGATCATCATCACCACGATCCAGAAGCTGTCGACGTTCATCAAGACAAACAAGCGCCACGCAGTCTACGACCAGCACGTGGTAATCATCTTCGACGAATGCCATCGTTCCCAGTTCGGGGATATGCACACCGACATCACCCGCTCCTTCAAGCGGTACAACCTGTTCGGGTTCACGGGCACGCCGATCTTCGCCGCCAACAGTGGCAGCGCCGGGAACCCGCAACTGAAGACCACCGAGCAGGCATTCGGCGAGAAGCTGCACACCTACACGATCGTTGATGCGATCACGGACAAGAACGTGCTGCCGTTTCGCATCGACTATGTCAACACGGTCAAGGTTGGCACGGTGATCGACAAGCAGGTGCCCGCGATCGACGCGGAAAAGGCGCTCCTTGACCCGAGGCGCATCAGCGAGATCGTGGACTACACGCTGAAGCACTTCGATCAGAAGACCAAACGCTCTTCCAGCTACGAGCACTCCGTCGTCACCAACGTCGCCGAGGCGACCCGCACGCGACGCCAGGCGGAAGCGCATCGGGAGCGCAAACGGGTACGGGGCTTCAACGCAATCTTCGCGACCGCCTCGATTGATGCCGCGCGCCGGTACTACAACCACTTCCAGGTCCAGCAGCGGGAATTGCCGCCGGACAAACGGCTGAAGATCGGTCTCATCTACTCGTACGGCGCGAACGACGCCACCGACGATGGCATCCTCGACGACGAGGCATTCGACACCCACGCGCTCTCGGCCGACGCGCGGGGCTTCCTGGAAGACGCGATCCAGGACTACAACGACCTGTTCGGCACAAGCTACGACACCAGCACGGACAGATTTCAGAACTACTACAAGGATCTCTCGCAGCGGCTGAAGAACCGCGAACTCGACCTTGTGATCGTAGTCAACATGTTTCTCACCGGCTTTGACGCGACCACGCTCAACACGCTGTTCGTCGACAAGAACCTGCGCGCGCACGGCCTGATCCAGGCGTACTCGCGCACCAACCGGATCCTCAATTCCGTGAAGACCTACGGCAACATTGTCGCCTTCCGTGACCTCGAGGACGAGACCAACGCGGCGCTCGAGCTGTTCGGCAACAAAGACGCCCGCGGCGTCGTGCTGCTGAAGCCCTACGGCGACTACTACAGCGAGTACGCCGAGAAGGTCACTGAGCTGCTGGCGTCATTCCCGCTCGGGCAGCCGATCGTCGGGGAGGACGCGCAGAAAGACTTCATCCAGCTGTTCGGCGCGATCCTACGGCTGGAAAACATTCTTACTTCGTTCGACGACTTCGCTGGCTCAGAGCTCCTCACCGATCGTCAGGGGCAGGACTACCGCAGCGTCTATCTCGACCTGTATGCGGAGTTTCGCAAGGAGACGGCCACTGAGAAGGAACTGATCAACGACGATGTGGTCTTCGAGATCGAACTGATCAAGCAGGTCGAGATCAATGTCGACTACATCCTCATGCTCGTCGCCAAATACCGGGAGCAACTCGGCGACGATCAGGACAAGGAGATCCGCTCCGAGATCAGCCGCGCCGTCGACGCCAGCCCGACGCTGCGCAACAAGAAAGACCTCATCGAGGCGTTCGTCGACGCCGTCTCGGTGGACGGTGCGATCGACGAGGAGTGGCAGGCGTTCGTCGCTGCCAAGCGCGAGGCTGAACTCGCTGCGATTATCGAGGAGGAGAACCTCCGCGCCGATGCCGCCCGAGCATTCGTCCAGACCGCGTTCCGAGACGGTACCCTCCGCACCACCGGCACGGCAATCACGAAGGTGCTCCCGCCTGCATCCCGCTTTGCCGCAGGCGGAGGCCACGGAGAGAAGAAGCAGCGTGTCATCCAGAAGCTCAGCGCCTTCTTCGAGCGCTTCTTCGGACTCGGTGCGGGAGGTGCGGAGTAGCGACAAGCGCTGCGCAGAACATAGACAGGATCAAGGAGCTACTCCAGATGCACGCGAACAGGTGGGGGGCTGGCTCCGTTCATGTTCCCGGATTGTTCACTCTCGGAGGTCGTCGTGCCCTGCCCAAGACAAGCCGCTCAAGAGTCATCTGAAGATGACAGGTTCTCGGGCGAGTGGCCGGCTATCGCAACGGGTTCTCGCCGAAATGCGATGCGGGGCACGGCACGGCCGCGTCCCTGCGGCGAATCGATGTCTGCTCCGAACTGGTCATCGATCCGCTTGCCCGGTACCCAGCCATGCGGGACGCGTGCAACGCTGGAGGCATGCATGACTTGTCACCTGTTCCCCTCGATGTGGCAGCATCCGCGCAGCAGCTTGTCGACGGAGCGGGGATCACCCTCAACGCCGACCTGGTGTCCCGCCTTCTTGAGACCGGCGTCGATCTGGGTCTCGACGCACCGTCGCGGCTCGACCTGAAGATCGCATCTGCGGCATTGACGGAGATGCGCGCCGCATTCCGGCTCTTCGCCCCCTACCGCGACGTGCCGAAGGTCACCATCTTCGGATCGGCTCGCACTCAGCCCGGCAACAAGCTGTACCGTGCGGCTGCGGACGTGGCCAAGGAACTGTCGGCGCGCGGATGGATGGTGGTGACCGGCGCGGGCCCCGGAATCATGCAGGCCGCCGCTGAAGGAGCAGGCCCCGAGCGTTCCATCGGCGTTTCGATTCGTCTGCCGTTCGAAGACAAGCCCAACTCCATCTTCTCCGAGTCGGGCAACGTCGTTGCGATGAAGTATTTCTTCACTCGCAAGCTCATGCTGGTGAAGGAATCGCACGGTTTTGTCTGTGTCCCCGGTGGGTTCGGCACTCTCGACGAGATGTTCGAACTGCTCACCCTGCAGCAGACCGGCAAGGCGGATCCCGCCCCGATCGTGCTGCTGGACAGCCCCGGTGGAACCTTCTGGGCCGGGCTCAAGCGTTTCGTCCACGAGCAACTCGTGCCGTCCGGTGTCGTCTCCGCTGATGATTTCGACCGGGTGATGGTGACTGATTCGGTGAGCGCTGCCGCCGAGGAGATCACCGGATTCTGGCGCAACTACGACTCGTTACGTTGGGTCGGCCATCGACTCGTCCTGCGGTTGCGCACCGAGCCCACTCCCGACGAGGTGGATGAACTCAACCAGCGATTCGGGAACCTGCTGACGAGAGGCCGAATCGAGACCTCTGAACCGCTGCGGCTGGAGGTCAAGGACGATGACCGGGTGCATCTGCCACGGCTCGTCATGCGCTACGACCCGCGACAGGTCGGCTCCCTCCACCGGGTCATCCGCGCCATCGATGCGTTGCCGAGCTCACTTGCGGGTGACATACCGAACATTGGAGTGGAAGAACCGATCCATGACTGATGTCCAGCCTCGCCGCTATGAGCCCATCGTGGTTTGCGCCGAGGGCACAGTCGTAGCCGAGTAGGTGCCGGGCGCTTCGACAGGCTCAGCGGGCGCTTCGACTGGCTCAGCGGGCGGCTCAGCGGACGCTTCGACGGGCTCAGCGGGCGGTGCTTCGACGCGCTGGTGCCCCCTGGACCCGCGATGCGCTTACCAGCTCGGTTCGGTTAGCGACGACGCTGCGTCCTCACGATCGCGCGAGCCGTTCCAGTAGCGCGGACGCACGGAACGGGATGAGCTCTTTGAGTGAGATCGCCGTGCTCGTGCGCAGGATGCCGGGGATGGCGAACAGGGCAGTGGTGATGCGATGCAGATCATCGGTGTCCCGCGCCACGACCTTCGCGATGAGGTCTGCGTCGCCGGCCGTGGAATGCACCTCGACGACTTCGGGGATCGCTGCCATCGCCAGGTATGCGTCGCCGGCCGAGGGCTGGGTGATCGAGATCTCGACGAACGCCGTCAGTCGGTATCCGAGCGCCGCGAGGTCGACGCGTCGGCTGAACGCGCCGAGCGTTCCTTGATTCTCAAGCCGCTTCAGACGCGCGTGAACGGTGTTCCGGGCCAGGCCCAGGGTGTGCGACAGCGCGAGCACCGAGGCTGTGGGGTCGGCGTCCAGCGCCAGAAGGATGCGGGCATCGACAGAATCGATGCCGGACGTCGGGTTGGTCATATTGTCTCCAGATTGGCAAATTGATAAGCAATTATGCCAGAGAAATCCGGCTGTGTTGCGCTGACGTCCAAGGTTCACCGAGGATGCCGGGCATGACGACTCTCGCCCCGTCCCTCCGCGCCACCCTCACCCAGCTTCCCGACTACGTGCCGGGTCGCCGCGCCTCCGAGCCGCACATCGCACGCCTGGCCTCCAACGAGAGTCACTACGGCCCGCTTCCGTCGGTGCGGGAGGTGGTGCTGGCCGCGTCGGAGCAACTCAACCGGTATCCGGACAACTCGGCCGGTGATCTGCGCCGGCGCATCGCGACGCAGTTCGGGGTGAACGCGGACGAGATCGCGGTGGGCACGGGAAGCATCGGTGTGCTGCAGCAGATTCTCGCCGCCATGTGCGACGCGGGTGACGAAGTGGTCTTCGCGTGGCGGTCCTTCGAGGCCTATCCCACCCTCACCGCGCTCGCCGGTGCGTCGGCGATCCGCGTCCCGCTCGGTGCCGACGAAGGGCACGTTCTTCCCGCGATGGCCGCTGCGGTGACGGATCGAACCAGGGTCGTCCTCATCTGCTCTCCCAACAACCCGACTGGAACCCGGGTGCCCACCGAGGACCTGGAACGCTTCCTGGACGCGGTTCCCGCACGGGTACTCGTGGTGGTCGACGAGGCATATACGGAGTTCGCAGATTTCGGGACCGACTCGATCAGCCTGTTCCGCAGTCATCCGAATGTCGCTCTGCTTCGCACGTTCTCGAAGGCGTACGGGCTCGCGGGCCTGCGCGTCGGCTATGCGATCGCTCATTCGGAGTTGGCCGCGGGCCTGCGCCGAGCGGCGCTGCCGTTCGGTGTCAGCGCGCTCGCGCAACGGGCCGCCATCGCCTCGCTCGATGCCGAGGAGGAGATCGAGGCGCGGGTCGCCGCGGTCGTGGCCGAGCGACGCCGCATCATCGATCGACTGCGTGGGGCCGGGTGGAGCATCACGGAGAGCCAGGCGAACTTCGTGTGGCTTCGTCTCGACGACTCCCATCGCGAGAGAATCGTCGCCGCCTTCGACGCACAGGACGTGATCGTGCGCGGGTACGCAGGCGACGGCGTCCGGATAACTCTCGCTGATCCCGCGACGAACGACAGAGTGCTCGCGGTGCTCGCGACGCCCACAGCGTTCGGGCTCTGACGGTGGTGATGACACAACAGCCGTCGGCCACCAAACACAGTGGCATCGAGGACGTCCTCGGGCTCACCACAGGCGTGGTGATGGTTTCGGCGGGCCTTTTCCTCCTGCGTAGCGGCGGGGTCGTCAGCGGCGGCACAGCTGGGCTGTCGCTCCTGCTCAGCTACGCGTTGCCGGTGCCGTTCGGCGTCCTCTTCGTCGCTGTCAACCTGCCGTTCTTCGTCCTCGCGGCCTTCGGCAAGGGCTGGAGTTTCACCATCCGCAGCGGACTGTCGATCGGTGCCGTCGCGCTGCTCACGAGCGTCCACGGCCAGCCCTGGGCGCTCGGAGCCCTGCAACCGAGCCCCTTGTATGCCGCCGGGATGGGCAATGTTCTCAGCGGGGTCGGATTGCTGATCCTGTTCCGCCACAAGTCCAGCCTCGGCGGCTTCAACATCGTCGCGTTGATCCTCCAGGAGCGGTTCGGTTTCCGCGCCGGGTACGTGTTGATGGTGCTCGACACGCTCGTCGTGGTGTCCTCGCTCACTGTGAGTTCACCGCTGACGGTCGTCATCTCGGCGGGCGGCGCGGCGATCCTCAACGTGATCCTTGCCCTGAACCATCGGCCCGGACGCTACACGGGCAGCTGAGGCGGACGCCGGTCACCTCGCTGCGACGGCGGCGCAGACGGTGTCGACGCGCCGGTGCTCACCCCTGCTCGTGGCCGAGATCGGCAGTGCTCGTGCGAAGCTCTTCGAGGCGGTGCTTCTGTCGGCCGGTGTGATCGAAGTTCTCGGGATCGAGCCAGGCCTCAAAGGCGGTACGCAGTGACGGCCACTGCTCGTCGATGATGGCGAACCAGGCGGTGTCGCGGTTCCTGCCCTTCTGGATCATGTGCTGGCGGAAGATGCCTTCGAAGGTGAAACCGAAGCGCTCGGCGGCACGCTTGGACGGTTCGTTGTCGTTGTTGCACTTCCACTCGAATCGGCGATAGCCGAGGCCGAACACGTGGTCGGCGAGGAGGAAGAGTGCTTCGGTGGCAGCGGTGGTGCGTGCGATCGCGGGGCCCCAGTAGACGTTGCCTATTTCGATGACGCCATTGGCGTTGTCGATCCGCATCAGGGCCTGGCGGCCGGCAACACGACCGGTCGCCTTGTCGACGACGGCGTAGAACAGTGGATCGCTGCCGGCTTCTGCTCGCCTCACCCAGTCCTGGAACTCGGAACGGTCCTGTGCCGGTTCCTCGAACAGGTAGCGGAATCGCTGGGGGGCGTCCGGCACGCTGGACGCCTCGTAGAGGTCGTCGGCATGCTTGCCGACTTCCAGGGGCTCGAGCCGCACATATCGACCGTCGAAGACGCGGCGCTCGGGGCCGGGCCTGGGAGTCCACGTGGACAGGTCCTCACAGGTGGCTGCCGATCGGTTCGTTTCTGGCACAGACCACATGCTCGCATGCGGCCGAGCAGCCGGGAAAAGCTGTTCGAGTTTGGCCCGGCCGATCGTCACCCCCGGTCCGACGTCGACTATTGCCCACGGACCGTGAGGATCGCCTTGATGGACGTGCGGACGCGAAGGTCGACCTCATTGGGCGTGGCCGCCGCGAGCTTGCCGTCGAGGTGGAGGAACGCCAGCCCATGAACCAAAGACCAACTCGCGACCGCCAGGGCCGGCCCGTCCGCTTCGGGGAAGACACGACCCACCGCGTCCGAGAGGAATCGCCGGATGCTTGACGCCGCGACCACCCGCTGATCGTTCGAGTCGTCGCACTCGTTGCCGAACATGAGTCGGAACATCGCGGGACGCTCCAGCGCGAATCGGACGTAGGCCACGGCAAGGTCAGCGAGGGCAGCGGGTGTGGCCGGTTCCGGACTTGCTGCCACCAGTCGCGCTCGAAGGTCCCGGAAACCCTCGGTCGCCAGAGCCGACTCAAGGGCGTCCTTGTCGGCGTAGTGGCGATAGGGGGCCGTGGGGGAGACTCCTGTCCGTCGCGCGACCTCGCGCAGGGAGAGAGGCTCGCCGGCCTCGAGCAGCTGCATGGCAGTGGTCAACAAGGCGTTGCGGAGCTCACCGTGGTGGTACGTGTCCTTCGATGATGTTGACACTGCTTACACCTCCTATTATGTTAGCAGTGTAAACATTGTTCATCACCTTTGGCAAGGACCGCTATGCGCCCAGACCTGTTCGCCCCGCTTGAGCTACCGAACGGCTCCACCCTGTCCAGCCGGCTGGCCAAGGCGGCGATGGAGGAGAACATGGCCGGCCCGGGTCAGCTCCCCGATGAGCGGCTGTTCCGCTTGTACGAGCGGTGGAGCCGCGGCGGGGCCGGACTGCTGATCACGGGGAATGTGATGGTCTACGCCGAGGCCATGACCGGTCCCGCCGGCGTCGTCCTGGACGCCGACTCGCCGCTGGAGCCGTTCCGGCAATGGGCGACCGCGGCCAGATCGGGCGGGTCGCAGGTGTGGATGCAGATCAACCATCCCGGTCGGCAGGTCTATGCCGATATGCCAGGGGTCGCATGGGGTCCCTCCGCCATCCGCGTGAGCATGGGCAGGCAGAGCGGCCGTTTCGCCGAGCCCAGCGAGATGACGCCGGCCCAGATCGCCGATACCGTACGACGGTTCGCGGACACGGCGCGCCGAGCTGAGGACGCCGGGTTCGACGGAGTCGAGGTGCATGCCGCCCACGGCTACCTGCTCTCACAGTTCCTCTCCCCGGTCAGCAACAAGCGCACCGACCAGTGGGGCGGATCGTTGGAGAACCGCGCCCGCGTGCTCCTGGACGTCGTCCGCGCCATCGACGCTGCAATCAGCCCGTCGTTCACGGTCGCCGTGAAGATCAACTCCGCCGACTTCCAGCGGGGCGGCTTTGACGCCGGCGACGCGAAAACTGTCATCGATCTGCTCGCACCCCTCGGCGTCGACCTGGTCGAACTGTCCGGCGGCAGCTATGAGAGCCCGGCCATGTCGGGACGTCCCGCCGGCGAGCGCACGCAGGCGCGTGAGGCGTACTTCCTGGCCCTCGCGAAAGACCTCGTCACCACCAGCCCGGTCCCGTTGATGCTCACCGGGGGAATCGCACGCCGTCCCGTCGCAGAACAGGTTCTCGCCAGCGGTGTCGCGCTCGTCGGGATGGGCACCGCCCTTGCCGTGGACCCTGACCTGCCCGACAAGTGGCGTGCGGGAATCGACGCGAAAGTCGTTCTCAAGCCCGTGATGATCAAGGACAAAGGCGTTGCCTCTGCTGCGGGCATGGCCCGAGTGCGCTTCCAGTTGCGTCGCATCGGACGCGGTCGGGCCGCTCGTCCCGGCATTCACCCGATGCTCGCTCTCGTCCTCGACCAGCTTCGCCGACGCCGTGCGCTCAGGCGCTACACCGCCTGGTTGGGGGCACGTGGCAAGGAAAGGAACAGCCGAACCAGTCGCCGTCATCTCGAGGTTCTCCGCCGAGTCTTGAGGTGACGGCTTCGCTCGTTCGCCGAGGCCTCGGCCACGGCGTCCTCGCGATCTGCGGCGGCGCGTCCACAGCGGAGTCACCGACGGCCATGGCGAGCCGTCGAGAACCGGCTCCGGATGCTCGAAACCTCAGCGACCTGGCTGGCTCGCGGGCTAGGGTGTTGTGCTGTGCTTGATTCGATCGGAGCACTGCTGCGCGCTTGGCGGCTTCACGCCGGATGGACTCAGCGTCACGTGGCCGATGTGACGGGGGCGACGATCCCGGCTGTCAGTTCCTGGGAATCGGATACGCACAGACCACCGGTCGAAGCCCTCGAGACACTTGATCGGGTCTACGGGGCAGGTGGAGCGCTGGTCGATTTGGTGCGCGCGCTCGGGACACCCGTCGGCTACATGGCGGCCGACTCCGACAATCCCGGCGTGTGCGGGCCACGACGGCATTGGGGTGCGATGCACGAGGGGTCGGCGGGATTCGCGTGGAGCTGGATTCGCCCGGCCACTCCCGGTCGGATCAGGGGCTTGGGCTGGGCGGGGCCAACGGGCATCAACTTTGATGTGGTCGCTGACTCCGGCGGCGTGATCGTGGTTGGCCTGTTCGATCCGAGGTGGCCGTGGCATGTGGTATTGGACCGGCCCGGATGGTGCGATACGGGTCGCGGCGCCCCACCCGAATGGCTCGATGTCCTTACGCTGACCTCGACCGGTTTCGACGATCTGCGCCTCGTCCTTCCTGAGGACGAGATGGTGACCTTCTTCGCCGGCGAACTCCGGCGGCGCGATCAGGGAACCCCGGAGACGCTGCTGGCACGACTCCGATCGATGGTCGGACCAGATCGCTGGGACCGCTGCGCTGCTGGACCTCAGTGGGATCCGCCGGAGCCCGAGCCCGGTTGGCTCGGATTCGGCCCGGACGACGCCCGGCCGCCGACGGACCCGGCTGTGCGCCGTACATTGCATCGATCGATACGCGAGGCTCGCGGCATGTCGCAGAGCGACGTAGCGGCCCTGGCCACGCGACTGCTTGCGATGGACGACGATTCTCCGGCCGAGTCGGTCAGCGTGTATCAGATCCACCACTACGAGACGGGCCGGACGAGCAGAGTGCGCTACCTTCCCGCCCTGCTCGACCGCGTGTACGGCGGTTTCGGGTGGACGTGTTTCGAGGAAGTGCCGGTTGAAAGGGTGCGGCCACGTCATCTGGTCGTCAGGTTCCCCTCATTCTGGACGGGCCCGGTCTCTCTCTCGGTCGAGCCCTATCCCGCACACGCGATTGCCGGGCATGTGACATTCACATGGCGAAAGTGGAGGCTGGATCGTAGGTTGTCCCGCGAGCCGGTGTCGTTCCGATTCTGTCGAGTGCCGGACGATCCGCCCCTACAGGTGATCACGCCACCCGGCTGGCGGATTCGCGCATATATGGGCTTCGATGCGGAAGCTTTGGAGGCGAATGGGGACTGGGTGCCAGCAGCCGGCTCCGAAGAGGGATCAGAGGTCGTCGACGACTATCTCGGGCATTACTTGGCACTGATCGGAAAGAGCCTGTCCGATCTCCAGCGGGCACTCCGGATCTGTCAACCGGCAGGGGACTCATAAGGCATCGTCGCTCGCAGCCAACTTCATTATTCGTTGCATTGGATCACCAAATTTCAGCTTTCTTTGCATTTCCGAGAAGCAATTTCTTCCGCGAGCACCCGTGGTCGACTCCATCGATTCCAACCGACGGCGCCTCGAAGCGAGTGACCATAGGCTCAGTCAGCGAGGCAACAGTGTCGTGATGAGACCCTGCACCTATGGGGCTGGCGAGCGGAGATGAGATGAGATCTCGAAGGATACGTCGCTGGGTGAGCATCGGATGCGTCAGCGCTCTGATGTCGAGCGGCCTGGTGCTGGGCAGTTCCGTCGAGCCCGCAGCAGCCGCAGGTACCGGCACGTTGTCGCTGTACAAGGCGATCGAGAACCTCTCGACCGGTGCTAGCGAGGGGGATCGCACCAAGTGGGATGTCCAGGCCGTGAACACCGACACGGATGAGACGTTCCGAGCCAACGGCCTCAACGGCTTCCAGACCAAGGTCATCCCGTCCGGCGAGTACCAGATCTCCGAGCTGTCCACCGCCAACACCCCGCCCGGCTACCGGTTCCGTGACTGGAACTGCGGTGGCACCGTCTACACCGACCCGTCCCCGATCATCACGCTGGCCGAGAATCAGAGCCTCACCTGCACGATCACCAACGAAGCCGTCCAGTCGACACTGACGCTGCGCAAGGTGGTCGACGGCGGTTCGGCACCTGCCTCCATGTGGACGCTACAGGCGTTGGACGGCCCGACCGGTGTCGGTGGCACCGCGAACACGCCCCCGGTCACGAACCAGCCTGTGCGCATCGGCACCTACCGGCTCCAGGAGTCTGGTGGCCCTGCCGGAGGCGGCTACATCGCCGGCTCGTGGGATTGTGAATACGTCGACCATCTCGGCACCACGGGCGACATCCCGGTGAACGGCAACAACCAGATCACGATCGAGCTCGATCGGGCGGTTACCTGCACGATCGTCAACACCGCCGAGGCCTCCGGTGCCCAGCTCACGCTGGTCAAACAGGTCGAGTCGCCGGCCGGGCAGGCGCACGCGCCCACCGACTTCACTCTCACCGCAACCCCGGACGGAACCGGCGACGTGATCAGCGGCGTGACCGGATCCGCGCAGGTCTCGCACGTCGAGGTGGAGACCGGCGTCGGCTACACCTTGTCGGAGACGGGTCCGGCCGGGTACACCGCCAGCTCTTGGGTTTGCACCGACCCAGCCGGGTCGACCTTCAGCCTCGACGGCGCCGTGCTCACCCTCGACGAGGGCGCTGACGTGACCTGCACGATCGTCAACGAGTTCACCGGCGGCTGGCTCACCCTCACCAAGCAGGTGGTGGACAGCGCCCAGCCCGCCACGGATTGGACGCTGAGCGCGACCGGCACCGGCGGCGCGGCAGGCGTGACGGTCGAAGGCGTGACCGGTGCGGACGAGGTGACGCGTGTGCCGGTGCCGGCGGGCAGCTACGACCTGGCCGAGGACGGCCCGACCGAGGGCCACACCACCGACGGGTTCTCCTGCGACGGCGGCATCACCCATGTGACCAGCATCGCGATCGCCTCCGGTGACGACATCACGTGTGCGATCGTGAACGTCCGTAGCCGCACGCTCACGCAGCTGACCCTGACCAAGGAGGTCGACAACGCCGGTGGTGGCCAGTTGGACAAGTTCGACTGGGGCCTGCGGGCGGAGGGCGGCACGCAGTCGACGGCGATCTCCGGCCGCTCCGGGTTGAACACCGTGACCTACGCGTTCGTGAGCCCCGGCTCCTACACCCTCACCGAGGGGGCGATCGGTGGTGTCGATGTCTCTGGGTACGAACTCGACGGCTGGACCTGCGTGGACAGCATGGAGGGACAGCTTCCCGTTACCGGCGCGGGAAAGAACGTCGTCGACATCGCCGAAGGCTCTCAGGTGACCTGCACCGCACACAACGTGTGGCAGGGCTCGACGATCACTTTCCGCAAGCAGGTCATCAACGCCCCGTTCGGTACTCACGCGCCCGGTGAGTGGGAGCTCGCCGTCTTGTCAGAGGACGGCACCACCACCGTCCTCAGCGGCGACGGCGACGGCGGAACCGACGGCATCGAGCGTCAGTCGATCGCCCCGGGGACCTATCAGTTAGCCGAGGTGGACGGCCCGGACGGCTATGACCTCCAGTCCTACCAGTGCCTGGGTGATGGTGATTCCGACGCCGATCCGACCGACGACCTGGTCACCGTGCCGCCGTCGACCGACGTGGTCTGCACGGTCACGAACCGCTCCGTGACACCGACCCTCACTCTCGTCAAGGACCTGGACAACACGGGGGGCGGGACGGCCACCGTCGACGATTTCACCTTGAAAGCACGTGGTCCCGGCAATGCAGCGATCTCCGGGCAGAGCAACGACCCGTCGGTGACGCAGGTCGAGCTGCCGCCCGGCGAGTATGTGTTCAGCGAGGACGGTCCCGCTGGCTACGCGGTGGACTGGTACTGCACAGGCGGCACGAGCTGGAACGATGACACAGAGGTCGCGGTGCTCGATGTCGGACAAGACATGGTGTGCACCGCGACGAACACCGTTCAGCGGCCCACTCTGACGTTGGTGAAGGACCTCGCCGGAGGCCCGGCGACCGCGGGCGATTGGGAGCTCACCGCCGACGGTCCCGGTGCCGCACACACGGGCGTCACCGGCGACGCGACCGTGACCGATGTCGAGGTCGACGCCGGTGTCTACAACCTCAGCGAAGCCGCGGTGGACTCCTCGGATCCGCTCCTGGGCGGCTACGCCGCCGGCGCGTGGTCGTGCGACGACGGCACCTTGGACGGGAGTCAGCTCACGCTCGAGCCGGGTGACGACGCCACGTGCACGATCACAAACACTTGGCAAGGTGGAACACTGACTCTGGTGAAGGTCGTGGACGACGGTCAGGTCATACCACCGGGCAATGCCCAACCTGGTGACTGGACGCTCACCGCGGACGGACCCGTGCTCGTGGAAGGCCCTGGCGACAGTGCCCAGGTGGTCTCCCAACCCGTGCCGGCCGGAGAGTACGACCTGTCGGAGTCGCTCACCGCTGACCCGGTCGACGAGGACTACCAGGCTGGCGACTGGACCTGCACGGGTAGTGGCTTCAGTCTCGCGACAGGCGACCCCGGGCAGGGCCTGCTCACGATCGAGTCGGGCGTCGACGCCGAGGTCACGTGCACCTTGACGAACCTGTTCCAGCCGCCGCACCTCACGTTGGCGAAGACGGTCGTCGGTGGCGGCCCACTACCCGATACCGATGACTGGACGCTGGCGTTCGACGGGGCCGCGTCCGGGACAGGCGTCACCGGTGATGCCCCGATCACCGGTATCGCGGTCGGTTCAGGCACCTACCAGCTGAGCGAGACCGCCAGCGATTCCGCAGCCGCTGAGGGCTACGAGACCGGCGCATGGAGTTGCACGGGCGGCACCGTGGACGACAACGGCGACGGTACGGCCGAGCTCACGCTGGCTCCGGACGACCTCGATGTGGTGTGCTCCGTCACCAACACATGGACCGGCAGCAGCCTCACCCTGATCAAGGAGGTCGACGACGGCGGCGAGATCGCGAACCCCGTCGGCGTGCCGAGTGATTGGGACCTGATCGCTGAAAGCGACGACGACCTTCTGCGGGTCACAGGCACCGGCACCGGTTTCGTGCTCCCGGGGAGCTACGAGCTCTACGAAGAACTCGTCGGCGAGGCCGATGACGACTATCAGCCTGGGACCTGGGAGTGCACGACCGCGGCAGGCACCGTATTGGTGCCCGGTGCATCGGGTGAGGCTGTGCTGACGATCGATGCCGGCGCGAACGCCGACATCACCTGCACACTGTCGAATCTGTTGCGCCCACCGCACCTGACCCTCGTGAAGCATGTCACCGGAGGGCCTCTCGACGACCTGGCCGATTGGACGCTGACCGCGTCCGGAGGGAACGACCCGATCGTCCTGTCCGCGCCCGCGAACGACCCGACCCTGATCGGGCATGCCGTCGGCGGTGGGGTCTTCGGCCTGTCCGAGACCCCGACCGACCCGGCAGCGTCCACGGACGGCTATACCACCACCGGCTGGTCGTGTGACGGCGGCACCCTCGAGGACAACGGTGACGGTACCGCGGAGCTCGAGCTCGATTCCGCTGGTGATCTTGAGGTGACGTGTGAGATCACCAACACCTGGACCGGCGGCACTCTCACACTGGTCAAGGAAGTGGACGACGGCAGCAACGGACCCGGCAACGACTCTGGCAATTGGACGCTCACCGCGGCCGGGCCTGCCACAGTCACCGGTGCGGGAGACAGCACCGACATCGTGGATCAGTTCGTCCC
The DNA here is from genome assembly GCF_011758645.1 of Brooklawnia cerclae. NCBI lineage: Bacteria > Bacillati > Actinomycetota > Actinomycetes > Propionibacteriales > Propionibacteriaceae > Brooklawnia > Brooklawnia cerclae. The sequence goes on along the minus strand of NZ_JAAMOZ010000001.1, from coordinate 1,987,259 downwards.
CGCAGGTGACTACACCTTGTCCGAGGACGTCACGGCCGACGACGAGCCCGGCGACGCCGACGAATACCAGGCGTCCTCGTGGACCTGCGTCGGCGGCGCGCTCACCGACGACGTTGTGGCCGTGGCCTCGGGTGCCGACGTGACCTGCACCATCGTGAACCAGTTCCTGCCCCCGCATCTGACGTTGGTGAAGGAGGTCGTCGGTGGCGGACCCGCGTCCTCACCCGACGACTGGCCACTGTCGTATGACGGTGGTTCCGGTCAGGGCACCGGGGTGACCGGAGACCCGGCGGTCACAGACGTCGCGGTCGGGTCGGGTGTCGTGACGCTGAGCGAGCAACCGGTCGAAGGTTACGAGGCCGGTTCTTGGAGTTGCGTGGGCGCACAGAACAGTCCCACGTCGCTCGGCGCCGGCACGGCGACGATCGGGCTGGCCACGGGCGACACGGATGTGACCTGCACGATCACCAACGAGTGGACGGGGGCTAGCCTCACCTTGTCCAAGATCGTCGACAACGGGCAGGAGATGCCCGCCGTCCCGGGAAGCCCCGAGGACTGGACGCTGACGGCTGCCGGCGAGGACGACCAGCTGGAGGTCGACGGCAGCGGCAGCGGGTTCGTGCTCTCAGGCAGCTACGAACTGTCCGAGGCCGCAAACACGACAGTCGATCCGGAGTACCGGCCCGGGCAGTGGCAATGCACCGGGTCCGGGTTCAGCCTCACGACCGGGCAACCGGGTACCGGTGACCTCGAGCTGGAACCGGGCGCTGTGGTTGCGTGCACTCTGTCGAACCTGTACGACCCGCCGCACCTGACCCTTCGCAAGATCGTGGACGGCGGCCCACTGCCGACGACTGCGGACTGGACGCTGCAGTTCGTCGAAGAGGGCGGCGAAGGTGCCTGGGGTCGCACCGGGGACGCCGAGATCACCGGCGTGGCTGTCGGCGCCGGCACGTACACGCTCTCGGAGCAGCCCACTAACTCGTCGGCCTCGACGTCCGGATACGTCAGTTCAGGATGGTCGTGCGACAGCGTGTCGCCCGCGGAACCAGGCCCGGACGGCACGGCCACGGTCACCCTCGGTGAGGACGACCTCGATGTGACGTGCACAATCACCAACACCTGGCAGGGAGGCACCCTCACCCTGGTCAAGCAGGTCGATGGTGGAACCGCGGCACCCGGCGACTGGACGCTGACCGCACAGGATGAGGAAGGCGGAATCACCGCCCAGGGCACGAGCGGACAGCCGTCGGTGACCAGCCTCCCCGTGCTGGCGGGCGCCTACACGCTCAGCGAGGCGGCTAACTCGACCGAGGCACCTCTCAACCAGTACGCGGCGGGGGCGTGGTCGTGCACGGGAGGCAGTTTGAACGGGTCGGTCGTGCAGGTGCAGACCGGCGCGGACGTGCGCTGCACGATCACCAACACCTTCGATCCGCCCACCTTGACTCTGGTGAAACAGGTGGAGGGAGGATCGGCGCAATCCGGCTCTTCGCAGTTGAGGGTGTAGTGCGGGGCGGCGCGTCGGTCACCGGATAGGGGTCGAGGTCTTCCGAAGATGGAGGTTCTCACGCCACCCATCCGGAAGACCTCGACGTGCCCGACGCTACCTTCGCTCGCCCTGACCTGACCACATTCGCCCGCCTCGACGAGCTCGGCCTTCAGGTCGTCGGGCAGCGCCTCGAGCCCGACCGGGCGGTCCTGGCCTGCCGGGTCGTCGAGCCCGACGGGTGGTGCCGTCGGTGCGGCTGCGAGGGCACGCCACGCGACACCGTCACCCGCGAGCTCGCGCACGAGCCGCTGGGGTGGCGCCCCACCACGCTGGAGGTCACGGTGCGCCGCTACCGGTGCACCGGATGCGGGCACGTGTGGCGCCAGGACACCACCGCCGCGGCCGAGCCGCGGGCCAAGCTCTCCCGCCGGGGCCTGCGCTGGGCCCTGGAGGGCATCGTCGTCCAGCACCTCACCGTCGCCCGCGTCGCAGAAGGGCTCGGTGTCTCGTGGAACACCGCCAACACCGCGGTCCTGGCCGAAGGAAGCCGCGTCCTGATCGACGACCCGACCCGCTTCGACGGCGTCACGGCCGTCGGCGTGGACGAACACGTGTGGCGCCACACCCGCCGCGGGGACAAGTACGTCACCGTCATCATCGACCTCACCGGCGTCCGGGACGGGACCGGGCCCTCGCGGCTGCTCGACATGGTCGAGGGACGCTCCAAGCAGACGTTCAAGACCTGGCTCGCCGAACGCCCCCAGGCCTGGCGAGACGGCGTCGAGGTCGTCGCTATGGACGGCTTCTCCGGCTTCAAGACCGCCACCACCGAGGAACTGCCCGACGCGGTCGCGGTCATGGATCCCTTCCACGTCGTCCGCCTGGCCGGTGACGCGCTCGATGAGTGCCGCCGCCGCGTCCAGCAGCACACCCGTGGCCACCGCGGCCGCAAGGGCGACCCGCTCTACACCGCCCGCCGCACCCTGCACACCGGCGCCGACCTGCTCACCGACAAGCAGAAGCAACGGCTCGATCGGCTGTTCACCGGGGACGACCACGTCGAGGTCGAGGCCACCTGGGCCGTCTACCAGCGCATGGTCACCGCCTACCGCGAACCCGACCGGACCCGGGGACGAGACCTCATGACCCACCTGATCGCCTCCCTCGCACAGGGAGTCCCGGCCACGCTGACCGAGCTGCGGACCCTGGGCCGTACTCTCAACCGACGCGCTGCCGACGTCCTGGCCTACTTCGACCGCCCCGGCACCTCGAATGGGCCTACCGAGGCCATGAACGGCCGACTCGAACACCTACGCGGCTCCGCCCTCGGCTTCCGCAACCTCACCAACTACATCGCCAGATCGCTCCTCGAGGCCGGCGGATTCAGACCCCGACTACACCCTGGATTCGGATGAGCCCGCAATCCACCGACTGGATCCTGACCGCCGACGGACCGGTCACGGCTTCGGGGGTGACCGGTGACCCGCTGGTGACCGACACGGCAGTCGAGCCCGGCAGCTACACCCTGTCGGAGGCACCGGTGGCCGACAGGCCTACGGCGGAGTACGTCTCGGAGGGCTGGAGTTGCACTGGAGCCGAACTCGACGGTGACGTGCTGGTACTCGGTGTCGGTGACGATGTCACCTGCACGGTCACCAATCGCGCCGAGGACGAGGGCACCGCGCCGCCGGACCATCAGGACAGGCCCTGGAGTCTTCCCGCGACAGGTGGAGACTCGCTCGGTTGGTTGGCCGGGGGCGCTGCGATACTCCTACTCGGAAGTGCACTGATCGGAGGCAGCTCCAGGAAGAGGCGGTGAGCGGGAAGCCTCGGAAACAGCTCGGTCTCTGGGGTGGTCGCAGTATGGCTACTCGCGCGCGGCGGACCCGGCCTTCCGCGTCCGCCGCGCCCAGGCGCCTGATGACTCACTCGACAGAGCGAGCAGCGTGAGGCATTGCACCGAGGCGGTGAACAGCGTCCAGTCGAGCCCGAGAGCGGCGCTGCCGTCGAGGTAGTCGGCGGCCACCAGTGAGATCTCGAGTGTGAGGAGCACCATGAGCGCGGCGCGGGATCGGCGTCCGCCACGCAGCGCGAGCCATGACATCACGAGTTGGCTCAGTTTGAACACGCAGAACGCGCCGATCGCCAGAGCGATCAGGACGCGATCCGATCCCGAGCCGTCGGCCACCAGCTCCGCCGCATCGCCCGCGACGACGAAATCGATCAGTTGTATTGCGCTGACGAGCACGACGAGCGCAGCCGCCACCGCGGTCGCCAGCGGTGCGCGCTCGATCATCTCGGTCGCCGAGGCCTCACCGGGGACGTTCGGCACCGTCCGCGGCGGTGCGTCCACGGCGGAGACGTCGATGATTGGCAGGTCGCCGTCGGTGATGAAGCGGTCGCCACCGCCGTTCCGTGCGTGATAACCGGTGGTGAAGTTGCGAAGGGTGCGTAGCGTCACGCCCTGGTTCGTCTGCTGTATCGACGAGACCACGTAGTCCCGCTCGACATCGGTGTCCTCGTTGATTCGATGTGTGACCTGCAGGGTGAAGAACGACAGCCTGACGTCCATGTCGTAGGTGCCTGCGCCGAGCCAATCGGTGGAGGCTCCGCCCGGGAGGAGCCACCCTGGTGGGCAGTGCCAGAAGCGCACGTGGTGGCGCTGCTTCGGGTTGCCCGCGACCTCCTGCTCGTAGGCGATGTCGTGTCGCCGTCCGAACAGCATGAGCGAAGACACCGGTGCCGTGGGGTAGCTGCGACGGGTCAACGTCGACATGATGATCCGCCAGCTGGAGGCAGCTGTGATCTCGTCCGCGCGGTGCCAACCGGCCTTGGTCATCACGTGATCGAGCTGTTCGGCGGAGCCGTCGACGCCGAGGTTGACCGGATCGCCGAGCAGGCCATCGGCGGTTCGGGTGCGGCCGAAGAAGTAGTCGGGCACGTAGAGGTCCGAGAGCAGCCGGTGCAATCGGGGCAGGACGAAGTAGGCCGTGATCGCCCAGATCGGAATCACCCACACCGGGGCCCAGGGGGAGTGGAACCCCTGGATCCCGATGATGACGGCCAGCCACGCCGCGGCTGCGGTGCCGACGAGGAACGCGAGCTGATCGAACAACCTCGCTGGTGGCGGCGGTTGCTGTAGTTGCAACGCCCACAGGCGTCGCGAGCCATGATCGTTCGTCACGTCGCTGGTGCGGTGGACCCGCGTCGGTGACCGGACCCCAGGGTCAGGCGGCCTGGGTGAAGGTCTTCCCGAACAGCGGCTTGTAGCTGAGGCCCGCGACGAGCCCCCCGACGATCGGGAAGACGATGAACACCCACAACTGGGCCCAGGCCCAGCCCCCGCCGTACACGGCTGCCGCGATCGAGCGAGCGGGATTCACCGACGTGTTGTCGATGGGGATCGTGATGAGATGGATGAGCGCCAGTGAGAGGCCGATCGCCAGCGGAGCGAAACCCGTGGCGCCGACCTTGGCCGTCGTGCCGAGGACGACGAAGACGAAGATCGCTGTGAACACGATCTCGACGACGATCGCTCCGCCGATGCCGAACCCGCCGGGGGAGTGGGCGCCGAAGCCGTTCGACGCGAACCCGCTGTCGCGGGCCGCGGAGAAGAAACCGCCCTTGGTCGACGCGATGAGGGCGACGATCGAGGAACCGAGGATACCGCCGACGACTTGGGCGACGATGTAGCCGACGGTGTCCTTCCACGGGAAACGACCGGCTGCAGCCAGCCCGAGGGTGATCGCCGGGTTGAAGTGCCCGCCCGAGATCGGGCCGAAGGCGTAGGCCCCTACGACCACCGTGAGACCGAATGCGAGGGCGACGCCGAGGTGCCCAACACCGACGAGATTGTTGTCGGCGCTGGGGAACGTCGCGTCGAAGATCGCGGTGCCGACGCCGCCGGCAACAAGTAACAGGGTGCCGAGAGCTTCGGCGACCAGGCGAGGGGCGAAGTCCGAACCTGGGCGTGGCTCCGGGATCGACGACTCAGCGGGGATGGAGGACTGTGTGGTCATCGCGGCATTTCTCCTTATCACGTGAGGGTGAAGACGTGCTCTTGTGGCGAACGTTAGCCGGTCACCATTGAAAATGTGAGCAATTGCGCGAGAGTATGCCGCTGAAGTGGGTCGTTCCCGGTCAGGCGAGCAGACGGGCGGCCTGTTCACTGGCGTCGTAGATGATCTCGTACTGCTCGTCGATCAACGGCGCGGTCTGGGTCGTCTTGCGGGCCTTTATGCGGCCGTGGGCGAGATAGCCGGCCAGCCACCCGAGCAGGCCGACGGCCCCGAGCGGAATCGACAGCACCCACAGCCCGGCTTCGATGGCGAAGACCGAACCGGCCAGAAACGCCGAGCCCACGATCCCTATCGCCAGCGCGACAGCGAGGGCCGTGCTGGTGCGCGAGTTCTCGAGATCGTGAATCGCCTCCATCGCGGATTCGGCCTTGCGCTGGAGTTCGTTCACAAGAGGGCGGTTGCGGATGCGGCGATCGCGTTTGAGCTTGAGGGTGACGGTGGTGGGGTTCGGCGCACCCCCGGCCAGCACCCCGGTGGTGGTGTTCTCGATGATCCAGCCGAAGCTGCGATAGGTGTCCTTGTAGAGAGGTTCGAGGTCGCGGTCGGCCTGAACGGTGAGATATTCGTAGGCGACATAGTCCCCGCCGTACCTCGTGTAATCGATTGGCGTTCCGGAGCCGAAACCTGATTCGTCGATCATGACGGTTCTTTCCTGTTCGTCCGGTCAGGCGGCGAGCAACTGGCTGGCCTGCTCACCGGCGGCATAGATCGTCTCGTATTCGCGGTCGATGAGCGGGTTGACCTTGGCGGTCTGGCTGGCCTTCACCCGGCCGTGGAGGAAGTAGCCGACCACCCAGCCGACCAGGCCGATGAGGCCGAGCGGGATGCCGAGCAGCCACAGGTTGGCGGTGATGGCGAACACCGATCCGGCAAGGAAAGCGGAGCCGATGATGCCGGTGGTGAGTGCGGCGATCACCGGTGCGGTCTGCTTGGAGTGCTCGAGGCTTGCGATGGTCGCCAGCGCCTGCTCGGCGACACGCTGCTGCTCGAGGACGGGCCGCCGGTTGTGGATGCGGCGGTCACGCTTGAGCTTGAGGGTGACGGTGCTCACCTTGGGGACGGTGGTGCCGTAGCCTTCGACGGCCCAGCCGAAGCTGTGGTAGGTGTCCCTGTAGAGGGGCTCCAGTTCCCGGTCGACCTGCAATGTCAGGTATTCGTAGGGGACGAAATCGGCGGTGGTCGTGGTCATGATGTTCTCCTTCGATGTGGCCCGGTTGTCGGGACACTTCGATTCTTCCGGCCACGTACCGCGCGGGAATCGTCCGCGCGGACGGACTCGTCCTACTGCGCTGGGAGTACGTCCTGACGTCGTCCGAATGGGGTAACGAGGTTGTGATGACGACTTCTCGCGCCGCGGAGCGGGTTCGTGTGTGTATCGGCACCGGGCGGTGCGGGGTCTGGCGGTCGGCGTGAGGCGCGGTTGCGCACCCCTCGGATCCGCCCCGCGTGCCCGTCGTCAGGCCCGCCGTCCGTCGGCCGGCGGACTAGGGAAATGCTGATCAACGATCCCTGAGCCTGTCGAAGGGCCGTGGAACTGTCATCCGGCGACGGGCTTCGACAGGCTCAGCCAGCGTTGCCCGCATTGATCAGCGTTTCCCTAGCTGAGGCCTCGATCGCGACGCGGTGTGGTCTCCCCGGCAGCCGCCCGCGACCGCCGCCTTCCGATATACACGGTGATCCACGCCGCGACGGCGATCACCACCGCGATGCCCGCGACCCAGACGGAGACGCCAAGATACCCGCCTGCAACTTCGCCGGGGTTCAAGAACGGGTACGGATACCACGGCGCCTCACCCGTCGACGGCGAGATCAGGAACGGGCCGCGAGCCAGGGTATAGGCGACCCAGGCGATGGGGAAGACGAGGATGCCTGCGACCGACCGCCATCGCAGTGCCCGTCGTCTCGGCGCGAGGAGAAGGTCGAGCAGCAGGAACGCCGGTGCGTACACGTGGTGGACGTCGTTGGACCAGCCGAGCATGATGTCGGTGCCCGCAGCGGCACGCAGCACGATGTTGTACACCAGGCCGGTGACCAGCATGTATGTCGTGGCCGCCGCGCGGGCGAACGCCAATGCGGGCCCGTCGATCCGCCGTCGGGTGGTGAAGGAGACGAGGGCCACCCAGGACAGCACCGCGGCGGCAATGAGGTTGGACTGCACGGTGAAGAAGCTGAGCAGTCGTCCGACAGCGACTGCTGCATTGATACCTGCAGCCTCCGCAGCGCCGATCGCCAGCCGGGCCTGCTCGGCGGTGGCGAGAAGAATGGCCACGGCCATGAGCGCGGACATGAGACCCCAGAACGTGACCCGGGCGGTCGGCCGGGCGCCTTGTCCCGGTGGGGAGTCGCCTTCGTGCACGCTGTCTGCCATCACGGTCCCATGCTCTCATCTCGCGCCTGGCGAGGACGAACATGACTGGCTCGGGGCTCGCTCGAGTCTGGGTGGCGGGCTTGCGCGACGCCGCTTCGGTTCGAGCGCTCTCCTGAGGGCTCGCCCGCGGAAGACGAGGGCACTCGTGGTGCGTGCGCCGGGCTCGTCCTACTGCGTTGGGAGTACGTCCTGATGTCGCCCGAATGGGACAATGAGGTTGTGACGACGACTTCTGGCACCGCGGGGCGGGTGCGCGTACCGCTGTGGGTGCGTGGCACGAACGCCCTGGAGGTCGTCGTCCTGGCAGTTGTCGGAACCGCGGTCGCTGTGGAGTTCGTCATCGCCGGCATCGGGCTGAATCCCGCTGGGCTCGTGTCCGCCGCGGTCATCGCGGCCGGCACGGTCATCGGCTATCGCTACGCCCCGCACCTGGGGCTGGCGCTGGTTGCCGCGGGGCCACTCGTGGCTGCTTTCACCGGATGGTTGCCGACGCACAACTGGTCGATCGCGTGCTTCGCCGCGTTCCTGCTCACCCTGCGCGGGCTCTCCGGCCTCCTGACCGGATTGGTCGTCGGACTGGCGAACTTCGTCGCGGCGGGTTGGTACGCCGGGACGCTGTCTGTCGAACTGAATCCGGAGGCGTCTATCGCGGCAGCGGCGGCGCTTGTGCTCGCCGCGACCGGGAGTGCGATCCGGGGGCAGCGGCAGTACTTCGGGGAGTTGGAACAGCGCGCACGGGACGCGATCGCCACTCGCGAGGCGGCGGTCGATCGCAGCGTCGCTCAGGAGCGCCTGCGGATCGCTCGTGATCTGCATGACAGCATCGGGCACGAGATAGCCGTGGTGAGCATGCGCCTCGGTGCGGCGGAGGTTCACGTGACAACCGATACGGAGGCCGCGGCGGAAGACTTGCGGGCTGCTCGCACCAGTGTCCAGTCCGTTTTGCGCGAGACGCAGGAGATCCTGCGGGTGCTGCGTGTCGGGACCGACGACAAGGTGCTCGCCCCCACGCCCGACCACGGACGCGTCGCCGCGCTCGTGGAGTCGTACCAAGCCGCGGGACTCGAGATCAACGCGGTGCTTTCCGGCCTGCAACACCCGCTTCCACGGAACACCAGCACGGCCGTGTTCCGTATCGTCCAGGAAGCTCTGACCAACGCCGAGCGGCATGGCGAGGGGCCCGTCTCCCTCAACGTGAGCATCGATGACGACTCCGTCTTGATCGAGGCGGTGAACCTGCGACGCTCCGACGGCCGCGACACCTCCGGTGGCGGCAACGGGCTGGTCGGGATGCGGGAACGGGCCGAATCGGCCGGCGGGCGCCTCGTGACCCACGACGACGGCCGGATTTTTTCTGTCAAGGCCTATCTGCCCGCAGACGAAGGGGAAGAGCAATGATCCGGGTGTTGATAGTGGACGATCAGGAGATGATCCGCACAGGGCTGCGGACCATCATCGATGCGCACCCCGATCTGGAAGTCGTCGCGGAAACCGGGGATGCGCTGGCCGCGCTCAAGATGCTCGGCACGACCGAGATAGACGTGGTGCTGATGGACATCCGGATGCCGGGTATCGACGGAGTGGAGGCCACCCGTCGTATCCGGCGCAGCTACTCTGCCGAGCAGATCCGTATCCTGGTGCTCACCACTTTCGACCAGGACGAGAACGTGCTCGCAGCGGTACGCGCGGGCGCGGACGGATTCTTCAGCAAGGGGGCCAGCCCGGCCGAACTCACCGCCGGGATCCTGCGAGTTGCCGGAGGCGGCAGGGCGTTGTCTCCCGCCGCGGTGGACGCACTGGTCGACCACGTGGCCGAGGACAGCGCCGTCCCTTCCGACCCGTCGGTGGCGGCCCGTTTCACTTCACTCACCCCGCGTGAGCTGGAGATCGTCCAGGCCATTGTCACCGGGCTCACCAACGAGCAGATCGCCGCAGACCTGTACCTGTCGCCGTTCACGGTGAAGACCCACGCGAACAGGGCGATGATGAAAGTCGGTGCTCGCGATCGGGCACAACTTGTGTCTCTCGCGGTGCTCGCCGGAATCCATCCGTGATTCGCCGGGTTCCTCTGTTCACGTCCGAAGAGGAATCCCTCGCGCCAATTCCGGCATAAAGAGCATCGTCGACGGGTCGTGCGAAATGCTGTTCGCGTCGGCCACCTACCCGGACAATGCCAAGTGGCCGACCCGTTTCCGGATCGGCCACCCATGGTGCGTGATCAGGACCTGCTCTTGGCGATCCGACGCCCGATGACGATGATTGCAACGAGGACGACCGCGATGATCACGACGGTCCAGATGACGGCGGCTGTAGACATGGTTGAGTTCCTCTCATGGAGATCAGGGTTTGTGGAATGAATGTGTTTAGTGTGGTGAAGCTGAAGTCATAGGGTGGTCCCGGGTTGCTCCTGGTAGCGTTTCCGCACCACGAGCGCGCCGATCACCCCGGCGACCGCGATCACGGAGACGATCACTTTCGAGCGGGTGGACATTTATTTCCCTCCTTTCGGGTGCTTCTTTCGCCGTGGATTCCAACACCGAAATCCTTCCAACAATCGGTTTCAGCGGCGTCGTCCGAATGGACTGTCCCGATACCGCATTCGCAGTACGCCGGGGTACTTCGGACGCAGGTCTCCATGGGCGGCCGCCGTGGTCGGGTCCCTTTGTGGGCTCTCGTTGCGTAGCTGTGCTAGTGTCATCAAGGCGGTTCAGCACATCGCCAGCGTCGTTGAACGCGCCTCTGCCGGCCTCGGCACGTGATCTGGGCTCTTGCGGTTCCGGATCCGCCGGGTGCAGATCCTCTTATCGACGGCGAATGAATGCGCCAGCGGGCGCCTTCGCCATCTCGTCTTCCTGGGCTGAGGTTCTTTCGGAACTCAAGCTCGGCCCGATGGGGCCCTATTCCCGACCTTTCAAGGATTCATTCTTCATGACTCAGCTTTTCGATCCCGGCTCCTCCGCGCGCGCCCCCAAGACCTCCGCGCGGCGATCCGCACCCCCCGAGCGTCCCAACGAGTCGGCTTCGCGCCGCGGGGCCTCTTCTCGCAAGCGGGCAGGTTCGGCTGCTTCCGCCGTGCCGGCGTCTAGGCCCCAGGCCGGACGTGCGCCGCGCCCCGTTGCGGTGGCCCAAGAGGGTCCCGCACAGTCGTGGGCCTCGCTCGGCGTCCCGGCGCCTATCGCAGGCGCTCTCATCAGTCAGGGCAAGGCAACCGCCTTCCCGATCCAGGCGGACACGCTGCCGGACACCCTCGCCGGGCGTGACGTGCTAGGCCGTGGTCGCACCGGCTCGGGCAAAACACTCGCATTCGCCATTCCGCTGGTCGCGCGCCTCGCGGCGCACAGCGGCTCGGCCAACACACCACGTCGTCCCCGGGGGCTCGTGCTCGCCCCGACCAGGGAACTCGCCACGCAGATCGACGAGGTCATCGCGCCGCTCGCGGCGGCCTGCGGCCTGCGGTCGACGACGATCTTCGGCGGAGTCAAACAGGCCCGCCAGGAACACGCCCTCGCGCGTGGTGCCGAGATCATCGTCGCTTGTCCCGGGCGCCTCGAGGACCTCCTCGGTCAGCGCATCCTGACCCTCAAGGACATCTGCGTGACCGTCATCGACGAAGCCGACCTGATGGCCGACATGGGCTTCCTCCCAGGCGTGACGCGCATCCTGGACGCAACCCCGCGCAGCGGGCAGCGGATGCTGTTCTCCGCGACCCTCGACAACGGGGTGGATCGCCTTGTCGAGAGGTTCCTCGATCACCCGGTTCGCCACTCGGTCGACTCGGCCGAGTCACCCGTCGACACGATGACCCACCATGTGTTCGAGGTCGGCGGGTCCGACGACAAGGCCAAGCTCATCGAGGCGCTCGCTTCCGGAACAGGCAGGCGAATCCTCTTCTACCGCACCAAGCATCGTGCCAAGAGGGCGGCCAAGCATCTCACCGCAGCTGGTATCCCGGCCGTCGACCTGCAGGGCGACCTGTCCCAGAACGCGCGCGAGCGCCACCTCGCGGCATTCGAATCGGGCGAGGTGCGGGTGCTCGCGGCAACGGACGTGGCAGCGCGCGGCGTGGATGTCGATGGGGTCGCGCTCGTCGTCCACGTTGATCCGCCGGTCGAGCACAAGGAATACCTCCACCGTTCGGGCCGCACGGCGCGTGCCGGGAACGTGGGCGACGTCGTGACCATCTGTCTGCCCGAAGAGCGCCGGGACCTGGCGGCCGTGCTGCGCCGGGCGAAGATCCGGGTGACCCCTCAGCGGGTTGTCGCGAACTCTCCCGAGGTCACTGAGCTTGTGGGCGAGCGTGCGCCGCGGGTTGCGCCGGCCCCGGTCAAGGCAACCCCTCAGAGTCGCTCGCGGCACGAGCCACGCGGGGGACAGCAGGTGGGGCGTGACGGGCGGCCGGGTTCCGGTCGGTCGCACCACGGCAGGCGTGGTCGCGCCTGACCGGACGCCGGTGGTCGGCGGGCGGACGTAACCTGTCCTCATGGACTCAACCGCCGAGCCGCTGCGCATACCGTCCGAGACCAAGAACTGGACGTGGGTCTTGGGGCAACCGTGCCCCGAGTGCGGGTTCGATGCCGTTCACGTCGCCTTCCGGGACGTGCCGGAGCTGACGCGGCGCAACGTCGTGGCGTGGGGGCCTGTCCTTTCCCGCCCGTCGGTCGGGCAGCGTCCGGCCAAGTTGGTGTGGTCGCCGCTCGAGTACGCCTGCCACGTCCGCGATGTCTTTCGCACGATGAACTACCGGCTCGGGCTCATGCTCACCCGGGACGACCCCTTGTTCCCCAACTGGGATCAGGACGTCACCGCCGTGGAGGATCGCTACTGGGCCCAGGACCCGAGCACGGTGCTGGCAGAGTTGACAGAGGCCGGGCACACCATTGCGGACTCTTTCGAGGCGGTGCCGGACGAATCGATCGATCGCACCGGCCGGCGTAGCGACGGCGCCGTGTTCACCGTCGGGAGCCTCGCTCGCTATTTCGTGCACGACCCGACCCATCACCTGTGGGATGTCACATCCGGCAAGCCCCGCCCGTGAGGCGCAGCTGGACGTCGAGTTGCCGGGGGAACGACGGCGGCCGGTCGGTTGCGCCGGGTAGGTGCAGGCCATTCGACCGGTCATCATGACTGACACCGCGGTCGCATCGTCACTCCGTCGGCACCGGCACTAGGATCGGACACAGCTCCAGCAGTCACGGGCTCACGAGCCCGGCTATCCAGAAGAGGAACGATCACCTCCATGACACTTGGATCCGAAACCTCTGTCCCTTCCGTCACCCTGAACAACGGCGTGACCATGCCCCAGCTCGGCCTCGGTGTGTTCCTCGCGAGCGAGGACGACGCCGAGGCTTCCGTCCGCTACGCGCTCGCCGAGGCCGGATACCGCCACATCGACACCGCGTCCCTCTACGCCAACGAAGCCGGCGTCGGACGCGCCATCGCTGCGAGCGGAGTGCCGCGCGAGGACATCTTCCTCACCACGAAGCTGTGGAACTCCGATCAGGGCTACGACTCGACCCTCGCCGCTTTCGACGAGAGCCTCAAGAAGCTCGGCACCGACTACGTCGACCTCTACCTCATCCACTGGCCGATGCCGAAGGTCGGGAAGCTGCTCGACACCTGGCGTGCGTTCGAGACGATCTACTCGCAGGGCCGGGCCAAGGCGATCGGTGTCTGCAACCACAACCCGAATCACCTGCAGCTGATCCTCGACGCGGGTACGGTCGTCCCCGCGGTCAATCAGATCGAGCTCAACCCGAATCTTCCGCAGTACGCGACTCGCGCCTTCGACGCTTATCACGGCATCGTGACGGAGGCGTGGAGCCCCCTGGGCGGTACGCCGGGCGGAAAGAACCGCGCGGGTGTGGTGCGCGTGAACCGTCTTCTCGGTGACCCGGTCGTCGCCGCGATCGCCGAGAAGCATGGCAAGTCGCCCGCCCAGGTGCTCATTCGCTGGAGTCTGCAGAACGGCATCGTCGTCATCCCCAAGTCGGTGCACGAAGCTCGCGTCGCCGCGAACATCGACGTGTTCGACTTCGAGCTCGACGGCACCGACATCGAGCAACTCGCCACACTGGACAACGGCAATCGCGTCGGGCCCGATCCTGAGCAGCTCAACGACTAGCAAGGTCTGAACGCCCGACCTGGTCCGTGTGAGCCCCGCGTCCCGCGGGTGATCGACGACGATTGGGATCTCGTTTTGGTGGGTGTGGGTGTGTCGGGGCGACACGCTGATGCTTGCGGGGGCGAGATCCCGGTTTTCGTCAGGCTGTCACGACGGTGGAGAACTCTCGTATGTCGAGTGGGTGGTTGCTGGTGGCTGCTACTTGTTCCTGCCCCGAGTACCCCAACGCCTGCCAGGTGACGTGCCAGGTACCGGTGGCCCGGATCTCGTATACGCCGGGACGTTTGTAGGTGTATCCGCAGTCGGGTGACTTCATCATCGGATCGGTGCGGGGTGGTCGGGGTGTCATCGACTGGCAGGTGATGGTGGTGCCGTCGCTCATGTCGAAGCTCATGGTGGCGAGTGTGGCTGACAGTGTGATGTTGATGCCCTCCCGCGATACCTGCTCGTTGACTTCGCCGGGGTCTGTTGTCCACAGCCAGATGGGTAGGCCGACGGCGAGGGCGTTCCATTGGTTGTTGGCGGGGTTGGGGCCGATGTGGATGGTGGGGGGCGGGACGTGGAGGGAGGCGGCGGCTGAGGCGGCGATCGCGTTCACAGGGATGGCTTGTTCGGGTGGGGTGTCGGGGGTGGCGGGTTCCGGGTCGGTGGTGGTGGGTCGGCATAGGGTCCAGAGTCCGATTCTGGGGGCGGTGGCCAGGTCTGTGGTGTTGCAGGGGGTGGTTCGGGTGGGTGTGGTTGGGTCTGTGGGGGCCTGCCAGTTGGTGTCGGTTATGTCACCGTTGTGGGTGGTCCAGTCGGTGTCGGCGGGGGCTCCGCCCACCTCGCTGGTGGTTCCGGCCGTCACCGTCACCGTGTCACCCGACACACACGCATCAGCACCAACCGCTCGTCCCCCGCGGCCGATTCGCTCGCAGTCAGCCCACACGGACGCGATTGGCATTTGGGCGAAAAACGCCACCACGAACATCACAAAGAGCGCTCGGCGCGCTACTCGAACGGGCATGAGTCCCTCTGGTCCGTCGTGCCTGTGAACAGCTTCAACCGGCCGTCGACGTGCTTGAAGAACAACGTCTCGTAAACAAGCGAGCCCTCAGCCACCTGGTTCCCGTTGTAGTCAAGAGTTGGGACACCTCGGTTGTCCCGGCATGTCTGCAAGGCTACGTCGGATCCGTCTCGCGACATCCCGGGCAGCGATCTCGTCGTCACCGGTAGCTGTAGACCGTCTGGAACATGCCACCCCTGTTCTTTCCCTGCGTCGAACAACGCCCGCGTCCACTCCAGGTACGGATCAGCCAGCAGTTCCTCGTATTCGGGTGGGAACTCCGAATAGTCCCCATGCACCTCGTAGCGCTCCGACACTTCCAGTGATCGCAGGTAGACCTGTTCGGCCTCCGCGTACAATGCGTCCGCCGACACATCTACCGAGGGAGTCGGCGAGACGGTCGGGGACGTGCTCGAACTCGATACCAGGGGTGTCACCACCGGATCGGCCTGCCCCGCAGAACATCCCGCAACCCACACCACACCCACAACAACACCGACCACTACACCCCAACGACCGCCCACACAGCGTCCCATCAGACAGACCTCCCAGGGGGTGGAAGAACCACAACGATGGCCAGATCCTGCCACATCCCCGGACCACCCCACCCGCCCCCACCCACCACCTGTGGACAACCCCGGCCTTCCCGCCAGCTACCGGCCGCACACGCAGCCCACCCGACCCTCAAAGCAAGCCGTTTGTCCCTACAGCACCGGCAACCTGCCGCGACCAGCGCGGGAAACCCGGCCTTCCCGCGGCCCGCCTGACCTCACGCGAGTCCTAGCGCTTCCCGCGGGCCGTACACCACCTGCGTAAACACCTACCGCCCGCGTGAATCACACGCGGGCCGCGTGAACAAGCCCCACCTGCATCAACGCCCACCCAGCCACGTAAACAAGCCCACCCAACCTCCGAACCGGTCCGACCCCCAACTCCCCGCGAGCCAACCCGAAGCTGGGTTTCCCAAACCGATCGGCCGAGCAGGGCAAGAACTACTGGGCGAGATCGCGGCAGGACACGTCGACGACCTCGTCCGGCCGGGGTCCGGTGGACGCCGGAACGGGTGGGTCGGCGTCCACTCGTCGTGGGGTGTGGTGCGTCGATCCGAACACGACACCGGCGACGACGAGTAGGGCACCTGCGATCTCGGTGCCGGTGACGCGCTCACCGAGGACGATCCACGACGACGCGATCCCGAAGCCCGGGACGAGCATCGAGAACGGGGACACGACCCCGGCGGGATGCCGCGACAACAGCCAGGTCCAGGCGCCCGAGCCGACGACGGTCGCAACGACAACCGTGTAGACGAGCCCGGCGAGAGCGCCGGCTGCGTCCATCGACAGGGCCCCGGCCAGGGACTGCACGATTCGGTGCGGTCCTTCGGTGACCAGCGACAGGGCGAGCATGGGCAGGGGCGGAATCACCGACATCCACAAGGTGAGATGCACGGGGTTGGTGGGTTTGGCCTGACGGCTGCAGATGTTGCCGATGGACCAGCCGAGGGCGCCGGCGAGGGTGAGCAGGAAGGGGATCAGCGTCGTCCCGCCCATCACGCCCCACCCGATGATCGCCAGGCCGACCACAGCGACGGAGGTGCCGACGACTGCGCGACCACTCACTCGCTCGTGCAGGAACGCCGCTGCGAGGACCACGGTGAACGGCGCTGATGCCTGCAGCACCAGGGATGCGAGCCCGGCCGGCATCCCTGTGGCCATGCCCCAGTAGAGGAAGAGGAACTGCAGAGTGCCGAAGCCGATGCCATAGCCCAGGAGCCACTTCACCGGCACGTCCGGGCGCGGGACGAGGACGATCGTGGGCACGGCGATGAGTGCGAAACGGAGCGCCACGAGGAAGAACGGCGGGAAGTGGGTGAGCGAAGCGTGAATGGCGACGAAGTTCACTCCCCAGATCAGTGCGACGAGAGTGGCGATGAGTCTGTGGCTGAGAGGCACGCCCACCATCTTCGGCGCGCTGATGATTAAGCACAAGTGAATATTTATGGCCCTATTCTGTAGGCTACCTACATGGAACTTCGGCACCTGGAACTGATGCGTGATCTGGAGCACTACGGCAGCCTCACCGCAGTTGCCCGGGCCACTTTCCGCACTCCCTCAGCGGTGTCTCAGCAGCTCAGGACCGCGCAACGCGATCTGCGGGTGCCCCTCGTCGAACCGGACGGCCGGGGGGTTCGGCTGACCGAGGCGGGGCGCATTCTTGCCGAGGGCTGCACCGACGTCGCGGCGGCTCTCGAACGGGTGCAAGCACGTTGGGACGCTTTTCGTGACGACCTGTCCGGCACGGTGTCCATCGCGTCCCTGCCCTCGGCCGCGACCTTCCTCATGGCGCGGGTGTTCCGAGCGCTCGACGATACCGGGATCGAGATCGTGATACACGATCACGACGTTGCCGAGGCCCAGTTCGCGAGCCTGGCCGCCGAGGTCGACATCGTCATCGGTCACAGCCTGACCGGCCGGCGGCCTGCGGGCACCGACGGTCTCACCGTCGTGGCCCTGGCGCGAGAACCGCTCGACGTGGCCATGGCGGCCGGGCACCGACTGGCGGGGCAAGCCCGGATCCGGCCCGACGATCTTCTCGACTGTGAGTGGATCGGCGTACCGGTCGGCTATCCGTTCGACACCGTGCGGTTGGCGATCGAGAGTGCCACCGGTGCTTCACTGCGCATCCAGCAGAGACTGCGCGACAATCGCCTGATCGAGTCGCTCGTGGCCTCCAGCGAATGCGTGGCGATCCTGCCGCGGTTCACCACTCCGAACGGCGGTGGGTTGGTTCTGCGCGAGTTGGAGGGAGTGCCCGCCACCCGTTACGTGTCCGCGATCCTGCGGCCGGACAAGGCTGAGCGCCGGGCCGTACGGCGCGTCCTCGACGAACTGCGCCGTGCCGGTGCGGCGGGTCCGCTCGACTACGCTTCGGTGCGCTCCGTGGCTGAGTCGACCGATCGCGTTGAACCCGGGTCCTGAATGTCGGTGGGCACGGCTTCCGAATCCGGCAGGCTGTCCGGCGCGGGTTCGGGGTGCTGCTCGTGGCCTGAGTCGTCGGTCATGTGTCCCGTCTCACCACGCCGACGCAACGAGACCCGCGTCACCACGTTCCCGGCGACGGCGAGGGCCGCGCTGACGACCATCACCAGGCTCATCGAACGCAGCGTGACTGTGCCGCCCACGGCGACCAATGGGGAGACCGCGCCTGCGACGGCGTACTGCAGCATGCCCATGAAGGCGGATGCCATACCGGCACCCTTGCGATGGCGGCTCAGCCCGAGGGTCGAGGTGTTCGCCATGATGAGCGGGTTGACCGTGGTGGTGACGAACACCAGCACGATGACCAGCCAGACGGGCATGTTCGGGAGAAGTTCACCCAGCACGAACAACACCACGGAACCCGCGAGCATCACCCCTGTCGCGACGCGCAGGATCTTGTCGGGCTGGACGCGTCCGACGATGCGCGAGTTCACGAACCCCATGAGCAGCATGCCCACCGCATTGACGGCGAAACACAGGGTGTATTGCAGGCCGTTGAGGCCGTACCGCTCCTGCATCACCACCGAGGAACCGGAGATGTAGGAGAACATCGCCCCGAAGCCGAAGATCGCGGACGCGGTGTAGCCGAGGAAGGGGACGTCGCGTACCACGTCGCCGAGCGTGCCGAAGAACTCACGGCTGCCACCGCGAAGGCGGTGCTGCTCGGGCAGTGACTCCGGAATCAGGGCGAAGGCGGAGATCGCCATGAGGACGCCCACTCCGAACACGATCCACAGGACGCCACGCCATCCGATCGTCCCGATCACCAACCCGCCGATGATCGGTGAGGCGATGGGAGCGATGCCCAACACCATGCCGATGAAACTGAAGACCTTCGCGAGCTGGATGCCCCGGGCCCTGTCGCGGGCGACGGCACGGCCGATCACGACGCCCGCCGACCCGGTGAATCCCTGAACCAGACGGATGCTGACGAGCATCCAGATGTTCGTCGCGAGCGGCGCCGCGATGCTGGACAACGCGAACAGCGTGACCGCGACGAGCAACGGGCCGCGTCGTCCGAGCCGATCCGAGAGCGGGCCCCAGAACAACTGCCCGACCGCCATGCCGACCATGAACAGCGACAGCGTGAGCTGAACCGTCGCGGTGGTCGTGTTCAGGTCGACGCGGATGCGGGGCAATCCGGCGAGAAACATGTCGGTGGAGACGGACCCGACCATTGCCAGGATCGCGAGTGCGATGATCAGCGCCGGGCCCACTTGGTCGGACGCGTGGTCCGCCTTCTGGGTCTGACGGGGGCGTGGGGTGGAGGAGTCGGATTTTGGCACCGGGCGAGTTTAACTCGGCCACACGTGGCGTCTCGGTCCGTGACCAACGCGGTGACATGGCTGAAACATTGAGGCGCGTCCGGGTTGCCGCGCTTGGACGACAGCTGGTCGCACCCGCACCCGCTGTGGACGACGGCCTGATCGTCGGCCCCGGTCCGTCGTCGGTCGTCGGACTCGTCATCGAGGCGAACCCCGCTGCGGACCGCGCCGTGTGGCTGACGACCGAGCGTCCGGAATGGGCGGACTGTTGCCGCAAACCCTGCTGCGCGCACATCGACACGCCATAGCAAGCGCTTTCCCGACGCTCCTCGGGCGTGTCGATGTGCAAGAAACAGGGCGGACGACCGTTCACCGGTCGGAACGGGCGAATCACGCGGGTTTGACCGCGGCCGGCCTCCCGCCGAGAACCCGGGCGACAATCTGCCCGCGCGGTGATCGTCCGAGCTTCGTCACCGCGTGCGATCGAGAGCTCGGTTGAGCAGAGCCTCGTAGATGGGCGGGACGCGTAGCGCATCGGCCGTGAAGACGGCGATGATCACCACGATGGCGACCGGCAGGAGGTGGGCGAGGCTCCCGGTCATCTCCGCGGTGAGAAGGATCGATGTCAGGGGAGTGCGCACGCTGGCCGCCAGGACGCCGGCCATGCCGCAGACGGCCAGAATCGACTGATACTGCACCGGGAGCCCTGCGTACTGCGTCATGAGCGCATAGGCGGAGCCGGTCAGGGTGCCGATGGCGAGGATCGGCATGAAGATGCCACCGGGGATACCGCAGCCGAAACTGGTCGCCGTGAATGCCATCTTCACGGCGAGGAGCAGGAGAACCAGCCCGATCCCTGTTGCCTCGAACTCGGCCCAGCCGATGAGGTCCTCCCCGCCGCCGAGCACCTGGGGAAGCCACAGCCCGCACGGCAGGGCGAGGAGAAGCGCGACGGGTATGCGTGCGGGGCCGGGGAACCGGGCCATCCACGTCTGGGCCCCAAGGAGCAACCGGTTCACCAGCGCACCGGCCAGACCCGTCAGGACACCGAGGGGTATCACCACCCAGAGAAGCGGAAGGGCCAGTTCCTCGACCTGGCCGAACTGCAGGATGGGATGAGGGCCGAAGGCCAGGCGCGAGACCGCGTCCGCGGCGAGAGCCCCTGTCGAGGCCGAGGCGATCACGAGCGGGGAGAAACTGCGGTGCAGACCCTCGATGCCGAACAGCATCCCGGAAACCGGGGCGTTGAAGGCGGCCGACAGGCCGGCGGACGCGCCGCTGGTGAGAAGGTGACGTTCCTCCTCGGGCGTCGCCTTCAGGGGTGCGGAGAGCATCTGCCCGACGGCCGCTCCGATGTGGATCGACGGCCCCTCGCGTCCGAGCGAGAGGCCGAAGAGCGATCCGGTCGTCCCCCCGAGGAATCGTGCGACGACCACGGGCACGGGGCGCATGGTCATGACGCCGTTGAGTATGCCCTTGACCTGGGGAATCCCCGATCCCGACGACATGGGCTCCCATTGCAGCAATCGCCATACGACCACGGTGGCCGCCAGCGCCGCCACGGCCCACAGTGCGACGAAGCCGGGACGCTCGCCCAGATATGCGTAGATCCGGTGCGCGACATCGCTGCTCACGGCGATACCCACCCGGTATGCGCTGCTGAGGGCCCCGCCCAGGAGACCCGCCAGGACACCGTTGCGGGCAACTCTCCAGCGTTTCGAGGCGAACAACTGCACGACTCGTTCGCCGAGCGACTTCCAGGCCGACCCGAGGTTTGCGCCGATCACGTCGTCCGTCACCTCGCCCGCCGCGACGGGCTCGCGCCCGGAGCGTGCCGACGGGAGGCCAAGGGGATCGACACCAACGCGGGTCGCGGGCCGGCTGTCGTCACTCGGGCGATCATAGTTCCGCGGGACACGACGTCCCCTCTCGTCCCACGAGGAGGGAACAGGTGATGCGGAACCGCCGCGAGCACATGTGGTGCGGCAGGCCGGGCGTCAGTGAGTTTTCGTCCAATCGCCGGTGGACGAGGAGGCTCGCCAGGCGCCCACCGTTCGAAGTAGCTGGAGGCGTCGACGAGCCCGGTGACCACGGTGAGCCCGACGAGCATCAACGGCAGCGGGCCGCGGGGATGGCCTCGGTGGGGTGAAAACGTCGCCCACCCTCCGGATGTGTTTCGCGGACTTATGGCGACCGCCCCTCGATCTGTCCGGATCGGTTGTGGCGCTCGACCCGAACCGGACGAGCGCCACAACCCTCTGCTCAGAACACCTGGTGCAGGTTGGCCCGGGTGAGGTCAACCAGCTCGTCGCCTCGTCCGGACAGCAGAGTACGCATCGCGTAGAGGGCGAAGCCCTTTGCCTGGTCGAGCTTGACCGACGGCGGGATGGTCAACTCCTGCCGTTCGGTGACGATGTCGATGAGGGCGGGCCCGTCGTAGGCGAACGCTTCCTTCAGCACCGCTTGCAGGTCGTCGGACTTCTCGACCCGGAAGCCCTTGAGCCCAGCCGCCTTCGCGATGCCGGCGAGGCTGGGGTTCTCGAGGTCGGTGGTGTGGGTGACGAACCCGCTCGCCTTCATCTCGAGCTCCACGAAGTTCAGCGAGGAGTTGTTGAAGACGACCACCTTCACGGGAAGCTTGTTCTGGGTGAGGGTCAACAGTTCGCCCAGCAGCATCTCGACTCCGCCGTCCCCCGACAGAGCGACGACCTGACGTCCGGGGAAGGCCGAGGCAGCGCCCACGGCCTGCGGCAAGGCGTTGGCCATCGAGCCATGGATGAACGAGCCGATGAGCTTGCGCTTCCCGTTCATCTTCAGGTAACGCGCTGCCCAGATCACCGGGGAGCCGACGTCCGGGATGAAGACGGCATCGTCGGCGGCGACCTCGTCGAGCAGCTTCGCGATGTACTGCGGATGCAGCGCCTGCTTGCCCTTGCGCGGGGTGGCCAGGTCGTCCAGCTTGGTACGGGTCTTGGCGTAGTGGGCCAGCGAATCGTCCAGGTGCGACCGGTCGGTGTGCCGGGTGAGCAGCGGAAGCAGGGCCTCCGCGGTGTCACCGACGTCCCCGATCAGGCCGAGCTTGAGGGGGACGCGCCGGCCGAGGTGCTCCCCGCGCAGGTCCACCTGGATCACGGCCGCCTGATCCGGCAGGAAGGGGCGGTAGGGGAAATCGGTGCCGAGCATGAGCAGGGTGTCACAGTTTTCCATCGCCCGGTAGCCCGAGGCGAATCCCAACAGCCCGGTCATGCCGACATCGAACGGGTTGTCGTACTCGACGAACTGCTTGCTGCGCAGAGTGTGGACGATCGGGGCGGCCAGCGCATCGGCCAGCGCGATCACCTGGTCGTGGGCACCCTCGGTGCCGGCCCCGGCGAGGATCGTCACCTTCTTGGCCTTGTCGAGCAGGGACGCGGCCTCGCGCAGTTCGTCGCTCGACGGGAGCACCTTGGGGGTCGCGGCACGAACCGGGGTGATTGTGGCGTCCTGTGCGTCCGCGAGAGCCACGTCTCCGGGGATGACCACGACCGCGACGCCGCGCTGAGCCAGGGCGGCCTGCATCGCGGTCCGCAGGACCCGGGGCATCTGGACGGGGTCGGCCGCGTACTCGACATACACCGAGCACTCCCGGAACAGCTCTTGCGGGTGGGTCTCCTGGAAGTAGCCACTGCCGATCTCGGAGGTCGGGATGTGGGCCGCGATGGCCAGCACCGGCACCCTGGATCGCTGGGCATCGAACAGGCCGTTGATCAGGTGCAGGTTGCCCGGGCCACAGCTGCCGACGCAGACCGCGAGTTCGCCGGTCAGAGCGGCCTCAGCGCCCGCGGCGAAGGCCGCCGCCTCCTCGTGCCGGACGTGGACCCACTCGATTCCGGAGCCTCGCAGAGCATCGGTGAAGCCGTTGAGGGAGTCGCCGGGAATCCCGTAGACGCGTTTGACCCCGCTCGCCGCGAGGGTGTCGACCATGTTCTTGGCTACTGTGACCATCTTTCTTCTTTCCACGAGAATGGGGACTGTGCCCGTCCTCGAGCGGCCGTGAGCCGGGACGATGGCGCCCTGCTCAGCGGCGGCGCTCTCGTGAAATCCGGGTATTCCCTTGACCGAGGTTACCCTTCCCGGCAACGCCGGTTGCCAGAAGAGAAACTCTCGTTCGTGGCGACCCGGCTATTTCCTCCGCAACGTGATGGCTCGCTGGAGCAGGACGAACACCAGCAGGATCGCGCCGGTGATGATGGTCGTCCACTCCGAGGGGATCGCGCCGTTGCGGGTGATGAGCACGGTCATCAGCCCGAGAACCAGCGCGCCGACGACCGACCCGAGGACGTACCCGAAGGCCCCGGTGAGCAGCGTGCCACCGATCACCGTGGCCGCGATCGCGTCGAGCTCCCATCCCGTCCCGGTGATGTTCTGTGCCTTGCCGAGTTCGGCGGTGTAGACCAGCCCGGCAAGGCCGGCCATGGTGCCGCTCATCGTGTAGATGAACAGTTTTGTGCGGACCACGGGTAGGCCCATGAGTGCCGCGGAGGTTTCCGAACCGCCGATCGCGTACACCGTCCGGCCGGTGCGGGTGCGGTGCAACACCCAGAATCCCAGCGCGACCACGAGGATCGCGGCGAGCACTCCGGGTGTGACGATCAGGTCGTTGACCTTCGGCCCGTCGATGAGCTTGATGTCGGCCGACACGAGCTTGATCGGCGAGTCGGCGTCCACGCGTTGGGGATCGGTGCTGAGCATCGACGCCAGGCCGCGCGCCAGGAACATGGTCGCCAGCGTGGCGATGAACGGCTGGAAGTTGAAGTACTGGATCAGCACACCGGAGAACAGGCCGAACAGCGTGCCGACGAGCACCATGACGATCATCGCGAGCCAACCGTTGAGGCCGGCGTTGGTGAGCATCACCCCTGCCAGTGAGGAGAAGGCGATCACTGCGCCGACGGACAGGTCGATGCCTCCGGTGAGGATCACGAATGTCATTCCCACAGCGAGGATGATCATGTGGGCGTTGTTGAGCAGCAGGTTCGAGATGGTTCCCCACTGCATCGAGCCGCCTGAGACGAGCAGCCCGTATTCGGCCTGGCCGTAGACGAGCATCCCGACGAAGATCACCAGCGCGGCGAATGTGGGTAACAGCATCGCCTTCGCGTCGAGGAACCGCTTGATCGAATCCCACGCACTCGTCCCGGTCGTCCCGGGATGCACGGCAACCGCGCTCATGCCGTCACACTCTCTTTCGGGGTCGCGACCGCTATCGGGGCGGCGACCGTACTCTTGTCGCGTCTACGCCTCAGAAGGAGGTTGCGCACGCGTTCGGACTGCAGCAGGCACAAGATGATGATCACGGCGGCCTTGAACGCCGGCGTGGCCGAGGACGCGATGCCCAGGAACTTCACCGTCTTGTCGAGCGTGGTGATCATCAGGGCACCGACGACCGAGCCACCGATGTGGAACTTGCCACCGGCCAGGGACGTACCGCCGACGACGAGGGCGAGGATCGCGTCCATCTCCAGGCCATTGCCGGTCTGGGAGACATCCACGGTCATCACCGATGCGACCGACATCATCCCCGCGCCGGCCGCGAGCAGGCCGCTGACCGTGTAGACGGTGACGAGCAGGCCGCGCGGCTTGATCCCGGCCATCCGTGCCGCGTTGGCGTTGATGCCGATCGCCTCGATCATCATGCCCAGCGCTGTCCAGCGGATGACCAGGGCGACCAGCACAACCACCACGACCGCGATGACGAAGACCACCGGGAAGCCGAGGACTCGTCCGTTGGCGATCCAGGAGAAGGCGTCGTTGGAGGCCTTGGTGTTGTTGCCGCCCGTGATCACCTTGGCGAGGCCGCGGCCGGCCATCATCATCACCAGTGTGGTGATGAAGGGCTGGAGCCCCACGTACGCGACCAGCACACCGGACAGCAGACCCATCGCCGCGCCGACCGCGAGCGCGAGCAGAACGGCCCCCAGCGCCGCACCTGCCGAGCCGGGTGTGTTGACACCCGCCAGGAACTGCATCGCGACGGCGCCGGAGGCCACCATCACCGAGCCGACCGACAGGTCGATCCCGGCGGTGGCGACGACGAGCGTCATCCCCACTGCGATGAGCATGATCGGCGCGGCGGCTCGCAGGATGTCGAGGACGTTGCCGGAGAGGTATCCGGTGTTCGCGTTGTAGCTGATGGCCAGGAAGGACGGATCCTTCACGAGGTTGATCCCGAGCAGCACCACGATCGCGACGATCCCCCAGAAGAACGGCTTGCGGGCCGTCTGGCCGAGGACGCTCGCCCAGTCTGTCTTCTCACTGTTCATGCGGCTGGCTCCGTTCCGTCTGCCTCGGCGGGCCCGTCCTCGGGCCTCGGCGGGGTCTGATAGGTCGCGATGATGTCGACGATGCTGGACGCCGTGACCTCGGGGCCGTTGTCGAGTTCGGCTATCTTCTGGTGGTCCTTGAGGACGACGATCCGGTCGGACAGGCGAACCACCTCCTCGAGTTCCGACGAGATGAACACGACGCTGACGCCGTCGTCGGCCAGGCGCACCACGTGCTCCTGGATCTCCGCCTTCGCCCCGACGTCGATGCCGCGGGTGGGTTCGTCGAGGATGAGCACCTCGGGGCGGGTCGCCAGCCAGCGGCCGAGCAGCACCTTCTGTTGGTTACCTCCGGAGAGGTTCTTGATCGGCCGTTCGGGATCGTTCGGCCGGACGCCGAGGGCGGTCATGTAGCGTCCGACGATCTCGTCCTGTTGCTTGCGGGACAGCGGGCGCATCCAGCCGCGCTTGGCCTGCACCGCCAGGACGAGGTTCTCCCGAACCGTCAGGTCGCCGACGATGCCCTCGTCGCGTCGGTTCTCGGTCGAGAAGGCGATCCGGTTGTCCAACCCGACCACCGGGCTCGACAGCGTCACTTCCTTGCCGTCGACGTCGACCGATCCGGCTTCCGCCTTGTCCGCGCCGTAGAGCAGGCGTGCCAGCTCGGTCCGCCCGGAGCCGAGGAGCCCCGCGATCCCGAGCACCTCACCCCGGTAGAGGTCGATATCGGTCGCCTCGATCGAACCGCGCCGTTCGAGACCCCGGGCGGTGAGCACCGGGGTTGCGTCGGCCGCGTGTACACCGTGCTCGCGTCCGCTGCCCAACGACTCGAGCGTCGAGAGATCCTTGCCGATCATCTTCTCGATCAGGGAGCGCCGGTCGAGTTCGCTGGTCAGGTATTCGCCGACGTACTGACCGTTGCGCAAGACGGTCATACGGTCGCTGATGGCGTACACCTGATCGAGGAAGTGTGAGACGAACAGGATGGCCACACCCTGGTCGCGCAGGCTGCGCACGACCGCGAAGAGCCCCTCGACCTCGTTGGCGTCCAGTGAGGACGTCGGCTCGTCCAGGATGAGCACCTTCGACTCGGCGACCATCGCGCGGCTGATGGCCACGATCTGCTGCAACGCGATGGAGATGGCGGACAGCGGCCGGGTCGGGTCGAGATAGCTGAGCCCGAGACGCCCCAGAGCGTCGGCCGCGCGCTGGTAGGTGGCTTTCCAGTTGATCCCGAACCGGCCGTGCACCTCATGGCCGAGCATGACGTTCTCTCCGATGGAGAGGTTGGTGCACAGGTTGACCTCCTGGTACACCGTCGAGATGCCGGCCTGCTGAGCGTCGGCGGTGCCACCGAAGCGGCGCTGGGTGCCCTGCACGCGGATGGTGCCGGAATCGATCTTGTAGACGCCCGTGAGCGCCTTGATGAGAGTTGACTTGCCTGCCCCGTTCTCGCCCATGAGGCTGTGCACCTCGCCGGGGAAGAGCCGGAAGTCGACGCCGTCGAGTGCCTTGACGCCTGGGAACTCGATCGAGATTCCGGTCATCTCGACGATCGGCGATGTACCAGTCATGGTGACGTTCCTAACCCCGTTTCCGGGTATGCGTGACGTGTCCGGTTCGGTGCGGGGCCGCCTTGTCCATCGGATTGCCCCGCACCTGGTCTCCGGACGGCTCGCGTTCGGACGAGCCGTCCGGATGATTCGGTACGTGTCTGTGCTCGCGGATCAGTACTTGCGGTCGGGCAGGGCCTTGTCGGCAGCTTCCGGCGAATCGAACGTGGTCGAGTCGACACGGATGTAGGAATCGACCGACTCGCCGGCCAGGGTCTTCTCGACGACGTCGAGAGCGATGTCGCCGAACAGCGGGTTGTACTCGGCCACGAAGCTGAGTTCGCCGTCGGCGAGGGCCTCGAGGGCTCCCTTCGTCCCGTCGATGGTGGCGATCTTCACGTCCTCACCCGGGGTGAGACCCGCCTCCTGGACGGCTTGCACAGCCCCCAGGCCCATCTCGTCGTTCTGGGCGAAGATGAGCTGGATGTCGTTGTTGTTCGCCTTGAGCACGGTCTCGACAACGCTCTTGGCTTCTTCGGCCGACCAGTTGGCGGTCTGCGCGCCGACCTTCGAGAACGCCGTCTGCGAGTCCATCACGGAGTCCCAGCCCTCGTTGCGCTCGTTGACCACCGAGACGCCGGCCGGTCCCTCCAGCACGTAGTAGTTCGCCCCGTCGGGGAACTCCGACACGGCCCAGTCGGCGACCGACTCGGAGACGGCGACGTTGTCGGGAGCGATGCGAGTGACGTACAAGCTGGTGTCGTCGGGTTCGATGCCGCGATCGAGCAGGATCACCGGGATCTCGGCCTCCTTGGCGCGTTCGAGGGAGTCCTCCCAGCCGGTCGCCTCGGTCGCGGAGAGCAGGATGACATCCACGCCCTCGTCGACGAACGAGTCGAACGCCTCGATCTGCGAGGCCTGGTCGAGGTCTTCTGCGGGCGCGTACTTCAGGTCGAAGCCCGCGTCGGCCGTGAAGGTGTCCTGGATGTTCTGTTCGTTGGCGTTGCGCCAGTCGCCTTCCGGGCCGACGGCGACGAATCCGATGGTGGTCAGGTCGCCACTGCTCGATTCGTCGGAGCCACTGCCGCCGCCGTTACCGCAAGCGGTGAACGCGAAGGCCATGGTGAGGGCGGCTACGGCCCCGGCGCCGCGACGCAATGTCTTGTGAGAGATCATCGATCTCCTCCTTGAGATCAGTCCGGCCGACAGCCGGAGAGTTGGTGGTCCTGAGAAGGACCGTTCGTTTCGATGCTTCGGCGATAACGTTCACATTCACGCATCTCGTGTGACGTCCTTCGCCGACTTCGGGAACCAGTAGAGATGTCGGTGACGTGGGCCGGACTAGAGCCCCTGCGCCACCCTGTAGTACACGGCGTTCCAGCGCAATTCCTCTTCGAACCTCCTCACAGTTGTGTCGTTGTCGATCACGGCGAGTTCCACGCCGGCGATCTTGGCGAAATCCCGCCACGCGTCGAGTGGAACCGCACTGGTCAAGACGGTGTGGTGTGCCGCGCCTGCGGTCAACCAGGACGCCGCCGAGGTGGGAAGGTCGGGGGCGGGACGCCACACGGCGCGTGCCACGGGCAGCTTCGGTAGCGGTTCGTCGGGTTCGACCACCTCGACGACATTGACCGTGATACGGAACCTGTCACGCAGGTCGCTGAGGGCCAGCACCAGCGCGGGACCGGGGTCGGCGTCGAACACGAGCCGTACCGGGTCCTCCCGGTCTCCGATCCCCAGGGGATGGATCTCGAGGCGCGGCTTGTCCTGGGTCAACGACGGACACACCTCGAGCATGTGCGCGCCCAGGATCTTCTCGGCGCCGGGCACGAAGTTGTAGCAGTAGTCCTCCATCATGCTCGCCCCACCCGGCAGGCCGTGGCCCATGACCTTGGCCAGTCGCGCCAGCACCGCAGTCTTCCAGTCGCCTTCGGCCCCGAACCCGTAGCCGTCGGCCATCAGCCTCTGAACCGCCAGGCCAGGAAGCTGACGCAGGGCGCCGAGGTCTTCGAACGTGTCGGTGAACGCCGTCGCGTTCACCGATTCCAGCAGCGAGCGCAGCCCGGCTTCCTGGGCCGCGGCGTACCGCAGTGAATCGTGACGCGCGCCGCCGGGGAGCAAGTCGGGGACCACGTCGTAGGCCTGTGCGTACTCGGCGACCAGTGCGTCGACGGTGCTCTGGGGCACCTGGGCGATCGCGTCCGCCAGATCGTTGATGCCCCACGTGTTGACCGACGCGCCGAACCGGATCTCGGCCTCGGTCTTGTCGCCCTCGGTGACCGCGACGTTGCGCATGTTGTCGCCGAACCGGGCCAGCACCAGGTGCTGGGCGGCGTCCCAGCCCGCCGAGGCGCGCGTCCATATGCCGATCCGTTGTGTGACCGCGTGGTCGCCCGCGTACCCGACCACGGTGGTCCGGGGGATGCCCAGACGGGTGAGGATGTAGCCGAACTCGCGGTCGCCGTGCGCGGCCTGATTGAGGTTCATGAAGTCCATGTCGATCGTCGACCAGGGAAGCGCCTCGTTGGCCTGGGTGTGCAGGTGGAGCAGCGGCTTGCGCAGCGCCTCCAGCCCACGGATCCACATCTTGGCCGGCGAGAACGTGTGCATCCAGGCGATCACCCCGATCACCGTGTCGTCCGAGCCGGCGTCCAGGATCGCCCGGAGAATCGACTCGGAATCGGTCAGCACGGGTCGCCAGACGACCTCGACCGGGATGTCGCCCGACTGGTTGAGGAGTTCGGCGACTCGCTGCGACTGCTCAGCGACTTGCGCGAGGGTCTCCTCGCCGTAGAGGCCCTGGCTGCCGGTGAGCAGCCAGACTCGTTTCTCCTCGAAGGGGTTCTTCATCGTTGACCCTTTGCTTGTGGTGGGTGGATTGCTGCGGGACGCGTCAGTGCTGCCCGTAGACGTTCGTGTAGCGGTCGTAGAGGGCGTCGATGCGGTCCTGCGGAATGGGCAGCGGGTCGCCCAGCTGCATCGCCATGTGCACGGTCCGCGCGACCTCCTCGACCATCACCGCGGCCTTGACTGCGGCCGTCGCGTCCTTGCCGACGGTGAACGGCCCGTGGTTGCACATGAGTACGGCCGGCGATCTCGAAGCGCGCAGGGTCTCGACGATGCCCCGGCCGATCGAATCGTCGCCGATGATCGCGAACGGCCCGACGGGAACGGGGCCGCCGAACTCGTCGCCCATCATCGTCAGCACGCAGGGGATCTCCTCCCCTCGCGCCGCCCACGCGGTGGCGTAGGTCGAGTGGGTGTGCACCACGCCGTACACCTTGGGCATGTGCCGGTACACGTACGCGTGGGCGGCGGTGTCGGACGAGGGCGACCGCGTGCCGTCCACCAGGTTGCCGTCGAGATCACACACCACCATCGACTCGGGTGTCAGCTCGTCGTAGCGGACGCCTGACGGCTTGATGACGAACAGGTCGGCGGAGTGCAGCCGCTGCGAGACGTTGCCCGCCGTCCACACGACCAGCCCCCACCGGGGCAACTCGGCGTGCAGGTCGCACACCGACTGCCGCACCTGGCCCACCTCCGCCCGAACCTCCGGCGGGTAGTCCTCCAGACAGGTCATCGTTCCTCCAGTCCTCGTATCCGTGCACCCGGTGGTCACCGGAGTGCCCCCACCGCGGCCCGTTCGACCGCGAGTCCCGCCTCGTAGCGGTTCAGAAATGCCTCGTAACCGGCCGTGTCCACCGGATCGGGCGTGACCACCTCGGAACTCATGGAGCCGAACACGTCCTGGGACAGGAACTGCCCGAGGGTGCGTCCTGCGCCGTTCGCGAGGTAGGAGGCGAGCACGGCTGCGCCCCATGCGCCGCCCTCGCCGGCCGTCCGGGATACGGCGACCGGTGTGCCGATCGCCGCGGCGAGGAAGCGCTGGGCCACCCCCGCGGTGCGGAAGACCCCGCCGTGCGCGTACATCGTGTCGAGCGCGACGTCCTCGTCACGGAGGACGCGCATCCCGAGGCTGAGCGTCGCGAACACCCCGTACACCTGTGCCCGCACGAAGTTCGCGAGCGTGAAACGGCTGTCAGGGGTGCGAACGACCAGTGGACGTCCCTCGTCGAGGCCGGTGATCGGCTCGCCGGAGAGCGTGTTGTAGGCGATCAGCCCACCGGCATCGGGCTGTCCGTCCAGGGAGGCCTCGAGCAGAGCCGCGAACACCGCGTCCGGGTCGGCAGACCCGCCGAGGGCCGTCGCGAACTCGCCGAACACCCCGGCCCAGGCGCCCAGTTCGCTGGCGCCGTTGTTGCAGTGGACCATCGCCACCTGATCACCCGTGGGGGTGGTGACGAGGTCCAGTTCGGGGTGCACCGCGATCAACGGGTGCTCAAGGACGACCATGGCGAAGATCGACGTGCCGACACTGACGTTGCCCGAGCGAGGGGAGACCGAGTTCGTGGCGACCATTCCCGTGCCGGCGTCGCCCTCGGGCGGGCACAGCGGCACGCCCGCCTCGAGACGGCCGCTCGGGTCGAGCCGGGCGGCTCCCTGAGGGGTGAGCACACCGGCGTCCCGGCCGGCGTCCAGCGGCTCGGGGAAAATCTCTGCGATCCGCAGCCGGACGCCGTGCCCGGCGAGGACGCGGTCGACCTCCGCGGCATGCTCGCGGTCGTAGCCGTGTGTCACCGGGTCGATCGGGAACATGCCGGAGGCGTCGCCCACGCCGAGCACCCTGCGTCCGGTCAGGCGCCAGTGGACGTACCCGGCGAGCGTGGTGACGAGGCGCACGTGGGGCACGTGAGGCTCCGCGTCCAGCACCGCTTGATACAGGTGAGCCACCGACCAGCGGAGCGGGATGTTGTGGCCCAGAAGCTCGGTGAGCTCGGCTGCTGCGGCGGCGGTCGAGGTGTTCCGCCACGTGCGGAAGGGGACGAGCAGGCGTTCCTGCTCGTCGAAAGCCAGGTAGCCGTGCATCATCGCGGACACGCCCATGGCGGCGAAACTCGTGGGGCGCACGCCGTGCCGGTGGACGGCATCCTCGCAGACCGTCGCGTAGGCCTCTTGCAGACCTTCCCACACAGCGTCCAGCGAGTAGGTCCACACGCGATCGACGTACTGGTTCTCCCACGTTGCGCTGCCGGTCGCGATGACGGTCTCGTCGGCGCCGAGGATCACTGCCTTGATCCGGGTCGAGCCCAGTTCGATACCCAGCCGCGCGCGGCCTTCCGCGAGAGCCGCCCCTGCGGCCGTCAAGCGCTGTGCTGCAGACATCGTCGTCCTCATGCCATCCGTCATCGTTGATGTGAACGTTCACAAACCGTAGCAAGAGGCTTCGCGGGACGCAAGCCGTGAACGTTCACATAGGATCTGGCCAGGTGTCCTACACTCAGGGACGGGATAGCGCCCGGGTGCGGGCGGCGCCACGCGTCCCGGCCAATGTCGGCAACCCAGAAAGGTCCCTCCATGACTGCAGAACACGCGAGCCGCCGTCCGCTCAGCGGCGAGCAGGTCCGCATCACCTTCGGTGACTACGCGGCGGACATCGCCTCGGTGGGTGCGAGCCTGCGCACGCTCACCTACCGCGGGCGAGACCTCGTGGTCCCGTTCGACGCAGACGTGTTGCGTCCGGTGTTCCGTGGGTCGGTCCTCGTGCCCTGGCCGAATCGGGTGGCCGACGGTCACTACTCCTTCGACGGGACGGCCCACCGGATTCCGATCAATGAGCCGGAGCGTTCCACTGCTCTCCACGGTCTGGCCGTGTGGGCGGACTGGACTGTCGTCGAGAAGACCGCGGACTCCGTGACCCTCGAGCATCGCATCACCGCGCAGGAGGCCTATCCGTTCGACCTGCTGGTCGCCGCGTCCTACCGCTTGGGGGACGACGGTCTTCGATGGTCGGTGCGTGCCACGAACCTGGGGGCCGTCCGCGCGCCCTACGGAGTGGGATCGCATGCCTACCTGGTGGGCGGTGCCGGCCGCGTGAACGACTGGACGTTGTCGCTGCCTGCTCGGCAGGTCCTCGAGGTCAGTGCCGACAGGCTCCTGCCGCTGGCGACCCGGCCGGTGGGCGACTATCTGGACGCCGAGCTGGACTTCCGGGTGTCGCGAGGTCTGGGCGAGACGTTCGTCGACCACGCCTACACCGACCTCACCCCGCGGTCCGGTGGTGAGAACACCTGCCGCGTCGAGGTCAGGGGGCCCGGTGGAACGGGTGTGGCGATGACGTGGGACCCCCGGGTACTGCCATGGGTGCAGGTGCACACGGCGGATCGTCCCGAGCCCGAGTTGAATCGGGCCGGGCTCGCGGTCGAGCCGATGAGCTGCCCGCCGGACGCGTTCAACAGCGGCGTCGATCTCGTCGTCCTCGATCCGGGCGCGAGTCACGAGGCATCGTGGCTCGTCAGTGCGCTCGACGGGCAGGGCGCGTGAACGTAGGGCGTTCCGCTCGCCGCCAGGCCGGTGGCCGCCCGCCGAGCCTCAAGGACGTCGCCGAGCGGGCTCGTGTCTCCCATCAGACCGTCTCGCGCGTGATCAACGATCTTCCCGGGGTGCGTCCCTCCACGCGTTCCCGGGTGCTGGAGGCGATCGATGACCTGGGCTACCGGCGCAACAACGCCGCGCGCACACTGGTCACCCAGCGCTCCGGCATCATCGGGCTCATCGCGGTGGGCTCGTTCCTCTTCGGCCCGACGAGCACGCTCGCCGCTGTCGAGGAGGCCGCGCGCCGGCACGGCTACGTGTCTCTGCTGGCAACCCTGCGTGCGGGGGCAGAGAGCGGGTTGACCGATGCGGTCGAGGCAGCGCTCAACCACGACGTGGAGGCACTGGTCGTCATCGCCTCACGCGAGTCGCTGGTGCGGCGCACCGCGGAACTGCGCCTGAGCATCCCGGTCATCGTCGTCGGGCCGAGCCCTGCGGATGTCGACGATCTCGCCGCGCTGAGTGTCGACCAGGCGGCAGGCGCGGTCGCCGCGATCGATCACCTCGCCGCACTGGGGCACCGGTCGGTGGCGCTGCTGGCCGGGCCGCAGGACTGGGTGGACGCGCAGCAGCGTTTCGCCGCGGCGCACCGCGCATGCGACCGGCACGGGATGTCCTGGCAGGTACTGGCGGGGGACTGGACGAGCCGAAGCGGCTACCAGGCGGGGCTGTCGCTCGTCGCCGATCGTGAAGCCGGACGCGGCTCGCCGACCGCGGTGTTCGCGGCGAACGACCAGATGGCTCTCGGAGTGCTCGCGGCCCTCAACGAGGCGGGGGTCGGAGTTCCCGAGGAGATCTCTGTGGTGGGTTTCGACGACATCGCCGGTGCGGACTACTTCAGCCCGCCGCTGACGACCGTCCGCCAGGACTTCACCACACTCGGGCACAAGGTTCTGCGAGCCACCCTCGCAGCCCTCGCCGGCGAGGCCCCCGATCTGTCGCCCGTGCCCGCGGAGTTGCGCGTGCGTGCCTCGACCACACCACCGAGGTTGATCGTGCCGCGGTGATCGTGCCGCGAACCG
The DNA here is from genome assembly GCF_011758645.1 of Brooklawnia cerclae. Taxonomy (NCBI): domain Bacteria; kingdom Bacillati; phylum Actinomycetota; class Actinomycetes; order Propionibacteriales; family Propionibacteriaceae; genus Brooklawnia; species Brooklawnia cerclae. The sequence continues at coordinate 1,952,539 of NZ_JAAMOZ010000001.1, read as the reverse complement.
CCGCCACGGGGCAGGCGGTCCCGCTGATCTCGAGGCGATGCCGGTAGGGTCGGCACCATGTCCCACACCCATGACCACGGTGGTCCGGCCCCGGCCAGCCGTGCGGTGGTCGTCGGCCTGGCCGCCGTCATGGCCGCCCTTTTCGTCGCCACCGTGATCGCCGTCGTGATGCTGTGGCCCAGCACCGGCGATCTACCCGCCAAGCGGCCCGTCCTGTACGAGGGCGCCGAGCAGGTCACCGCTACGGTCGTGGCGATCGAGAATCCCGGAAGCCTGCAGGACGGGCAGAACGCCGAGGTGGTCGTGCGGCTGGACGATTCCGGCGAGCAGACCACCATCGAGCTCAGCCCGACGATCGCGAGCGACGACATCATCGGCGCCAGCGTGCGACTCGTCGCCACTCCGGGCGGCACGGAGACCTCGGGGCTGCCCAGTTATCTGTTCCTGGACTTCCATCGAGGAGTCCCGCTCCTCGCGCTGGCAGCGGTGTTCGCGATCGCCGTCGTCGCCGTGGCGAGAGTGAAGGGGTTCGCCGCCCTGTGCGGGCTGGTCGGCGCGCTCGCCATGATCTGGTTCTTCACCCTGCCGGCGCTCCTGGCGGGGCGTCCGTCGCTGCTCGTCGCCCTGGTCACGGCCAGCGCGGTGCTGTTCATCGTCGTGTACCTCGCCCACGGGGTCTCGGTGAAGTCCTCGACCGCGCTCCTGGGCACCTTCGCAGGTATCGCCCTGGTCACTGCCCTGGCCGCCTGGGCGATCCCGGCGAGTCACCTGACGCCGGGCGTCAGCGAGGAGATGTCCCAACTCGCGTACTACGCGCCCCTCGTCGACGTTCGCGGCGTCCTGCTGTGCGGCATGGTGCTGGGTGGCGTGGGCGTCCTCAACGACGTGACCATCACCCAGGCCTCCTCGGTCTGGGAACTGCGCGCGGCCGCACCGCACGACACACGCTGGAAGATCTTCGCCCGTGCGATGCGCATCGGCCGCGATCACATCGCCTCGACGGTCTACACGATCGCCTTCGCGTACGTGGGCGGGGCGCTGGGGCTGCTCCTGCTGGCCAGCACCCTCGATCACAAGCTGGCCGATCTGGTCACCTACGACGAGATCGCCGAGGAACTCGTCTCCATCGCTGTGGCCTCGATCGGTCTGGTGCTGACCATTCCCCTGACGACGGCCATCGCCGCGGCGATGGCTGGGGGACCCAGACCGGAGGAGACGGCTGAGGAGACGCCGGCCCGCGAGGATCCGCCGGCCCCGACCCCCGATCAGTCCTACTGGTCGGAACTGCGGGGTTGATCGGGGACGGGCACGCACGAAGTGCCGCGACCTTCCTCGCGCCTCAGCCCACCGCTTTCTTCACGAGCTCGGCGATGCGCGCTTCGTCCTCGGCGGACAGTGTGGTCAAGGCGAAGGAGGTCGGCCACATGGTGCCCTCGTCCAGGTTCGCGGGGTCGTTGAAGCCGAGGGTGGAGTAGCGCACCTTGAACTTGCTGGCGCCCTGGAAGAAGCAGACGACCTTGCCGTCGCGCGCGTATGCGGGCATGCCGTACCACAGCTTCGGTGAGAGCGTCGGTGCGTTCTCCTTGATGATGGCGTGGATCTTCTCGGCCAGCACCCGGTCGGGTTCGGGTAGCTCGGCGATCTTGTCGAGCACGGCCTTCTCCAGGTCGGCCTTGGCCCCGCGTCCGCGACGCGACTCGGCCTTCAACTCCTGGGCTCGCTCTTTCATCGCGGCCCGTTCGTCCTCCGAGAATCCCTCGGTGGGCTTGTCGGCCGCTGTGGTGCGCTTGACGGGCTTCTTCGTGGTGCTCATCGCAGATCTCCTGCCTCGCTGGTCGCGACGGGAACTTTCCCATCGTAGGCAGCCACGAAGCCCGCTTCGGCAGACTCGGCGAAGTCACCCGATCAGGCGAAGCGCCACAGCTCGTAGGAACCGCCGCCACCGGGGCCCGAGTACAGGGGAGAGCCGGTGAGGGACTCGCGTCCGGACGGTTCCTGCCAACGCGCAAGATCCTCCGCGGGGCCCAGCAGGCCGGTCGCTTTGAGGACGAGCCCGCCGTCGATGTAGTCGCCCGACGGGCCCGGCTCCAGGCCGAGGAAGTACAGCTCGCGGTCGTCGACGAAACCCTGCGCGAACAGGTCTCGCGCGTAGGCCCACAGGTTCGCGTAGTCCTGCAGATGCGCGGTCTCCTGCTCGCCGAAGATCTCGGCGATGCCCGGCCGGTAGTTGCGCTCGTAGGACGAGAGCGTCTGGAACAGCCGCACGTCCGAGTCGGTGATCTCGGGGCCGAAAAGGAAACGCCGGGACGCCAGCCTGAAGTCGTAGTCGGCCAGGCGGGCCTCGAAGACGGTCTTGGCCGTCAGCGCCGCGTCGCGGCTGGTGGCGAACAGCACCTTGTAGGTGCCGTTGTTCACGTCGTCGAAGATCTGCTGGTTGAGCAGGTCGATCTCCTGATGAAGCGCCTCCGGGTACAGGTCGGGAGCCCCGGGCGCGTGGTGGGCCTTCCAGGCGACTTCCCAGTCCTGTGGCAGCAGGTGGTAGTTGTTCGAGACCACCGTGCCGGTCTTCGCGTCCAGTACGGTCGGCGAGGTGCCCCGGCCTTTGAAACTGGGGTCGGTGCGCCTGTAGTAGTCGTTGAGCAGGCTGCTGCCGAATCGATCGGCCAGGTCGTTGTCGGCCGACGCGATCCGCCAGCCCTTCTCGTCCCGTCCGGTGAGCAGGACGAAGGGGACCGCGTCGCTGAGTCCCAGCAGTCGCAGGAGGATCAGCTGCCTGCGGTTCCAGCCGCAGCCCGGGTTGCCGAGCAGCAGGTACCGCCCCGGCTCGGCGGGCGCCTGTCCCGGGCCGTCACCGAACCGCCCGGAGAACCAGTTGCGCTGACGGCGGAAGGCCCCGTCGGGGGTCTGCTCGACGTTCGTCTCGGGGAAGCTCGATCGATCGGTTGGGTCCGGCTTGTTGAGCAGGTCGGCTTCGAGGCCAGAGGTCAGAGAGGCCATGTGATTCTCCTTGTCATTGGCTCAGTATCGGTTCATGTAGGCGAGTTGGGTGGAAGGAGTGCCGGATCTCCGGGGGATTCCGACGGCTCACGAGGGATGGACGCCTTGCCGGTCCGGACGACTCCGGGGTGGGCTCGCTCCGGCCGGGATCGGGTCTCCGGCTGTCAATGGCGCACGGGGCTTCGCCCGCGCGGACTCGGCGAGCGGTCAGTGGCGGCGACAGGAGGACGGACACGCGAGCATGCCGCCGGCGTACTGCACGGTGACCGGGCCGCGGTATGACTGTGCGTTCATCGGTGTCCTCCAAGAACTGATGCTGGGACCGTAGCACAGCAGCCGAAGGACTATCGATCCCCGGCCGCCCGTGCGCGGGCGCGTCCTCACCCGCGATCGGAGGCCCAGTGATGGATCGCCTCGGCGTCCACGTAGTCATGTGTGCTCACGCCCGGGACGGCTTCGACGGTGTAGGTGCGCGGGGCATGGGCGGCCACGAAACGGGACGCGTCGTCGGCCGACCCGAAGGGGTCGTGCTCGTTCTGCACCACCGTCAGGGGCGGGAGGTCGGTCAGGTAGGCGGTGGCCTCGTCGCTGTCGGCCCAAGCCTCCAGGGGAAGACCCAGGAACACCTCCCCTGCGGGGTGCAGCAGCCCTCGCCCGATGGCCAGAGTCGCGATGAGCGTGCCGACCGACTTGGCCACCACCACGGGATCGGTCAACGTCGCAGCCGCGTGCGTCACGGCTGCCACCTCGTGCTCCACGTCGGTCACACGAGTCTGGTCGAGCCAGTTCGCGTACTCCAGTTGGGAGACACGGTGCCCGTGTGATTCCAGGGACGCGGCGATGGCGCGCGACCACTCGCGGTGGCGGGGGCTCTGGCCGCCGAGCAGCAGGATGTCCATGTCACCCAACTTAGGGGCTTCGCCAACCGTTGCCTGCCGAGGTCGCCTCGCGAGCCCCGCACGGGCGGAAGGCCTCACGCCGCGGGCGAGGCCGTCCCCTTGACGAGCCGTCCGTCCTTGATGATCGCGGAGAACGCCTCGTCCGGCCTGGCGATCAACGAGATGTCGGCCACGGGGTCGCCGTCCACCAGGATCAGGTCGGCGATCGCGCCCGTCTCGACGACGCCGAGCGTCCCCGGATACGGGTTCCGTGGCCCCGACAGCGACAGCAGTTCCGCGTTGCGCCAGGTCGCCTGCTGCAGTACTTCCGCCGGGCTGTACCAGCGGGTGAGTTTTGCCAACTGCGCTCCCTGGCGTGCGGCGAGGGCGGCGTCGAAGAGGGTATCGGTGCCGAAGGCGACCTTGACCCGGTGCTTGATAGCCAGTTCGTAGGCGCTGTCGGTGCTGGCGACCATGCGGAGGAACTTGTCCCGATTCGGGCCGGCGGGCGGGAGCTGATCGGCCTCCAGGGCGAACGGCTGCAGGCACCACCAGATGCCCTGTTCGGCCATCGACGCGACAGTCTGCTCGTCCAGCAGTTGGCCGTGCTCGATGCAGCGAACCCCAGCGGTGATCGCCGTGCGTACCGCCCGGGGCGTGTAGGCGTGCACGGTCACGTAGGTGCCCCAGTTCTCGGCGGCGTCGACAGCGGCGCTGATCTCGCGCGGGGTGTACTGGCTGACGTCGAGCGGGTCATAGCGGGAAGCCACCCCGCCTCCTGCCATCACCTTGAGTTGCGAGGCCCCCTGCCGCAGCATCTCCCGCGCTCCGCGGAGCACCTCGGTCTCACCGTCGGCGATGACCGCGGCGCCGACGATCTCGCTGTAGCTGAGATTCCCGGCTATGCCCCGTGGCACGTCGTTGGGCATGCGGAAGTCGCCGTGGCCCCCGGTCTGCGAGATGAAGGCGCCCGAGGGATAGATGCGCGGCCCTGGGACGGCACCCTCGTCGATGGCCCGCTTGATGCCGAAGGACGGGCCGCCGAGGTCGCGCACGGTCGTGAAGCCCCGCAGTACGGTGTCGCGCGCGCCGGCCACCGCCCGGGCGACGACGTAGCCGATGTCGCTGGTCGTGGCGACCATGGCCGGAACCGTGGAGAACGCCGTGTGCCAGTGGGCGTCGATGAGCCCGGGGATGACGGTCTTCCCGGTGCCGTCGATGATCGCGCCGCCGGAGTCCGTGGGCGAGCCGGGGAGACCGTCGCCCACCGGGGTGACCGCCGCTATCGTGCCGTCCGCGACGACGACGTCGAAGCGCCCGGCGATGCGTCCCGCCCGGGCGTCGAACACGTTCACGTTCGTGATACGAAACATGTCACCCACGGTCGTCCGTCCTCTTCCGGTCGAGGTGCGCGGCCGTGCGGGGCGCCCGTTTCCTGAGGGATGACCCGGCTGTGACCACGCCGTTTCCTGGGCCTCGCGGCCTCCGGCCAGGAGCCGCTCGGTTGCCGCGGGCCTTGTGTGTTCCCGCGGGCGAAATATGGCCAGCGGGAAGCGACGGTACCCGCGTGAAGCGTCCGGGACACCTGTCTCCCGGTGCGCGAGAAGTGCCGTCGGAGGTTTCGGCTGCGGCGGAAGCCGCGATGAACAATGGGGCGCATGATCACCTACGTCACCAGGCCCGCCTACGACGATCTGCCGCCTGAGGCTCGGAGACGTTGGGACGAGGAGCATGCGGCTCACGGCATGACCCACATGAAGCAGACGCTGCTCCGCTCGGCACCCGCGTTCGATGCCCTGATGACGTGGTATCCGTTGCGCGATGCCTTGATCCCGTTCATCGGCGAGCGGGGCACGATCGTCGTCAGCCATGCCATCTCGACCGCCAACGAGTGCCTCATCTGCTCCTTGTACTTCCGGCGTGCCCTGCTCGCGAGGGGGGACGATCCGTCCGGTGAGCCGCTGAGCCCCGAGGAGACCGACCTCGCCGAGTTCGGGCGGGGCGTCGCGTCCCAAGGCCGGGCGGACGACGCCGTCACCGCCCGCATCCGGGATCGCCTCGGTGAGGAGGGACTGGTGCTGCTGGTCGCGTTCGCCGGGCTCATGGTCGCCACCAACATCGTCAACGAGGCGCTGGGCGTCGACCCGGACCAGAGCGCCCTCGAACTGTTCGAGGGGCCGGACGATCCGTTCGCGGCCTTCGCAGCGGCTCCGACCAGGAACTTCGCCGTCGCACCGGCGGTCGCCGAGCAGATCTCGGTGACGGTGCCGGACGACGCGGCACCTCGTCCCGGGGTGGCACCGCATGGCGTCAAGGAAGAAGCACGACGCCTCGACGCCGAGCCGGTGGCCGCGGGGCCGCGTCCGGGGGAGTTCGCGGGGAAGACGGTGCTGATCACCGGGGCCGGGAGCGGGCAGGGACGCGGGGTCGCCCGCGCTTTCGCCGCACAGGGTGCGAACGTCATCGGGTTCGACCGCCTGGCGCCGCTGGCCTATCCGTCCTACCTCGACCACCAGGAGGACGGCCTGGAGGCCCTCGCCGCCGAGATCGGCGCCGATCACTTCCTCGCCGCCCGTGGCGACGTGCGCGACCTCGCGTCCCTGGAACAGGCGGTCGCGGCGGGCGTCACGAAGTTCGGTGGTCTCGACATCGTCTTCGCCAACGCCGGTATCTGTGCCTACGGTCTGTCGCACGAGCTGACCGACCGGGAGTGGGGCGACATGATCGACATCAACCTCGGCGGGGTCTGGCACACCACGCGCGCTGCGACGCCCGCGCTCGTCGAGCGGGGCGGCGGCGTCATCATCACGAACTCGTCCATCGGTGGCCTGCGCGGAATGCGGCGCCTGTCGCACTACTCGGCGTCCAAGTGGGGAGTGATCGGCCTGACCAAGTCGCTGGCGATCGAGCTCGCCCCGCATGGCATCCGGGCCGTGTCCATCCATCCGACGGGGGTCGACACCCAGATGAACGACGGTCTGGCGGCCATGGAGGGAAAGACGCCGGAGGAGATCGCCGAGGCCTCCGCGGGCAACCTGCTGCCGGTTCCGTGGGTCGAGACCGCCGATGTCGCCGAACTGGTGCTGTTCCTCGCCAGCGACCGCGCCCGCTACATCACCGGCGCCCAGTACGTGCTGGACGCCGGCCTGCTGACGGCGTGATCCCGATGACGCTGCTCCGGTCGACACCGTCCGGCCCCACCGATCATGCGGTGGACCTTCGTCGTCGCGTCCGCCTCGGCGGTCGTCCACAACAGATCCAGGTACTCGCCGCGCGGGTGGGCTTGCCTGTGCTCCTGGTGTTGCACGGAGGTCCGGGTTTCGCGAACGGACGGGCATTCCTCGACCGGCATGCGGCGCTCGCCGAGCATTTCACCCTTGTCACGTGGGACCAGCGGGGAGCCGGAGCGAGCTTTTTCGGCGCGGGCCGCTCGCGGCTCACGGTGAACACGCTGGTCGAGGACGCCGCCGAACTGGTCTCCCGGGTGGCTGCCAGAAACCCGGGCGCACCGGTGTACGTGCTCGGCCAGTCGTGGGGCAGCGAACTCGGCATCCTGCTCGTCAAACGCCACCCGGAACACATCGCGGGCTATGTGGGATCGGGGCAGGCGGTGGACGGGGTACACGGTGAGGCGCTCAGCTGGTCGTGGGCGCTCGACCAGGCCGTTCGCGTCGCCCGCGACCGGACGGTGGCTGCACGTACACGCCGGGCGGCCCGCCGCGACGTAGCGCTTCTGCACCGTGTCGGCCCCCCACGCCTGGCCCAGTACCGACCCGTGCTGCTGGGGCTCGCGATCCAGCGCTCTGTCCTGGGACGATATCTTCCCTTGCCCGGAGAATATCCCGTTGATGCCGGCGAGGACGCGGCGGCGGTCGTCCCCCCGCGTCGCCGCTACGCATGGCCCGTGCCGCTCGCCGAACGGATCGGCAGCAGGCTCGGGGTGGTGAGGAGCCTCAGCCAGCTGTGGCCGACCGCCACGTCCTATGACTTCCGGTCGCAGGCACCCCGGCTGGGTGTTCCCGTCTGGTTCTTCCAGGGACGCCATGATCACACCACGCCGTCGGACCTCGTGGAGGAGTATGCCGCGCTGCTCGAGGCGCCGCGGGTGAATCTCGTGTGGTTCGAGGGGTCGGGCCATTCTCCGGCCCGCGACGAGCCGTCGCTGTTCCGGCAGCGGCTCGTCGACGCCCTGACGCCCGGCGACCAGACCGAATCCGACGAATCACCAGGGGAGAACAGATGAGCGAGACCACGGCGACCCCGCGCGCACCGGAGGAGGCCGCCGCGCCACCCGGCGCCGGGCCCGGCACACCGACGAGCGTCCTGATCAACTTCTGCCTGGCGGACTTCGCCCGTGCCCTGCTCTCGGGGCTGATCACGAGCTATCTGATGGTCGTCTTCATCCCGCAGCCGACCTCGTCCCTGCCTGTGCTTCTGCCCGCCGCGGCAGTGACCTTCGCGGTGGTGCGCGGTGTGGGCAGCGTCATCGACGCCGTCGTCGACCCGCTCATCGCCTACGTGTCCGATCGTGCCGGGGGAGCCTCCGGGCGCAGGATCCCGTTCATGCGGTGGGCGGTCGTGCCGTGGGCCGTGTCGACGGCGCTGCTGGTGTTGACCCCGACGGGCCACGCCAGTTGGGTCAACACCGTGTGGGTCTCGGTGTTCATGCTGGTGAACCTGGTGTCGTCCTCGGTCTATCTCGTGCCGTTCTACGCACTCCAGGCCGAGTTGGTCACCGACACCCACCGCCGGGTGTGGTTCTTCACGCTCAACACGCTCTTCTATGTGGTCGGGAGCGCGGTGGTGTTCCTCAGCCCGATCATCAAGGGCGCGCTGGACGGTGCGGGGCTGAGCGAACTCGATGCCTGGCGGGCGACCTTCGCACTGTTCTCCGTCATCGGTTTCGTGTTTGCCGCCATCCCCGCGTTCACGGTTCGTGAGCGCCGCTGGGTGAGGTTCGAGCCCGCCTACGTGCCGCTGCTGTCGTCCTTCCGGGCAACGCTGCGTTACCCGAACTTCGTGGTCCTGCTCGGTGCGTACCTGATCATGTGGGTGGCATTCACCTTGTTCAACGCGACATTGCTGTACTACGTCACGATGCTGATCGGCGCGCCCGAGTCGTTCGCTACCGTGGTCTCGGGCCTGGCGATCGTCGTCGGAATCGCCAGCTACTGGCCCATCAACGCGCTGGCCAGGCGATTCGGCAAGAAACCCCTCATGGTGGGGGCATGCTTGGCCTACATCGTGATCTATGCGGCCATCTTCTGGTACCCGGTGGTGCTGCAGGTCATGGGGTCCACCACGTTCGCCGTGCTCATCGGGCTGCTGATCGGGTTTCCCATCTCGGTGACCAACATCCTGCCGGCCGCAGCTTTCGCCGACCTGACGCAGTACGACACGATCAAGACCGGGGTGAACCGGGCGGGGATGTTCTTCGCGTCGCGCAACTTCATCACCTCACTGGGCCAGTCGCTGGTGCTGTTCGTCACACCGGCGCTCGTGGCTCTCGGGTCGACGACAGGCCAGGCCACTGTCGAGGGCGTCAGGCTCACCGCAGGTGTCGCCGCGGTGGCGATCGCGGTCGCCTCGGTGCTGTATTGGCGCTATGACGACAGGCATGTGACAGCGACGATCGACGAGTACAACGCGTCGGCACAAGACCGCGTGGATCACTCGGCGGCCTGACCGGGCCCGGTGGGGTCGGCCGGTAGGACGCCGAGTGCGGCCGGCATCGAGGCGAAACGCACCCACGCGGCCGAGCAGTGGCGGCAGGTGCTGATGTGTTGCATCGCGGGGTTGTCCGGCGAACCGGGGAACTCGACCGGAATGACCTCCGGCAGGTGTCGCGCGGTGACATGGCACTCGGTGGATGCGCTCTGTTCGAGCATGACGCGGAGCATGTTGCGGCGGAGGTTGACGCGTGCGCGCCGGGTGAGCGAATAGATGGCGGCGGGAGGACGCCCGAGTCGTCCGACGAGTTCCCGTGGCTTGCAGCCCTCCACAATCGTGGCGATGATGGCCGTGCGCTGGTCCTCCGGTAGGAGCCACATGGCCCGGCGGACGTACTCGAACTCCTCGCTCAGCTCAGCCTGGTGATGGCTTCTTTCGTCCTCGATCTCGGGCTCTGGGACCGTGCCGAGGGGGAGCACCCGCGATCGCGGCGATCGAGACTCGTCGATGATGCGATTCCGCATCGCCGACACCACGTACGCCCGCACGTTCCTGCGTGGTCCGGTGCCTTGAGCCCACTTGGCGAGCAGGTTCGTGATCGCCTCGGCCAGGAGGTCCTCGGGATCCATGGTCGTGCCGGCGATACGGCTCGCCATGGCGTGAAAAAAGCTCCCATGCCTGGTGATGAGGTATTCGGCGGCCGCATCCATGTCGCCGTCGGCGGCGGCGAGAACCAGATCTTCGTCATGCGGGGGAGCCGAGGACGTGTGGTCAACTCCGTCCATGGCTCGCCTTGTGGCGTGTCGATGGCTGGGTACGGCCGCGCGAACCTCGCTGCGGGCTCCCCCGGTACCGAGCCATGCCTCGCGATGGGGGGCGTCTCCGGCGCGTCAGGTCCACAACGTCAGTCCGACCAGTGCTGCTCTTCAAACCTCGACTTCCCCCTGGGGGGCGAGTCGTGGTGGTGGCTGTGACGGCACAAGGAGGACGCCCCTCCGACAAGTAGGACGACGACACGCCTCAAACCTGTCGCCCGCGAAGGTTTGTTGCGGTGCCTGTGGTGTGATGCGGAAGACTCGTGACAACAAGGGACTATGTGGGCAACGGGGGAAGACGGCCTTGTCCGCGTACTTTGTGGACAAGGCCGAGAGCCTACCGATTCGCGGGTGATCGGAGGTGAGGCGCCCCGTATCGAGGCGCGATGCGAAACGGCGCGGCCGAAGGAAAGACAGACGGACTGGGTGCCGTCTGTCGATGGGCACCCAGTCCGCCTCGGCACTTTGGGGCGTGCCATTCAATCCCCACCGGGGGACAGTGGGGCCAACACAGGGGGAACCAGTGAAGGGTGGATCATCCACTATCTTTCAGGACGGATCAGCACCCGGAATCTGACGGGCAAGGCGATTCGCGCCGTCAGCGACTCTTGACCGGAAGCAATCTATTGAATAATCTACAACCAAATGGTTGTAGATAGAGGTGCATCGGACGCGCTCACCGAGGACGAGACCGACCGGGTCTTCGGTGCCCTCGCCGACGCCACCCGCCGAGACATCCTGCGTCGCACCCTCGCGAGTGATGCGACGGTGACGCAGCTGGCGGCGTCCTACGACATGTCGTACGCCGCCGTGCAGAAGCACGTCGCCATCCTGGAGGACGCGGGTCTGGTGACGAAACGATCGCGCGGGCGCGAACGCTGCGTGTATGGCAACCCCGACGCGATGCGCCGGGCGCAGTCCCTGCTGAACCAGTACGAGCAGATCTGGCGCGGGCGCGTGGCCCGGTTGGATGCACTGCTCGCCGACCCTGAGCACTGATCGAGCGACGAAAGGCTCCGACATGCCCATCACAGAGGTACGCAAAGACCCTGGAACCCTGACCCTGACCGTCATCGCCGAATACCCGGTTCCCGTCCGCCGCGTGTGGGACGCGTACTGTGACCCCCGACAACTGGAGAAGTTCTGGGGCCCGCCCGAATGGCCCGCCACGTTCACGCGGCACGACATGACCCAGGGTGGCAGGTCCGACTACCGGATGACCGGGCCGCAGGGCGAGAGTTCGCACGGCTACTGGGAGTTCCTCCTGGTCGAGGCGCCCCGCCGCTTCGAGGTGATCGATGGCTTCGCCCATCCCGACGGCTCACCGAATGTCGAACTGCCGACGACCCGCATGTCGGTCGGGTTCGAGCCCATCGGGGAGGGGTCCCGGGTCACGACCGTGAGCACGTTCAACAGTCTGGACGAACTCGAGGAACTGGTCCGCATGGGCATGGAGGAGGGCCTGCGGACGGCGATGGCGCAGATCGACGCCGTCGTGGCCGACCTGTCGTCCTTCGCCGCCGGGAACGCGGTGCAGGCCCAGATCCTCGGCGACACGCAGGTGCGGACGGGTCGGGTGATCCGTGGCGATCTGACGGACGTCTGGCGGGCGCACCACGACCCCGACATCATGAAGCGCTGGCTGCTGGGCCCGGACGGTTGGACGATGCCCGTGTGCGAGGTCGCCGTGGCCGTCGGCGAGAGGTATCGCTACGAGTGGGAGAACGACGCCGGGAATCGCTTCGGGTTCACGGGGGAACTGCTCGCATCGAGCCCGCCGCGTCGCGCGGTCACGACCGAGATCTTGATCGGCGGCGAGGCGCCGGTCACCGTCAACGAGATGACTCTCACCCCGGTCGACGGCGGCACTCTGCTGGTGATCGTCATCACGTATCCGAGTGCCGAGGCACGCGACGCGATCCTGGGTACCGGCATGGTCGACGGCATGGAGACCAGCTACTCACGGCTGGAGTCGCTGTTGCCGGAGATCACTCAGACGAAGTCGTCCGGGTCCTTGCCCACGCGCTGACCGTTGTCGAGACCCGCGATCTGCTCGATCTCGCCGCCGGTGAGCTCGAAGTCGAAGACGTCGATGTTCTGGCGGATCCGGTCCTCGTGCACCGACTTGGGGATGACGACCAGGCCGTTCTGGATGTGCCAGCGGATCATCACCTGGGCGGCGGTCTTGCCGTGTGCGGCCCCGATCCCGGTCAGCAGCGGGTCACCCAACAGGGTGTTCGGCTTGGACGCCGGCCCCCAGCCCTGCCGGTCGCTGCCCCCCAGGGGGCTCCACGATTCGGTCACGACGCCGTGGTCCTCATCGAATTCCCTGGTCAGGTGCTGGGGCAGATGAGGATGCAACTCGATCTGGTTGACCGCCGGGACGACCGAGCCGTGCTCGAACAGGGTCTGCAGGTGGTGCGGCTTGTTGTTGGCCACGCCTATGGCACGCGTGCGGCCGGACGCCAGGAGTTTTTCGAGGGCCAGCCACGTCTCGATGAACCGGTCGGATCCTTTGAGCGGCCAGTGGATGAGATACAGGTCGACGTAGTCGAGGCCGAGCCGCTGCAGGCTGGCGTCGAAGGCCGCGATCGTCGAGCCATCGCCCTGATCGGCGTTCCAGAGCTTGGTGGTGACGAAGATCTCCTCGCGCGGCACGGACGACTCCCGCACGGCCTTCCCGACCGCGGCCTCGTTCCCGTAGATCCTCGCCGTGTCGATGTGGCGGTAACCGGCCTCGTCGATCGCGAAACGCACGGCCCGCTCGGTGTCCGCGTCCCCGGCCTGCCACACCCCCAGCCCGAGTTGCGGCATACGCACACCGTTGTTGAGGGTGATCAGAGGAACCGGGGCAGGTGTCCCGGCTCCCGTCGTCACCTCGGGGTGCTCGTCGAAGCGCAGGGAACGGGTGGTCCCGGTATGCACGACAACAGCCTCGTCAGTCACGTCCGACCTCCTTGCCAGACCCGGGCCCGCCGCCCGGAGTCACATTCTCACGCTAGTCGCTCGTGGTGGGCAGCCGCTCGTGGTGGACGAGCCCGCCACGCCGAGCTTCAGCGGACGAGCCGGCCGATCTGGAACGCGTCGATGATCTGGGCGATGCCGAGGACGACGGCGAGCACGCCCAGCCAGATCCACATCACCGCGATGAGCATGGGGGAGAACAGCAGCAGCACGCCGGCGAGGATGCTGATGACGGCGAAGGCGATCGTCCAACCACGGGGTCTGGCGATTCCGTTGAGGCCGAAGGCGAGCTCCAAGATCCCTTCGGCGATCCATGCGATGCCGACCAACACGCCGATGACAACGATGAACGCATCGGTGGCTGCGCCGATGTTGGCGAAGGCGATGATGCCCGCGACGATGAGGAAGATGCCGAGCACGACCGATGCGATCCGCGACCACGTCGCGTGCATCGTCGCGCGAATCCCTGTGCCCACGTAGACCAGCCCCGTGACCACCGTGTAGATCGCGAGCAGCGCCACGAGCACCTCGGCGGTGCGTCCCGGCCAGATCAGTATCGCCAGCCCGAGCAGGAGCGTCAGAATCCCGCTGACGCCGAGAATGGTGCGTACCACACCCAATCCTCGTGCGACAGGGTCGAACGTGTCGGTGTCGTTGGTCATGGAGTCCTCCACCTCTGGACGGGGGTGCGTTCTCAAGTCACGGCCCATCTGCCCGGCCTGACCCGATCCACGAAACCCGCCCGGCATTGTGCGTAGTCAGGTCGTGTCGATCCAGTGCCTCCAGCCTAGATCGGCCATCTGCCCGGTGTGCTGGATTCGTCTTTTCGGCGTGCTGGGGCCATGCGCTGATGCCGACGTCTCACCGCGGGGCTCCCGGTCTCAGATGCCGACCAGTGCCTCGCTGCGTACCCGGAGCACCCCGGCGGCACGTAGCGCCCGTCGGTACCGAGCCACCGATCGGGGCGAGCCCGCGACGTAGGCGAGCCGTTTCCCGATATCGGGACACAGGCGTTTCAGGGCCTCCGCGTCGGGGACGGACCCTGTGAGCCGAAGCCAGTCCTCGGGCAGCTTCCCGTCCGTGTCGGGGCTGACCACGATCACACGGAAGCCGGAGAGCACCTCCGGATGGATGATCTCGTCGACATGCCGGACGCAGTGGATCAGGACCACGTCCCGTACCTCGCCGCGGGCGCGAAGCTGGTTGGCGAATGCGATGAACGGGGTGATCCCGACCCCGCCGGCGAGAAGCACGAGGGGAATGCCCGGGTCGCCGGGCAGCGTCAGATCTCCGCGAACACCTTCCAGGCGCAGGGGGGCTCCGTCGGTCAGCAGGCTGCGCTTGAACGAACTGAGCGGCTCGCCGGCGCGGAATATGATCTGCAATCCCGTCCCCGGGGTGCCTGTGGTGCTGGTGGGAGTGAACGCGCGACGGTTCCCGCGTGCTGTCCACGGCCCGGACGGTGCCGTCAGCTCCACGTACTGGCCGGCTTCGATGCTGATGGGACGCGAGGTGATCAGGTCGACCTCGACGATGTCGCCACCCAATGACCGCGTCGCACCGACCCGGGCGTCCACGGCCCGGCTGCGCCGCGCACGCAGCCCGAGAGCGACGAGGTTGCCCACCAGCACAGCCGTCGCAGGGGAGGACGACACGGTGAGGGCGCCGATGGACAGGCTGAAGGGAATCGCCAGCGCGATCCCGGACGCCACCCCCGCGACCACCTGGTGCAGGCGTCGTGCGGGCAGCAGTTGGGGATCGGTCACCATGAACGCCGCCCAGAAGACGACCGGATACGACCCGAGGGCCGAGGCGGCGGCCTGCGGGACGCTCGCGCCCGAGCCGGCCAGCCATACGGTGAGGCCCACGAGGCCCGTGATGAAGGCACCGGCAGCGGCGGGCCAGGTCGCGGAGCGCTGGAGCACGAGCAGGCCCGTGACTGCGACCATCGGCAACAGCACGGGGGTGGCGACCCACCAGCTACCCGATCCCAGGCCGACGAGCCCGCTCACAGCGAGCCCGACGGCCGCCGGGTTGACGAGGCGGCGTCCCCTCACCACCAGCGCGTACTTCGACACCGCGGCGATCCCCGCGGTCACCACGACGGCCAGTAACGAGACCCGATCGGTTCCCGGCCAGGCGACCAGGTGGACGATCAGCCCGGTGACGAGGGCGGACTCGTCCCGCACGGGCGCATGCCACAGCGCGGCGCACGCCCTGTTGGCCACGATGCTGACTGCCACCGCGACGGCCAGGCTCATGAGCAGGTCGATCGGCCCAGCGAGCAACTGCCCGGCGGCGGCCGCGCCCAGCGCGCACACCTCGACCAGCGCGAGCCCGGCCGCGGTCCACCGGTACATCGACCAGCGGCCGCTCCGGGCGACGAGACGTGCGAGCGGGCCGGGGGAGTGGCCTGGTATCGCAACGACCTGGGCGGATGAGGCATTCATGTCAGCTCTCCTGATGTTCTGTGAAGATCTCCAACCGTGGATCGTCCAACCACTCGACGGACCCGTCGGCCCTGACCCGGACGCCCACAGCCATGAAGGCCGAACAGACCTCGTCGAGGTCGGCGAAGAACAGCGCGGTGGCTGCGGCGTCCGCCATCAGAGCGGTGGACGCCATGGCCCAGGTGGCGACGATCCCGGTGACCGGTTCCCCGGTTCGCGCGTCCAGCACGTGATGGCGTCCGGCCCAGGCGCGCCGTCCGACACCGGATCCGCAGACCGCACCGCTGCCGAGCGTGAACACCCCGATCACCCGTCCCGGCTCGAACGGGCTCTCCAGCCCCACCCGTTCGGCGTCGCGGCGTGCGCCGGCGTCACGGACGATGTCGCCACCGGCATCGACGACCACCGGTCCGTGCCCGACGGTGCTCTCGTCCCGCAGCATCTGCAGGACGAGGTCGGCTATCTGTCCCTTGCCGGCCGCGCCGAAATCGAGGTTCACCGGCTCCCGTGTGTGCAGACAACGGCCGTCCCAGTGGCATACCTCGCCGAAGACCGGTGCCGGTCTCGCGCCCGGTCGGGGACGAAGGGTCGGCACCGCCCCGTACCCGAGGTGGGCGAGGCTGACCCCCACGAGGGGGTTGACCGCCCCACCCGTGAGTTCGTCGAGACGCCGGTAGACGTCGAACAGCGGATCGGCCTCGGGCGGGAACATGAACGTCCCCGCCTGCCTGGCCGCGGCCGCCACCGTCGAATCGGGCCGGAACCGCGAGAAGGCGGCCTCATAGGAGTCGATGCGATCGCGTACGGCGTCGGCGACCCATGCATCCAGTGGACGCGCGGTGTCGATGCGCCAGCGAGTGCCGGTGGCATGGAACTCCGACTCGGTCATCACTCGCGGCCGGCTCACCCGGCCTGCTGCTCGATCTGTGCGAGGGCCTCCGCGAAGCCCTCGGAAGTCAGCGAGGCGCCCGAGATCCGGACGGCGCGGGCCTCGTCCAGCGTCTTGCCGAGCACCTGGTCGCTGATCTGCTTGGCGAAGATGCGCTGGAAACGGTTCGACTCGGAGTTGGTGGCCTGCGGTGTGAACGTCACCGCGGTGATCACGTTCTCGTCCAGCGTGACCTCCACCTCGAACGGCTCGGGCCCGCCGGGAGGGTTGTCCTCACCGCTCACCCGGTAGACGTCGCCGCCGGCGGTGGCCTCGGCGCTCGACCCGGCCGTTGCCGAGGCCCCGTTCGCGTGCGACGAGGATGCCGGAACCGTTGAGTCGGGCGAGTGGCTGGCCGAGCAACCGGCCAGGGACCAGACGACCCCGACCGCGGCCATGCCGCCCGCGCCGACCAGGGTGGCTCGGCGCGAACCGGCATGACCGCCGCCTCGGGACTGACTCATCGGCCGTTCCGCCCGGGGATCACGAGGCCGTGGGGGTTCCAACCGATCTCCTGGGCGTCCA